>NZ_JBNZCE010000089.1:0-3600 GCF_050589265.1 Actinoplanes sp. G11-F43
CATCCAGGAACGCATTCCCGGCCGCGTAGGCACCATGATCGTTACTGCCCCACGTGGCCGAGATCGACGAGAACAACACGAACTCGTCAATATCGAGGCCCGCGGTGGCCTGATCCAGATGCACAGCACCGGCCGCCTTCGCACCCAGCGCGGCGGCCAGACCCTCACGATCGGTGTCCTGCACCCACGCCAAATAGGGCAGATTCGCCGAGTGCAACACCGTCGACAAACCGGGACCAGATTCCTCGATCCACGACACCATCCCGGCCACCTGACCGGCTTCACCCAGGTCGCAGCTGATCACCTCGACACCCGTGCCCGCTTCAGCCACCGAAGCCGCCAAAGTCGCCACGTTCGGCGCCGACGGACCCGACCGCGACGTCAACACCACCCGCCGGGCATCACGCTCGGCCAACCATCGACCGATGCCCACACCGATCGAACCCGTGCCACCGGTCAGCAGCACCGTCCCCCGCGGCGACCACTCCCGAGGAACCGCACGACGGGTCTCAGCCCGAACCAGACGGCGCAGGAACACACCCTCAGACCGCAAAGCCACCTGATCCTCAGTGCCATCCGCCAGCACCGACACCAGAGCCGCACCGCCGAACCCCTCCGACAGGTCGACCAGACCACCCCACAACTCGGGACGCTCCAAACCCACCGCACGGCCCAAACCCCACACCGCCGTCTGAACCGGATCGGTCGTGACGTCAGCGGCACCGGCCTGGACCGCATCACGAGTCAGCACCCAGACCGGAATCTCCGCCTCAGCCCGGTGGACGGCCTTGACCAGTTCCACGGTCGCGGTCAGTCCTGTGGCCAGCCACGGGTAGTCCAGGTCGGGAGTCTCGTCCAAGGCCAGCAACGACACCACACCCGCCGCCCCCGCCAGCAACGCGGCATCCAACTCAGGGACCATGACCACCTCGGCACCGTGAACCGCCAGCGCCTCGGCAACCGCCGGGCCGACCCGATCGGTACCGACCACCAGCCACGTCCCGGACAGCACCGGGGCGACACCATCGGGCTGCGACAGCTGCCAGGTGATCCGGTAACGCCAGTCGTCCAACGGCCTGGCAGAAGTGGCGGGCGCCTCGGGCCAGAACCGGCGCCGCTGGAACGCGTACGTCGGCAGGTCGACGGCGGTTCCCCGACCCAGCACCTCGGGCCACTCGACCGGAACACCCCGCACGAACGCCTCGGCGAACGATCCCACCAGACGCTGCGCGCCACCGTCATCACGACGCAAAGTTCCCACCGTGACAGCGGCATCGACAGCCTGGATCAACACCGGATGCGGAGAACACTCCACGAAGACGCCGTGACCGGAATCGCCCAGCGCTTTCACGGCCCTGTCGAACTCCACCGTCTCCCGCAGCGAGGAGTACCAGTAGCCGGCATCCAACTCCGGGCCGGCCAGCCACTGCCCAGTCAAGGCGGAAACCATCGGGATCTCCGCCGCAGTGGGCCTGATGCCTCCCAGAACAGCCAGGATCTCATCCCGCAACTGCTCGACCTGCGGACCATGCGAGGCATAGTCCACTGGAATCATTCGGGTCCGCACCGAGTCACCGCACGCGGCCTGCAACTCGTGCAGCGCCCCGGGCTCACCGGAAACCACCGTCGCCGACGGACCGTTCACCGCGGCAATCGACAGACGATCACCGAACCCGGCGATCCGGTCACGCACCGCATCCACCGACTCCGCGATCGACAGCATCCCGCCACGACCGGCGAGAGCCGCCAACGCCCGACTCCGCAACGCGACAACCTTCGCCGCATCCTCCAACGACAGGATCCCCGCCACCGCAGCAGCGGCGATCTCACCCTGCGAATGACCCACCACCGCATCCGGCTCGACACCGGCAGCACGCCACACCGCAGCGAGGGAAACCATGACCGCCCACAACGCCGGCTGGACCACGTCAGCGGACTCAAAACCATGACGACCAGCCAGTACGTCATCCAGTCGCCAGTCCACGAAGGGTTCCAGGGCCGCCGCGCACTCGGCCAACCGCGCCGCGACCACCGGCGACTCCCCAGCCAACTCCCGGCCCATGCCGATCCACTGCGAGCCCTGACCCGGGAACACGAACACCGTCCGCCCGACACCACCCGGGGAAACCTCACCGGCCACCACCCCAGCCGCCGGCTGACCCGTCGCCACCGACACCAGACCGGCCAGCAACTCATCACGGCTGGCACCGACGATCACGGCACGCTTCTCGAACACCGAACGGCTCGTCGCCAGCGACCACGCGACATCCCCGGCTGACAGCTCGGGCCGGGCCACCAGGTGTTCCCGCAGGCGGCCGGCCTGCTCCGCGAGCGCTGCCGGGTTGTGCCCGGACACCAGCCAAGCAGGAAGGTCCGTGGTCAGAAGCGGGAGCTCCGGCCGTACCTCGGGTTCCTGGGCCTCAGCCGGGGGTGCCTCCTCGATGATGACGTGCACGTTGGTGCCGCTGACACCGAACGCCGACACACCCGCACGCCGGGGCCGATCGCCAGCCGGCCACTCCCGCGCCTGGGTGAGCAGTTCGACGTTCCCGGACGACCAGTCGATCTGTGTCGACGGGGTGTCGGCGTGCAACGTACGCGGCAAGAGGTTGTTCTGCAGTGCCAGGACCATCTTGATCACGCTGGCGGTGCCGGCGGCCGTCTGCAGGTGACCGATGTTCGACTTCACCGAGCCCAGCCACAACGGCCGATCAACACTCGGACGCTCCTGACCGTACGTGGCCAGCAATGCGTGCGCCTCGATCGGATCACCCAGCGTCGTGCCGGTGCCGTGCGCCTCCACCACGTCCACGTCCGCCGCCGACAGCTGCGCGTTCGCCAGCGCCGCACGGATCACCCGCCGCTGCGACGGACCATTCGGCGCCGACAAGCCGTTCGACGCACCGTCCTGGTTGACCGCACTACCCCGGATCACCGCCAGGACCTGGTGGCCGTTACGGCGGGCATCCGACAGCCGCTCCAGCAGGATCATGCCGGCGCCCTCACCCCAGCCGATCCCGTCCGCGTCGTCGGAGAACGCCTTGCTCCGACCGCTGGACGCCATCCCACCCTGCTCGGCGAACTCCACGAACGCACCCGGCGACGTGATCACCGCGACACCACCGGCCAACGCCATCGTGCACTCACCACCACGCAACGCGTTCACCGCCTGATGCAACGCCACCAACGCCGACGAACAGGCGGTATCGACCGTCATGGCAGGACCGGTCAGACCGAGGACGTACGAGATCCGGCCCGACGCCACCGAAGCGACCGAACCGGTCAGCCGGTAACCGTCCAGGCTCTTGTCGTCGGGGGGAAGGATGCTGTCGTACCCGGATCCGCTGGTTCCGATGAAGACGCCGGTGGCCGAGCCGTGCAGCGACGACGGCGCCAGACCAGCCCGCTCGATCGCCTCCCACGCGGTTTCCAGGAGCAACCGCTGCTGTGGGTCCATGGCGAGTGCCTCACGCGGGTTGATCCCGAAGAACCCAGGATCGAAATCGGCCACGTCGTAGACGAAGCCACCTTCCGGCACGTACGACGTAGTCCCGCCGACGTCGTTCCAGCCGCGATCGGTCGGGAACCCGGAGATGGCGT
>NZ_JBNZCE010000009.1:0-279942 GCF_050589265.1 Actinoplanes sp. G11-F43
GGCACGCGGGGTTCGTGGTGACGTGGTGTGCCGCGTTGTGGTGCGGATCGTGCCGTTGTGTGGCACGCGGGGTTCGTGGTGACGTGGTGTGCCGCGTTGTGGTGCGGGTGGCGGTCAGCCCTGCGTGTCGATGGGGGTGTCGAGACGCAGGTCGGGATGCCGGCCGGCCACCGTCCGCATCCGCCAGCGGTGCGGGAAGACGGCCAGCAGCGCGCCGTCCCGCACCCGGGTCATCACCTCGACGTTCGATTCGGTACGCAGGATCTCCTTGCCGGCCGCGTCGGTGACGGCGGCGATCTCGTACGGCAGATGCTCCAGTTTCACCTTCACCCCGAACTCGGCCTCCAGGCGGTAGGTCGCGACCTCGAACTGCATCGGCCCGACCGCCGCGAACACCGGGGTGCCGTCACCACGCTGCTCGGACCGCAGCACCTGGATGACACCCTCGCCGTCGAGCTGCTCGATGCCGCGGCGGAACCGTTTGAACGCCCCGGTGTCGTCGGTGCGCACCACCGCGAAGTGCTCCGGCGGGAACGACGGCAGTGGCGGGAACTCGACGGCCTTGCCCGCGTACAGCGTGTCGCCGATGCCGAGCGCGGTGGCGTTGACCAGGCCGACCACGTCACCGGGGAACGCCTCGTCGATGGTGTCCCGGCCCTGGCCGAAGATCTGCTGGGCGTATTTGGTGGCGAACGGCTTGCCGGTGCCGGCGTGCGTGACGATCATGCCGCGCTCGAACCGGCCGGAGCAGATCCGCATGAAGGCGACCTGGTCGCGGTGCGCCTTGTTCATGTTCGCCTGGATCTTGAAGACGAATCCGGAGAACCCGGCGTCGACGGCCCGCTCGCCGCCGTCGGTGGTGGGCCGGGCGGTGGCCGGCGGGGCCAGCTCGACCAGGATGTTCAGCAGCTGGCGGACGCCCAGGTTGGCGACCGCCGCGCCGAACAGCACCGGGGTGGCGGTGGCGGCCAGGAAGGCCTCCTTGTCGAAGTCGGCGCCGGTCATCTCGAGAAGCTCCAGCTCCTCGTTGGCGGTGTCCCAGTCGGCGCCGAACCGCTCGGCGGCCTCGTCGGCGGACAGCTCCTCCTCGATGGCCAGGTCGGCGCCACCGGGTGAGCGCTCCATCCGGGTGAACACTCCGGTGCGCCTGTCGATCACGCCGCGGAAGTGCCCGGCGATGCCGACCGGCCAGGTCAGCGGGGTGGGCTTGAGGCCGATCCGCTGCTCGATCTCGTCCATCAGGGCGAGCGCGTCGTGGCCGGGCCGGTCCCACTTGTTGATGAAGGTGATCACCGGGATGCTGCGCTGGCGGCACACCTCGAACAGCTTGAGCGTCTGCGGCTCCAGGCCCTTGGCGGCGTCCAGCAGCATGACCGCGCTGTCCACGGCGGTGAGCACCCGGTAGGTGTCCTCGGAGAAGTCGGCGTGACCGGGGGTGTCCAGCAGGTTGATCACGGTGTCGTCGTAGGAGAACTGGAGCGCGGCCGAGGTGACCGAGATGCCGCGCTGCTGCTCCATGGCCATCCAGTCGGAGACCACACCCTTGCGGTCGCCTTTGCCGTGCACCGCGCCGGCCTGGCCGATCACCCGGGCGTGCAGGGCCAGCGCCTCGGTCATGGTCGACTTGCCGGCGTCCGGGTGGGAGATCACCGCAAACGTCCGCCGCCGGGCTGCCTGGACGCCGACACCCGATGCCAGCACGCTCTGACTCACGAATCCCACTTTCCACAAACCGTAGCCAACCCTTCAACCTTACGGTCGCCCCTCGGGCGGCTGCTCGGAAGCCTCCTTGACATTGATTAGCGTCGATGCTCGAATTTCCACACGAGCGGCCATGAAACGTTCCATCCCCCCTCGCAGGAACACCGGCCGCGATCCCCCAAGGAGGAAGCATGCGTGTGCTCCGGCTACTCCTCGCCACCGCCCTGGCCGTACCCCTGCTGCCGGCGGCCCCGGCCGTCGCCGCCCCGCCCGGCTGTCTGGGCGTGAAAGCAGCTCACGCGGCAGCCCCGACGACTGTGTGGCTGGCGGGCGACTCGACGATGGCGAACGGCACCACCACCTGCCCGGTCGGCTGGGGTGCCCAGTTCGACCCGCTGTTCAACAGCGATGTCACGGTCAACAACCTGGCCATCGGTGGCCGCAGCATCCAGACCTGGCTGTACGAGGGCAACGTCACCTCCACCATCGGCTCCGACGGCGAGTGCGTGCTCAGCAACACCACCTACTCGTCGCGCTGGCAGCAGGTGCTCAACGGCATCAAGGCCGGTGACTACCTGTTCATCCAGTTCGGCATCAACGACGGCTCGGCCACCTGCCCCCGGCACGTCGGCACCGCCCGCTACCAGCAGCTGATGACGTACATGGCGAACACCGCGAAGGCCCGGGGCGCGACACCCGTTCTGCTCACCGCGGTCGCCGCGATCACCTGCTCGGGGAGTACGGCGGTGAAGAACCGCGGCTACGTCACCCAGACCCAGGCGGCTGCCGCGGCCACCGGCGCGCGCCTGATCGACCTGCAGACACTCAGCGTCAACCACTACAACGCGGTCAAACTCTGCCCCAACAACGGTGACTACACCTCCGGGCTGGTCGGGCAGTACTTCTGCAACGACCACACGCACTTCGAGGCGTACGGCGCCCGGCAGATCGCCCGCCTGGTCGCCGGCGCGCTGCGCACCCAGAACATCCCGCTCGCCACCTACCTGCTCTAGGAGGAACCATGCGATTTCGTACGATCATCGCAACGGTCCTGCTCACGCTGGGTGTGCTGGCGGTCCCGTCGCCGGCGCTGGCCGCGGGTGAGCCGACCGACCCCAACATCGAGTACGTCGGCCGCTGGAGCAGCACCTATGTCCCGCAATGGGCCGGGGCCTACCTGCGGGTCGGGTTCACCGGCACCACCGTGGCACTGCGGCAGCGCAACACCATCGACTTCTGGTACAGCATCGACGGTGGCGCGTACCGCAAGGCCACCAATGTCAGCGGCACCGTCAACCTGACGCCCACCCCACTGGCGGCCGGGCGGCACACACTGCTGGTGTCGTACCGGATCGTGGCCGGCAGTTACACCGGTGACGCGATCTTCCAGGGGCTCACCCTCGGGGCCGGGCAGAGCACCTACAAGCTGGCCAAGCCCGCCAAGGGTGTCGAGTTCGTCGGCGACTCGATCACCGCCGGGTACACCGCGACGAACATGGCCCTCAGCGCCTACCCGTGGATCATCGGCGAGAACCTGGGCACCCAGCACACCCAGATCGCGCTCAGCGGTGCCTGCCTGCGCGAACTCACCGCCGCCCAGAGCACCCGCGGCATCCGCTGTTACGGCCTGGAGAACCGGTACACCAGGATGAGCTTCAACGACAACGCGCCGGAGTGGAACTTCAACCGCTATCAACCGGCCGTGGTCATCGTCAACATCGGCACCAACGACACCGGACACGGCGTCAACAGCACCGATTTCCGTACGGGGTACACCAATCTGCTCCGCATCGTCCGCGAGCGGAACCCGTACGCGAGAATCCTGGCTCTTCGGATCTTCAAGGGTTCCTGGGCCGCCGAGACGCGACAGTCGGTGCTCGACAGGCAGGCGGCCGGCGACACCCGGGTCAGCTACGTCGACACCACCGGCTGGTGGGACGGCGCGACGATGAGCGGCGACGGCACCCACCCGAACGACCACGGCCACCAGGTCCTGGCCACGAAGTTGCAACCGTTCGTGGCCACGGCGCTGGCCGGCTGAGGCATGCCGGGACGCCCGTGGCGGCGGGCGTCCCGGCAGTCTTGACCTATGCGGCCGCGAGGGAGTCCGACGAGACCGGCTCCAGCGCCGTCTCCAGGATCTCGCGGACGTCGGACACGATGTGCACGGTCAGCGCCTCGAGGACGTCGGCGGGCACGTCGTCCAGGTCCGGCTCGTTGCGTTCCGGCAGGTAGACCTCGGTCAGCCCGGACCGCTGGGCGGCCAGCAGCTTCTGCTTCACCCCGCCGATCGGCAGCACCCGGCCGGTCAGCGACACCTCACCGGTCATCCCCACCTCGGCCCGCACGTTACGGCCCAGCAGCAGCGACACCAGCGCGGTCACCATCGTGACACCCGCCGACGGGCCGTCCTTCGGCACCGCGCCGGCCGGCACGTGCAGGTGGATCGGGTGGTCCAGCTGTTCCGGCGAGATGCCCAGGTCGGTGGCGTGCGCCCGGACGTACGACAGGGCGATCTGCGCCGACTCCTTCATCACGTCGCCGAGCTGGCCGGTCACCGACAGCCCGCCCTTGGTGCCGGGCAGCAGCGACGCCTCGATGTAGAGCACGTCACCGCCCATCCCGGTGACCGCCAGTCCGGTGGCCACGCCGGGGACCGCGGTGCGCTCACCCGACTCGGGGGTGAACCTCGGCCGCCCGATCAGATCCTTCAGATCACCGGTGTCCACGGTGGCCGGTAGTTCGCGCAGCGACACCTTGCGGAAGGCCTTGGCGAGCAGGCGCTCGAACGAGCGTACGCCCGCCTCCCGGGTGTAGTTCGCGGCGATCTCGCGCAGCGCGTCCTCGGTGACGGTCACCTCGCCGTCGGTGAGCGCGGCGCGTTCCAGCTGGCGGGGGATCAGGAAGTCACGGGCGATGGCCACCTTGTCGTTCTCGGTGTAGCCGTCGATGCCGATCAGCTCCATCCGGTCGAACAGCGCCTGCGGGATGGTCTCCAGCACGTTCGCGGTGGCGATGAACAGCACGTCCGACAGGTCCAGATCGAGGTCCAGGTAGTGGTCGCGGAACGTGTGGTTCTGCGCCGGGTCGAGAACCTCCAGCAGGGCCGCCGCCGGGTCGCCGCGGTAGTCGCTGCCCACCTTGTCCACCTCGTCGAGCAGCACCACCGGGTTCATCGAACCGGACTCGCGGATCGCCCGGACGATGCGGCCGGGCAGCGCGCCGACGTACGTCCGGCGATGGCCCCGGATCTCCGCCTCGTCCCGGACCCCACCGAGCGCCACCCGGACGAACTTGCGCCCCAGCGTCCGGGCCACCGACTCACCCAGCGAGGTCTTGCCCACTCCGGGCGGGCCGGCCAGCAGGATCACCGCGCCGGAACCCCGCCCGCCGACCGTCTCCAGGCCGCGCGACTCGCGACGGGCGCGCACCCCCAGATATTCGACGATGCGCTCCTTGACCTCGTCCAGCCCGTGGTGGTCGGCGTCGAGCACGGCGCGGGCCGCGGTCAGGTCGGTGTTGTCGGTGGTGCGGACCGTCCACGGCAGGTCCAGGACGGTGTCCAGCCAGGTGCGGATCCAGCCGGCCTCCGGGTTGTTGTCACCGGCCCGCTCCAGTTTGCCGACCTCGCGCAGCGCCGCCTCACGGACCGCGTCCGGCAGGTCGGCGGCCTCCACCCGGGCCCGGTAGTCGTCGGTGCCGTCCGCCTCGCCCTCGCCCAGCTCCTTGCGGATCGCCTTGAGCTGCTCGCGCAGCAGGTACTCGCGGTTGCGCTTCTCGACGTTCTCCCGAACGTCCTTCTCGATCGTCTCGTTGACCTCGGACTCGGCCAGGAAGTCCTTCGTCCACTCGATCAGCTGCCGCAGCCGCGCCTCGACATCAGGCGTTTCGAGCAGCTCACGCTTGCGGTCGTTGGACAGATAGGGCGCCCAGCCGGCGGTGTCGGCCAGATCACTGGGGTCGTCGATGGCGCTGACCGAGTCGATCACCTGCCACGCTTCACGCCGTTGCAGGACCGACACGACCAATTGTTTGTACGTCTCGGCAAGCTCACGCACGTGCTCACCGGGAGTCACGGCGTCGACCGGCTCGGCCTCCACCCACAGCGCCGCGCCGGGGCCGGTCACCCCACTGCCGATCCGGGCGCGGGGCCCGGTGCGCAGCACGGCGGCCGGGGAACCGCCACGGATCTTGCCGACCTGCTCCAGGGTGGCGACCACGCCGTACGAGGCGTAACGGTCCTCCAGCCGCGGGGCGATCAGCAGCTCATCGCCGGCCGAGGTGCGGGCGGCGTCGACGGCGGCCTGGGATGCCTCGTCGAGGACGACGGGCACGACCATGCCCGGAAGCAGGACGACATCGTCGAGGAACAGCACGGGAAGTCGCTTGCTGGTCACTGGTTACCTCCGGGAAGTTGAGTACAACCGGCTCAACTGTGCGGGTCCCGGTCCTCTTCCAGCGTTCACTGTCGGCGAACAACCCGGCCGATCAGCTCACCCAGCCCGCGCCGCAGCCGGCCACGCCGGTAGCCGCCGTGCACCCGCCCCGCCGACGGCGGCTCGAACAGCGCGCCCGGCCCGTCCACCGCCGGAGCGGACCTGGTCAGCAGGGTCGCGCTCCACCGGGCCACGACTGTCTCGGTGAGGTGCGGCGCGATCCGGTAGGCGGCCAGCGCCAGATGACCGACCACCCCGGCGGTCGCCTGCCGTCGAGGGTGCCGGGCGCTCGCGACGATCGTGGCGGCCAGCCTTTCGGGGGCGTACGCCGGCGGAATGGCTCGTAGCTCCCGCCCGGTGTGATTGGCGGCCCGCACGAAGAAGGGCGTGTCGACCGGCCCCGGCAACACCAGGCCGACCCGGATCCGCGGATGCCCGGCCACCTCCTGCCGCAGGTTCAGCGCCAGGCCCCGGACTGCGAACTTGGCCATCGAATAGAGCGGGATCATCGGATTCGGGAAGATCGACAGCAGCGACCCGACGATGATCAGCGTGCCGTGGTCCTGCTTCCGGAAGACGGTCATCGCGGCGCGGGCACACAGCGTGGTGCCGAAGACGTTCACGTCCACCAGGCGGCGGATCTCGTCCACCGGCGCCGAGGTCAACGGACCGGCGACACCGACAGCCACCGCCTCCACCCACACGTCGATCCGGCCGAACCGTTCCACCGCCGACCCGGCCAGACGGTCGACCGCCGCCGGATCGGCGATGTCCGTCGGCACCGTCAGCACCCGCGCGCCCCGCGACACGCAGTCCCGTTCCACAGCGGCCAGGGCCGGCGCGCTCCGCGAAGCCAGGACCAGGCTCGTCCCCCGGCCCGCGAAGGCCAGCGCGGTAGCCCGGCCGATCCCGCTCGACGCCCCGGTCACCAGCACCACACGGTCTTCGGTCATGGGAGCCGCCTACCCGATTCCGGGGCGATCACTCTCAGGTACGGCCGTCGCGCTCCTGCGCCTCCCGCAGCGCGTCGGCGTAACCCACCCAGTCGGCCAGCCGCACCGGGAAACCCTCCACCGTCAGCCGTTTCACCACCGCCGGATCATCGTCCACGACCACCGCGATCGTGCCCTCCCGGGACAGCCGGCGCAGCCGGGCGGTCTTGTAGTCGCGAGCCGGCCGCCGATCATGGTCCGGCCGCATCAGCAGCGTCCCGGCCGGCAGCCCCTGGTCGGCGAACCAGCGCTCGGTGACCGTCCGCAGCCGCTCCGGCCGCCCGGTCAGCCACACCACCCGGTGATCGGCCGCGAACCGGTGCACCAGCTCCACCCCGTCGGCGAGCGCCGGATCCCGGTCGGCGGCGGCGAAGAAGGCGACCCAGTCCTTGGGCCGTTTGGCGACATGACGAAGCCGGTGCCGCACATCAGCGACAACCCCATCCACGTCGAACACGGCGATCGGTAGTTCAGACACGTGATCATCCTGCCCCCACACCCCGCGTGCCGACTACCGGCGCATTCCGGACCGTTGCGCGGCACGCGGTCGGGGTGCGCGGTTCGTGTGGTGACGTGCGGTGCGTTCCGGACCGTTGCGCGGCACGCGGTCGGGGTTCGCGGTTCGTGTGGTGACGTGCGGTGCGTTCCTGACTGTTGCGCGGCACGCGGTCGGGGTTCGTGGTTCGTGTGGTGAGTTGCGGCGCGGAACGCACCGGATGTCGGCACGCGGGTTCGTGGCTCTAGGCTGCGGCCATGGCATTGACCCCGGACGAATTTCACCAGCGGTTCTTCGGGCGGCCCGAAGGCCAGGGTCAGCTGTTCGGCTCCTGGCTGCCGGTCTGGGACGATCTGCTTCCGGAATACCCGGCGGGGCCGGCCGACGCGGACGCCGAGCTGGTCGTGGACGCGCTGCTGGCCTCGTCCGGCGGCTCCCGCAGCCCGCGGTAGGAAACCGATGGACTGGGGAGAACTGCGGCACGCGTACGGGCCGGCCACGCACACCCCGGGGCATCTGCGGGCGCTGGAGTTCGGGGATGCGGCGGCTCGGGAGGCGGCGCTGTACCACCTGGACGTCGCCGTGCTGCACGGGAACTTTCCGGAGACCGCCACCGCGCCCGCGGTTCGGGTGGTGACGGGGCTGCTCGCCGAGGGGCGGGCACATCCGGACACGGTGGAGTCGCTGGTGGAGTTCCTCGGCGCGGCGGCCCTGGCGGTGACCGATCTGGACGGCATCGACTATCGGCCGGCCGACATCCCGGACCTGGCCGAGGCTGTGGCCGCCTCGTACCCGGTGGTGCTTCCGCTGCTCACCGCTCCTCCCGTGGACCGGATCGCGTACCGGGCGATCATGATCACGGCGATCGCCCGGCTGCCGTCCCTGGCGGACCGGCGGGCGGAGCTGGTGGCGCTCCTCCGGGACTGTGCGCGTCGTGATCCGGGGCCGCGGGAGTCGTGGGTGTTCTGTCTCGGCCGGCTCGGCGTGGATCTGCGGGACCGGCTCGACGACCCGGATCCGGGGGTACGGTTGCGGGCCGCGCTGTTCCATGAGGACGATCCGCGGGCCCGGGACCTGATTCGGTCAGCCCTTTCCGGGCCGATCCCGCCCGGTATCGATCCGGGTGATGTCGTCGCCGCGGCGATTCGTACCGCGGCCGGGTTCGACGAGATCGCCGGGCCGGCATGCGACCTGGTCCGGCGGGACAGTTGGGTCGCCTGCGACAGCAGCTGGGGCGCACTGGTGGCCTTCGGGTTCCCGGAGGCATCCGGGGAGACGATCCGGGACGGATCGGGGCTCACCGATGCCCAACGGGCGCTCGCCGGGGCGCTGGCCGCCAACGGTGACCGGGAGATCTGGAATTCGAAGAACGGAAACTGCTCCCTGGTCTTCGCCCGTGCCGGGCTGCCCCACGACCGGGAGGCGTGCCGCCGGCTCTCCGAAGGGCAGTCGATCACGTCTTAGCGGATCTCCCGAACATGCGGGTCGCCCTCCGGCTGCTGGAAGCCGTCGGTCCGGGGGAGGGCTCCGCCGCGAACCGGTCCGGTGGATCATCGGGAGCGTTCCTGCGCCGGCTGAATGATCGAATGCAGGAACGCCACCCCGGCGGGCACCGTGGCCAGGCCGGCGAGCAGCGACTTCGGGACGTTCTCGCCGGACACGTACGTCAGACCGCCGACCACCCCGCCGGCCGCCAGCGAGATGGTGAGAATCACGGCGGTGCGCAGTGTCATCAGACTGCTCTTCATCGAGTACCCCTCTGCGAAACGGAACTGCCTTCCTGTCGGCAGAACCCCGCGGATGTGCACCACAGTCGTCTGTCGGCAACCCGACAAAGCTCGCGGTGCGGGTGTCAACCCGTCCGGACGTGCAGAGTCTGGAATCGGCGGAGGTGTTGGTCTTGGCATTTGCACAACAGCAACTAATCCGTGGGTATCGATAGCGCCGGATCGTGGTCAGCCGGGGGGAGTGTCGCGTGAGGTTCGGCGTACTGGGCCCGTATCTCATCCATTCCGATAGGGAGAATCGGATAAGGGCGGCGAAGCATCGCAGCCTTTTCGCCGTCCTCACCGTCAACGCGAACACCTTCGTCACGGTGCGCCGGCTGACCGGGGAACTACGGCCGGACACACCACCGAACTCCGCCGAGAACCTGGTCAACGCGGCCGCGCAGATCGGCACCGCGATCGGCATCGCCGTGCTGCTGGCGGTGCCGGGCGGGCAGGTGACGGCCTATCTGGCCGCCGCCGGGCTCGCGGTTCTGGCCACCGCGGTGTGCGCCCGGACGAGGTGACGGCCGGTAGCGGGCGCTACCGGCCGTCGGATCGGGAGTTACAGCGGCAGCCAGAGGGACAGCACGTTCGGCGGTTCCCAGCCCGCGATCGACGTGTGCGCCTGGCGGCACTGGTAGCGCGTCCCGTTGTAGGTGACGATCGTGCCGGGGGAGTACGACGTGTTGACCGCCCACGTCGTCACCCCGGGAGTCACGGTCGGGGTGACCGTGGGTGAGGACGTGGTCGTGCCGCAGGTGCCGAACACCCGGAATTCGAAGAGCGAGTAGCCGTACGGCGTAGCCCGGGCCGTGCCGTTGATCCGCACGTAGCGGGCGTTTCCGGAGAGCGTGACCGTGTCGGTGCCGCCGTCGCCGTTGGTGACCGTGGCGGCGGTGGCCCAGGTGGTGCCGTTGGTGGAGGTCTGGACGGTGTACGCGGTGGCGTACGCGTCCTCCCACACCAGTTCGGCCCGGCTCAGGTTCTGGGTGGCGCCCAGGTCGACCTGTAGCCACTGCGGGTCGGCGAAGGCGCTGGACCAGCGGGTGGCCGTGTTGCCGTCGACCGCGTTGCCGGCCGGGTAGTCGGCGTTCTCCGAACTGGACGCGGTGGCGGTCTTGCCCTGGGACAGCAGCGGTCCGGTCGTACAACCGGGGTTGCTGGGGGTGGGTGAGGGGTTGACCACGCCGCCACCGTTGGCGTTGCCGCCGCTCCAGGTGAATCCGCCGCTGGTGGCGGTCTTGCCGGCGGCCACCGCGAGGGTACGCCCGTCGGAGTACGTCACCGTGAGTGCGCTGTTGGTGATGTTGGAGGCGACGTACGTCTTGACGCCGTTCTTGACGAACACCTTGGCGAGCGGGTGGTTGGCGGTGACCGTCTTGTCGACGGTGCCGAGCGCGGCCAGGTTGCGGATCCAGTGGAAGGTGTGCGCCTTGCTCTCACCCTCTTCGGAGGTGTAGTTGCCGCCGCTGGCCCGGAATTTCGACAGTGCCGCGTCCCCGTCGCCGAGGGCCAGGTACTGCCAGTGCATGTCCCGCCACTGCTGTGGTTCGCCGCCGTTGTTGCGGACCAGTTCGGCGTACGTGTCCCGCACCGACTGCGGATAGTCGCCGAGGTACAGCTGGCCACCGGTCATCGGCAGCATGTTGATCCCGACGATCAGCGCGTGCTCACCACTGAACCAGGTGGCGTACGCCCCGCCGGAACCCCACACGATGGCCGCGTAGTTGTGCCCCCACTGGCTGGGGAAGTTCTCCCCGGTGACGTCGAACCAGTACTCGTTGATCGCCGCGGCCTGGGTGGTGTGCAGCCAGATGCCGGCGTCCCGGACGGTGGTGTTGCCGGTGGCCTGGCCCCACTGGATGAGCGCGTTGGAGAAGTTCTGGCCCTCCGACGACGACTCCTGGTTGTTGCCCGCCCCGAACGCGCCGTGCCCGGACGCCCAGTCGTGACCGGCGTAGATGTCGAAGTCGCGCAGGTACGGGAACCGGGTGTCGCTGCGGTCGTAGTTGTTGGCGTCCCGGATCAGCAGGTCGACCATGCCGCCGTACTGGCTGGTGGTCGCCCACGCCGGGTCGAACTTGGCCAGGGTGGCGGCGGCCGCGATGTAGTAGCCGTAGTGGAAGTGGTGGTCGTTGAGGTCCTCGTCGGAGGCGTACGACGCCGGGTACCCGATCAGGGTGCCCCAGTTCTTGTCGTAGTAGAACAGCCGTGACGTCTTTCCGGCCGAGGCGGTGAACCAGTCGGTGATCCGGGTCTTGATGACACGCAGGGCGCTGTCGCGCACCGACGTCAGGTTCAGCTGGTCGGCGATCTCCGCGATCCGCGCCGCCCGGCCCAGGCCCTTGCCGGTCCAGTAGGTGTCGTCACCACGGAAGTCGGCCGGGTTGTTCAGCTCGGCGTTCAGATAGTTGGTGATCGTGGTCAGATCCGCGCCGCTGTTGTCGGCGACGGCCGGGATCTCCGGCAGCACACCGGTGTACTTCATCGACGTCTGGAACTGCGTCCCGGTCACGATCTTCATCCGGCCGCGCGGGGACACGTACGTCCGGGGTGACGGGGTTGAACCGGTCAGATAGCGCCACTGGTGCGGGTACAGCCCGATCACCGTGCCGGAGCCGCTGCCCTCACGGGCGGTGGTGGTGAACCCGTACGTCGTGTTGACCGTCCCGGTGTTCTGGTTGTAGCTGTACGACACACGCGTACCGGTCACGTGGTTGTGCGCGAACTGGTTCCACGAGTCGGCCAGCGCGATCTTCGCAGCGGTGCTGTCGGCCGTGGTGGTCGGCAGCACCCCGACGGTGAAGTAGCCCTTGCCGGCCAGCGTCGACCGGAACGTGTTGCCGCTCGCCGTCCAGGTGGCCCCGGCCGGCGCCCACGCCACGTAGTCCTGCCCGGCGATGGAGAACCCGAGCCGGTTGCCGCTGTTGGACCAGGCGGTCGGCGGCCCGGTCACGCTCAGCAGCGCGTCGCCGCCGGTGACCTGGTAGTACGACAGCGGCAGGCCGTGCCCGATGGTGGCCTTGAGGGTGCGGGTGCCGTCACTCCACGACGGGGTGACGGTCCAGTCGGTCCAGTTGTCGACGAGCGCCTTCGGCGCGTTCAAGCCCGCGACACCCGCGACGACCTTCTGCGCGTACGGGTAGTGGTACTCGCCGAGGCCGGTGGGGCTGCCACTGATCGCCGGGGTCTGCTCGTACGACAGCCCCAGTCCGCTGGCGATCGGCCGGTACGCGACCGGGTGGGCGTACAGCGCCTGGGAGAAGTTGCAGTCGTCGCCCTTCTTGAACAGCAGCGACGACCACCAGTCGTTGGTGGGCACCGCGCCGGCCGGGGCGTTCGCGGTCACATTCTGCCGCGGGTTGGTGGAGATCGTCCCGCAGCCGGTCGGCAGTTTCGCCCCGGCCGGGAGGGTCTCGGTGTAGCTGCCGGCGCCGATGGTGGCCGCGCTGGCGGTGCCGGCGCCGACCACGACGGCCAGCACACCCGATCCGACGGCGACCGCGCCGGCCACGGCTAAACCGGCCAGCCGGGTACGCCGGCGCGTGGGGGGAGAAGTCATCACTGGGGACCTCCGATGGGGAACGGTGCGATCGGGGGAGTGAGGTGCGCAAAGAGCTGTGAGAGCGCTCTCTGGAACCGTGACCGTAACCGGTACCGTGAGGGAGGTCAATGTTTCCGGCCCATGAACTGTTACCGGAACCGCCGACCTACTTCTTCGCCACGTAGTTCGGGTCGTCGAAGGTCTCCACCTTGAACCGGCCCTTCGGGACGTCCAGCTTCCGAACGCCGGCCGCCGCTGCCACCTGGCAGGTGATCGTTCTCTCCGGCTGGCAGTCCTTCCATCGGGGCTGCCAGCCGTCCCCGTCAGGCCGCCAGGTCGCGGGCCTGATGCAGGTTCAGTCTGCGGTTGACGGTCGCCGTCAGCCTGGTCACCGCGCCGTGCGGCAGGAATCGGGCCACCATGGTGATCGCCCGGTTGGTGGACCGTCCCGGGTAGGAGGCGCTCCGCCGCCGGGCATGGTCGTCGAGGATGTCCGCCGCGACCCGCTCGGGAGTGTCGACGAACACCGGGTTGATCGACGCGGTGCCGGCGTCGAAGAAGGACGTGTCGGTGCCGCCCGGCAAACCGCCTCACGCCCGCCACCGCCCACGCTCTCTGGCTGCTCGACCCGGTGGAGCCGCCACCATCGATGAAGGTGATGGCCGAGCGCCTCTACTGCAACGCCTCGAACCTGACCTTCGTCACCAACCAGCTCATCGACCGCGGCCTGGCCGACCGTGCCACCGACCCCTCCGACCGCCGCCTGAGGGTGCTGGTCCTCACCGATCGAGGGCGCCGGGTCCGCGGCGAGATCATCCAGGCCATGCTGGACCGGACACCGTTCTGCGCCCTGGAGACCACCGAGATGACCCAGGTACGAGCCCTCCTGGGGGAGGCGTCAGGACCCGGTGACCAGAAAAGTTGAGTCCGCTTCCCCGGATTCCACACCCAACCGCCCATCGAGTACGCGCACCGAACGCTCCGGATAGTTGAACGACGAGAACCGGACCGTCTCGCCGACCGGTCGAGCACAGAAGGTCGCGTCCTCACGGAACAGCAGGCTGTCCTCCGGCTCACTCAACCGAAGCCGGAACGAGGCGTGCCGCACGTAGCGCCCGTCCGCATACCGCAGCGACAGACACTCCCGGTCAGCCAGGCCGGCGGTGACGGAGAGCGCCGCGCCGGGCGTCCCGTCGGCGATGACCAGCTCGTCACCCGCCAGGTCGACGATGCCACGCGACCCGTCCGCCGGCCGGATCACCACCCGGCTCCCGGCAGTGATCCCCGGAACGCCGATCTGCCCGACACCTCCAGCAGGCGAACCCGGTTGTTCCGTACTCGACCCGGTCCCGCCCGGGCCCGGCCCTCCCCGGCCCGCACCCGGGGCATCCGATCGTCCTGCGGCCGGCTTCGAAGAGCGCTCCGCCGTCGTCGAGCCCGCCCCGAACGGAAGATCGGGCAGTGTCGTCAGTGTCGTGGCGGAGAACGCGGTCCCGGCCACCACGACAGCGGCCACCTTCGCCCCGGCAGACCGGGCGAACCACCCCCGGCCACCCGAGCCCCCGGCATGCAGCGGATCGGCTCCGCCGGCTGTGGTCAGCAGGTCGAGACCGCCCGTCGGGAACGGCAGAAGCAGCGCGCCGGCGCCCGGCAGTAAGCGCTCCATCGGGACCATGCCGGCGCCGGCCGGGCCGCACCGGGGGCAACCACGCAGATGCCTGACGAACCGTTTGCGCCACCGTGATGACGGGGTTCCGTTCCAATCCGTGGAGAGTGCTTCCAAACCGGGGCACGACGGTCTGGCCTCCAGCGCGGCCACCAGCCGGCGGCAGAGTTCCAGCTGGTGGCGCATGCGCTGGATGCGGACCCGGGCGTGTGCCGCGCCGACCCCGAGTGTGGCCGTCACCTCGGGCCGGCTGGTGCCGCCGGCCAGCTCCCGCCACCACAGGGCGGCCAGCTCCTGATCGTCCGGGTCCAGCCAGCCGACCGCCCGGCTGATCTGCCTGCGCTGGGTGGAGAGCGCGATCCGCAGCAGGGTGACGTCGGCGAACTCGGCCTCCGGGTCCGGGATCCGGGCGGCGTCGTCCAGCGGCCCGATCCGGTCGCGTTCCCGCTGCCACAGCCGTAGCCGACTGCTGATCTGCCGCATCGTGATGGCGATCAGCCAGGACCGGAAGCTCTCCGGCGCCCGCAGGCCCGGCAGATCCCGGTGCACCCGCAGCACCGTCTCCTGGACGACGTCGTCCACATCGGCATGCCCGTCCAGCGCCCGCCCGACGATCCGGTAGAGCATCGGCAGATGCGCGGCGATCAGCTCCTCGGCGGCCCGGCGGTCGCCGGCCCGGGCCGCGGCGACCAGATCCACACCGATTTCTGTTACGGCCTGTGGCCCACCGGCGTCTCCCCAGTGGGCACTGCCGCCGTCCGCCGACAAATCACGCCTCCGCCCGACAAGGCCAGGAAACTCGACAAGGCCGAGTCCCCAACGCCGATATCGCCGATGCTACCGCATTCTTTCGGCGATTTTTCAGGCGGATTATCCTTCGTTATCGGTCACTCCGGAAAGCGGTTTTCGGTGGCCTTTCAGCGTCGGTTCGAAACTCTGTTCGCCGGTCAGCCGACGGTGGAAGAAGGCTTCCCGGCAGGCCGTTCCCGCCCGCCGTTGCTGCGATTCGGTCAGTTTGTCCCCGGGCTCGGGCTGACCGTCGTCGGCGCCGACCTGGCCGCTGCTCGGCGGCATCCGCATGAGCCGGGGAGGGTGGTCGACGGAATCCTTCTCGCATCCCCGGCTCGCGTTCCGGGGATGGTGCACCCGCCCGGCGAACTCGATCTTCTGTGGACGGTGCCATTGCTGACGGTGAAGCCGGGAATACCGAATGCATCGTCACCGGGTCGTAGTCGGCGCTGCTGACCACGTACACAGCAGATGTCCTGGGGCGGGACCGGCCCTCACCGTCGGCAACGTCGCCGGCACGAAGCCGGCCGTGCGCTTTTTGATCTTTCGCAGGCCGGCGGGCGAACCGTCCGAACGCAAGAACACCGTCCGCCTTCCGGGCCGGTTTCCCGGCGCGCCTGAACCGGATCGACGCATTTACCGTTCTGATGGTTGTCAGGGGCGTCTCGGAAAGGAAATGGCATCGTGCGGATACGCACAGTCACAGGGGTGTTGGCCGGTACCTTCGCCATGGCGGCGGCGACCTTTTTCGTGGTGATCGGAACCGGCACCGCCAGCGCGATAGCCAACGGCGAACCGGTGCCGGAGGGGCAGTACCGGTTCTCCACCCGCCTGGTGATGACCGGGATCCCGACCGCGAGCGGCGGAAAACGCGACAGCGGCTGCTCCGGCGCCCTGATCGCCGAAGAGTGGATCATCACGGCCGGGCACTGTTTCCGGGACGCGAACGGGGTCCGGGTGAATCGTCCGGTCGCCGATTCCACGGTGGCCACCATCGGCAAGGCCGACGTCGAGGGTGACGGCCCGGGAGTGGCCCTGGACGTGGTCGAGGTGCGGCAGTCGACGACCGCCGACGTGGCGATCGCCCGGCTGGCGTCCCCGGCCGAGGGGATCGAGCCGATCGCCGTCGCGGACAGCCCACCGCAGGTCGGCGCCGTGCTCCGGCTCACCGGGTACGGCTCGGTGACCAGCAGCGACCCGGTGCAGGAGACTCGACTGCGGATGGGGCGGCTCGCCGTCCTCAACGTGGCCCCGAACGTCGTCGGCGTGGAGGGTTTCGGCCCCGCGCCGGACACCACCCCGTGCCCGTTCGACTCGGGCGGCCCGTTCTTCACCGAGGAGCAGTGGCAGGAACCCGAACTGGTCTCGGTGGTCAGTAACGGACCGTCCTGCCCGCACTCGCTGCAGGAGAACAGCGCGCGCGTCGACAACCTGAAGGACTGGATCGACCAGATCATCGGGTCCGGCACGCAGGGATGACGCCCGAGATGGCCGTCCCCTCACCGGAGGACGGCCATCAAGATCAATTGATGGCGTACGCGCGGATCACGGTCTGCTCCGCGGTGCCGCCCCTGGTAGCCGCGGTGGCCCGCAGGCTGACGAACCCGGCCGCCACGGGATGGTGCACGGTGACGGTGCGGTGTGTGCCCGATCCGGTGACCGGTACCCGGCGCCAGGTACTCCCGTCGTCGTAGGAGACCTCGACCGTGACGGCCCGGACCCGCGACGCGATCTGCTGATCCAGCCGCACCGGGATCCGGACGGCCCGGCCCGCGGGTGCCGTGCCGGTGAGGTCGACCGGTGGGCTGAATCGGACAGTGGTGACCGGTACGGGCGTCCACTCCGGCCCGGCGGTGTGCCCGGAGGTGAAGGTCCACGCGGCGGTGACCTCGGTGGAGTAGGTGTACCGGGCACCCCGTTGGATCGCGCTCTCCAGCCGGTAGGTGGCCGTCCCGGCCGGCACCTCCCACACTGCGGCGTCGGCCGGCTGCTCGCCGACCAGCTCGCGATTGCGGTAGAGCGCAGTGCGCGCGCTGTCCCAGCCGGTGAACCCGAAGTGGCCGGCGCCGTCACCGTGGGTCGGCGGGGCGGCCCGCAGGGTGTCACCGAGCCGGACCACATAGCCTCCGTTGCGGCTGGAGCCGACCACGGAGTGCGCGCGGACCGCCGTGTTCCACGGAACCTGGTAGGACCGGCCGGCCTGATGTCTCCGCGGTTCGCTGATCACCGTGCTGAGCGGGATGGTGGGGGAGATCTCGTTGAAGATGCCGGTCCACTCACCGGATCCGGCGTCGGCGTTGACGTATTCGGTGCGCCGGAACGGCAACACGCTGATCGGGGTGAGCGGTGTCCAGGCGAGACTCGGCCGATCCGGGCGCCATGGGCCTTGCCGGCGGTGGCACCGACCGCGTCTGCCTGGTACGACGTACGCAGGGTCGCGTAGTCACCGATCCGGGTCCGCCTGGTCAGGCCGGTGAACGGCACACCCTTCGAGAAGTACGTCTGGTCGTACGTCACCGGGCTGTCGGTGAACAGGCCATCGGTGCCGGGCCGGGCCCAGCTGCCGGTGACCGACCCCAGGAACCGTTTGTCGGCCGGTGACCCGGCGATCCGCCCGATCGCGGCCCGGTCGAGGTCGAACCCGCCGGCCGACAGGTCGATCCAGCCGCCCGGGGCATCCCACTCGCCGGAGACACCCGCGAAGGTGACACGGCTGGCGGCATCCGGCACGGAGAGCGCGATCCGCTTCGCGTTCCGGGGGTCCAGGGTGAGTTTCCGGTCACCGGTCACCGTGAACCGCGTGTGATAAAGCCAGGCGTCGACCGAGGCGGTCTCGACGGTGGCGGCCACCGCGTAGTCGCCCCGGGGCAGCCGGAGAGCGCTATCCGGCAGCCATTGGGTGAGCTTACCGGAGTCCAGATGGGCCAGTACCGCGTAAGCTCCGCCACCCGCCCCACCGGCGACCTCGACCTCGACGTCGTAGCTCTCCACCTCCCGAACCACACCCATCGGGGTCGAGACACGAACCCCACCGGGCCCGGTAGCGATCAGATGCGCACCGAGCGCCCGGTCCGGCAGGCCCCCCGAGTATCAGCAACGACCGTAACGGCGACGCTGCCACCCGCAGGAACGGTGATCCCGCTGCCGCTGGTGGTGTGGCGGGAGGAAGCGGTGAGTGTGGTGTCGGCGATGGAGAACACGCCGCTCTGGTCGGTGATGGTCAGGTTCAGTGGGAGGTCGGCGGTGCTCTCGTTGCGGTAGGTGACGGTTCTCGTCAGCGGCTGGTCGTCGTCGTGTGGCCAGCGCTGGATGCCGAAACTGATCGCGCCCTCGTCGACGGTCACCGGCTGGGTGAGGGCCCGGGCTATGTCCAGACGGCCCGCGCCCTGCTCGTACACCCCGGTGTCCTCGATCGGCAGGGCCGCGCCCATCAGGGCGTTCTTGCGTTGCCGGGCGGTCCAGTCCGGATGCCGCTGGGCCAGGATGGCGGCGGCCCCGGCGACGTGCGGTGTGGCCATCGACGTGCCGGAGAACGCGACATACGCGTCATCGCCGGAGACGCCTCCGGCGCGGGCCGCGAGGATCGCCACGCCGGGTGCGGTGATCTCCGGTTTGATCGCTCCGTCGCCGGTGCGCGGGCCCCGGCTGGAGAATTCGGCCAGCCGATCCGCGCGGTCCACGGCGCCGACCGCGAGCGCGGCGTCCGCGGTGGCCGGAGAACTGACCGGAGAGCGGTTACCCGCGTTGCCGGCCGCGATCACGAACAGGGTGCCGTACCGGGCGGTGAGGTCGTTGACCGCGGCTTCGACCGGGTCGATCGCGGCGGTGTCGATGCCGCCGAGGCTCATGCTGATCACGTCGGCGCGGGTGGCCGCCCACTCCATGCCGGCCAGGATGGCCGAGTCGGTGCAGCCCCGGTCGCCGCACACCTTGCCGATGACCAGGTCGGTGCCGGGCGCGACACCCCGGTACCGGCCACCGGACGCGGCACCGGTGCCGGCGATGGTGGACGCCACATGGGTGCCGTGCCCGGCGTCGTCGCCGGTGCCGCTGGCCGAGCCGGTGAAGTCGGCCGCTTCGGCGATCCGGCCGGCCAGGTCGGGATGGTTCGCGTCGATGCCGGAGTCCAGCACGGCGACCCGAACCCCGGTGCCGTCGAATCCGGCCTGCCACGCGGCGGGCGCGCCGACCTGCGGCACGCTGTGATCCAGCACCGGATCGCGCTTTCCGTCCAGCCAGATGTTCGCCACCGTGGGCTGGAGTGTGCGGTTCTCCGGCGTGCCCCGGGTGAGTCGCTGCCAGAGCCCGGCCCGTCCGTCCGTGGTGGCGCTCACCGCGAGCAGACCGGCCGCCGGCAGAGCCCGGGTCACCCTCGTCCCGGCGGTCACCGTCGCGGTCCGGGCCCGGTCGACCCCGCCATTGGGGTACGCGATGAGCAGCGGCAGCTCCGGGGTGCGGTCGTCGGTGTACCCGAATCCGGTCAGCGTGCCGACGTCGAACAGCCGCTCGTCGAGGTGACCGGCGGCGAGCAGCGGCAGAGCGTCGCGGGGTATGACAAGGTCACGGCCACCGGCCCGGCTCGACACGAAGCCGATCTTCTCCCGGCCGGGTGCGGGCCGGACCGAGGGGCGGCCGGTGCCGTGCACGGCGACCCGGTCACCGGTGATCAGCGTGATGGTGACGGACCCGCCGCCGCGGTTCGCCGGTGACCCCGCGGCGGGATCCGGCGGTGCGGTAGCGGTCTGGCCCGGCGGTGCGGCGGTGGCTCGGGTCGGCGGGGCGGCGGTGGCCGGAACTCCGGCTGCTGCGGACCCCAGGACGATCGCGGTGACACCCAGGAGTACTCCGGGCGCATTCGGTCTGAGCACATGACCTCCCAACAGGACGGGAATTGTTGTCGGTCAATATAAATGCAGGTCACCGCGGATGGGGATGTGGGTAATGGCACGAAAGTTTGCCGGGCCGCGGGGAACCGACCAGGCCCTTCATGCGTTTTGCCGGAAGCTGTGGCCGTCGTTTCGATCATCCGAGGCGTAACACTTCGGGGGCGTTCGATTTTGGCGCTATCCGCCAACGGTCCGGCGTGACTAATCGTTACGTGCGACGCCCTGTGAGCGCCCTCAGGGCATCATTCGAGCCGAATCGTTCGTAATACCTGAGAAATCTGAGTGAAACCTTGTGAATGCGGGGTCGCCTGCCTAACTTGACAATCGCGCTCATCGATGTGAGCGCTCACAAGAAGAAGGGAGCGGCCGCATGAGGATCCGGGCCGGACTCGCCGTCCTCGCGCTGTCGGCAGCGCTGGTGCCCGGGAGCGCCCGGGCCGACAACCCCATCGTGCAGACCATCTACACCGCGGACCCGGCACCCCTGGTCCACAACGGCCGGGTGTACGTCTACACCGGCCACGACGAGGACGGCTCCACCTACTTCACCATGCGCGACTGGCGGGTCTACTCGACCGCCGACATGGCCAACTGGACCGACCACGGCTCCCCGATGAGCCTGACCACCTTCAGTTGGGCCAGCGCCGACGCCTGGGCCGGCCACGTGACCGAACGCAACGGCCGGTTCTACTGGTACGTACCGGTCAAGAACCGGGCCACCGGCCGGATGGCCATCGGTGTCGGCGTGGCCACCAGCCCGACCGGCCCGTTCACCGACGCCCTCGGCCGCCCGCTGGTGGAGAACGGTGAGATCGACCCGAACGTGTTCATCGACGACGACGGCCAGGCCTATCTCTACTGGGGCAACCCCAACCTCTGGTATGTGCGCCTGAACACCGACATGACCTCGTACTCCGGAGGAGTCACCTCGATCCCGCTGACCACCGCCGGGTTCGGGGCGCGGACCGGGAACACCGGCAGGCCCACCCTGTATGAGGAGGGTCCCTGGGTCTACAAACGCAACGGCCTCTACTACAACGTGTTCGCCGCCGAGTGCTGCTCGGAGTTCATCGGCTATTCCACCGCCCCGGGTCCGACCGGGCCCTGGACCTACCGCGGAACGGTGATGCCCCGGCAGGGCGGCAGTTTCACCAATCATGCCGGAATCGTCGACTTCAACGGCGGATCGTATTTCTTCTATCACAACGCCGCGCTTCCCGGCGGTGGCGGATTCACCCGTTCCGTCGCGGTGGAACGCTTTACCTACCGCTCGGACGGAACGATCCCGGCGATCACCATGACCGCCGCCGGGCCGGCCCAGATCGGCACCGTGAACCCGTTCGTACGCCACGAGGGTGAGACCTCGGCCTGGGCCTCGGGTGTGGAGACCGAGCCCACGGCCGGCGGTGGGATCAACGTCGGATACATCGACAACAGCGACTACCTGAAGGTGCGGGGAGTGGCCTTCGGCGGTGGTGCGCGGACGTTCACCGCCCGGGTGGCCTCCGCGTCGGCGGGTGGCCGGATCGAACTGCGGCTGGGCGGCCCGTCCGGAACCCTCGCCGGCACCTGCACGGTCGGCGGGACCGGCGGCTGGCAGAACTGGGCGACCGTTTCCTGCCCGGTCACCGGCGCGAGTGGAACCCACGATCTGTATCTGCGATTCACCGGCGGTACCGGATATCTGCTCAATCTCGACTGGTGGCAGTTCAACGCCTGACAAAAGGACTCACGGAGCGAATCATGGACAGATCACGACGAATTCGGATCGGCGCCGCGCTGGGTAGCGCGACACTCCTCGGCACCGGGGTGATCGCCCTGGCGGCACCGGCCTCGGCGGCCGCGGGCTGCTCGGTGAACTACGCGGTGTCCTCTCAATGGCAGGGCGGTTTCGGCGCCGCCGTGACGATCACCAACCTCGGCGACGCGATCAACGGATGGACCCTGACCTGGTCGTACGCCGCCGGTCAGCAGGTGACGAGCGCCTGGAACACCGCGCTGACCCAGAGCGGAGCCGCGGTGACCGCGAAGAACGTCGCCTACAACGCCGCGATCGCCACCAACGGCACCGCCTCGTTCGGCTTCAACGGCTCGTGGGCCGGCAGCAATCCGGTGCCGGCCACGTTCAGCCTGAACGGGGTCACCTGCACGGGAGGAACCACCCCGTCGACGTCACCGAGCCCGTCCACACCATCCGGTTCGTGCACACTTCCGGCGTCGTACCGCTGGACGTCGACGGGTGTGCTGGCCACCCCGAAATCCGGCTGGGTGTCGCTGAAGGACTTCACCACGGTTCCGTACAACGGCAGGCAGTTGGTTTATGCGACCACGCATGACACCGGGACCCGGTGGGGGTCGATGAATTTCAGCCTGTTCACCGACTGGCCGGACATGGCCTCGGCCGGCCAGAACACGATGTCCGCCGCGACGGTGGCGCCGACACTGTTCTATTTCGCGCCGAAGAACATCTGGGTGCTCGCCTATCAGTGGGGTGGCCCGGCGTTCTCCTATCGCACCTCCACCGATCCGACCAACCCGAACGGCTGGTCGGCGGCGCAGACCCTGTTCACCGGCAGTATCACCGGCTCCGGCACCGGGCCGATCGACCAGGCGCTCATCGGCGACTCGCAGAACATGTACCTGTTCTTCGCCGGAGACAACGGCAAGATCTACCGGGCGAGCATGCCGATCGGGAATTTCCCCGGCAATTTCGGCTCGTCGTACACCACGATCATGAGTGACACCACGAACAACCTGTTCGAAGCGGTGCAGGTGTACAAGGTGCAGGGCCAGAATCAATTCCTGATGATCGTCGAGGCGATCGGTGCCAACGGCCGCTATTTCCGGTCCTTCACGTCGACGAGCCTTTCCGGTACGTGGACCCCGCAGGCCGCCACCGAGAGCAACCCGTTCGCGGGCAGATCCAACAGTGGTGCCACCTGGACCGACGACATCAGTCACGGCGAACTGATCCGGGTCAGCGCCGACCAGACGATGACCGTCGACCCGTGCCGGCTGCAACTGCTCTACCAGGGGCGATCCCCGAGCTCCGGTGGAGATTACGGCCTGCTGCCGTACCGGCCGGGGCTGTTGACCCTGCGCCGTTGACCTTCGTTCCCAGAGAGGTTTCCCCCATCATGCGCATCCCCATCAGAGTCCTCACCGCACTGTTCCTGGCCGCCGCGTCCGGTGCCGTCGCCGCCGGGCCCGCCGAGGCCGCCACCACGCTCGGCGCGTCGGCGGCGCAGACCGGCCGGTACTTCGGTGTGGCCACCGCGGCCTTCAAGTTCTCCGACACCCCGTACATGACGATCGTCAATCGTGAATTCAACTCGCTGGTCGCCGAGAACGACATGAAATGGGACGCCACCGAGCCGCAGCAGGGCCGGTTCACCTTCACCAACGCCGACCGGCTGGTCAGCCACGCGCAGAGCCGCGGCATGACGGTCCGCGGGCACACCCTGCTCTGGCACGCGCAGCAGCCGTCCTGGGCGCAGGGGCTGTCCGGAGCGGCCCTGCGCAACGCCGCGATCAACCACGTGACCCAGGTGGCCACCCACTTCCGCGGCAAGATCCACTCGTGGGACGTGGTCAACGAGGCGTTCGCCGACGGTGGCAGCGGCGCCCGGCGCGACTCCAACCTGCAGCGCACCGGCAACGACTGGATCGAGGCCGCGTTCCGGGCCGCGCGGGCCGCCGATCCCGGCGCCAAGCTCTGCTACAACGACTACAACACCGACGGCGTCAACGCGAAGTCGACAGGAATCTACAACATGGTCCGCGACTTCAAGGCCCGCGGCGTGCCGATCGACTGCGTCGGCCTCCAATCCCACCTGGGCACCGGTCTCGACTCCACCTACCAGCAGAACATCCAGCGGTTCGCCGACCTGGGGGTGGACGTGCAGATCACCGAGCTGGACGTGCAGCAGGGCGGCAACCAGGCGAACATCTACGGCGCGGTCACCCGGGCCTGTCTCGCGGTGACCCGCTGCACCGGCATCACCGTCTGGGGTGTACGCGACTCGGACTCGTGGCGTGACGACAACCCGCTGCTGTTCGACGCCGGCGGCAATAAGAAGGCGGCGTACACCGCGGTGCTGAACGCGCTGAACGCCGGTGGCCCGACCACACCGCCGCCGGGCACCGGTGCGTGCGGCGCACAGGTGACGCTGAACTCGTGGACCGGCGGATACACCGCGACCGTCCGGGTCACCGCCGGCGCCGCCGCGCTCAACGGCTGGACCGTCGGTGTGACCGTGCCCTCCGGCGGTGCCGTGACCAGCGCCTGGAACGCCACCAACACCGGCACCAGCGGCCAGGTGACGTTCCGCAACGTCGGCTACAACGGCCAGGTCCCGGCCGGCGGCTCCATCGAGTTCGGTTTCCAGGGCACCGGCACCGGCCCCACCGCGACCCCGACCTGCACGGCCGGCTGAAACCCACCCCGGCGGCGGCCCGCACCCGGGCCGCCGTCCCACCTCGGAGGAGTTGTCCCGTGCGCAGTAGATCGCTCGTCTCGACATTGATTCTCACCGTCGCCGCCGGCCTGACCCTCGCGGTGACCGGCAGCGCCCAGGCCGCCGAACCCAGCACCTTCACGAACCCCGTGGTGTGGCAGGACTTCGCCGACGGAGACATCATCCGGGTCGGGGACGCCTACTACTACTCGGCGTCGACCATGCACTACTCACCCGGAGCACCTATCCTGCGGTCGTACGACCTGGTGAACTGGGAGTTCGCCGGGCACTCGGTGCCACGGCTGGACTTCGACAACGCCGCGTACGACCTCAGCGGCTCACGGGCGTACGTCAAAGGGATCTGGGCCTCGGCCTTCAACTACCGGGCCAGTGACAGTACGTACTACTGGCTGGGGTGCACCGAGTTCAACCGCAGCTACGTCTACACCGCGACCTCGGTCGGGGGCACCTGGTCGAAACGGGCCCGGCTGCCGAACTGCTACTACGACGCGGGGCTGCTGTTCGACGGCGCCACCCCGTATGTCGCGTACGGCAACGGCACGATCAGTGTCGCCCAGCTCTCCGCCGACCTGACCTCGCAGGTGCGCGCGCAGACCGTCTACACGACACCGTCGAGCATCGGCACCCTCGAGGGCGCCCGGATGTACAAGCGCGGCAGCTACTACTACATCTGGCTCACCCGTCCCGCCAACGGGCAGTACGTACTGCGGTCGGCGAGCCCGTGGGGCCCGTACGAGCAGAGGCGGGTTCTTCTTGATCTGCCCGGCCCGATCAGCGGTGGGGGAGTGCCGCACCAGGGCGGCCTGGTGCAGACCCAGAACGGTGACTGGTGGTACATGGCGTTCACCGACGCCTTCCCCGGCGGCCGGATGCCCACGCTGGCCCCGATCACCTGGTCGTCCGACGGCTGGCCGGTTCTGACCACGGTCAACGGCCGGTGGGGCGCCACCTATCCGCGCCCGAACCTGCCCTGGCGGCCGGTCACCCCACTGGTCGGCGCCGACGACTTCACCGGTACCACGCTGGGCCACCAGTACGAGTGGAACCACAACCCGGAGACCAGCCGGTACGCCGTCGGCAACGGCCTGCGACTGAGAACCGCGACGGTCACCAATGATCTCTACAGTGCCCGGAACACGCTCACCCGGCGCATCCAGGGGCCGTCGTCGACCGCGACCATCCAGCTCGACTACTCGGCGATGACCGACGGTGACCGGGCCGGCCTGGCCATGCTGCGCGACTCGTCGGCCTGGATCGGCATCCGCAGGGACAACGGCGTCACCCGGGTGTCGATGACCAACGGCCTGACCATGAACTCCAGCTGGGCCACCACCGGCACCGGCACCGAGGCGGCCGGGACGAACGTCAGCGGCGGCCGGATCTGGCTGCGGGTGGCCGCCGACATCAGGCCCGGCGCCGGGCGCACCGCCACCTTCTCCTACAGCATCGACGGCAGTACGTTCACCCCGCTCGGGCCGGCGTTCACGCTGAACAACGCCTGGCAGTTCTTCATGGGCTACCGCTTCGGCGTCTTCAACTACGCCACCCGGGCCCTCGGCGGCGCCGTCACCGTCAACCGGTTCGCCGTCACCACCCCCTGATCCCCGCCAGGAGAACCTGATGAGAAGACCTCGAGTCACCGTCGCGCTGATCGCGGCGGGCGCGGTGTCGCTGGCCGCGGCGGCCGTCGCCACCGCGCTACCGGCCGATGCGGCAGCCGCCGGCTGTGCGGTCAAGTACACCGTGACCTCCCAATGGCAGGGCGGATTCGGCGCCGACGTCGCGATCACCAACCTCGGCGACCCCCTCACCGGATGGACCCTGACCTGGTCGTATGCCGCGGGTCAGACCGTCACCCAGGCGTGGAACGCCGCGGTGACCCAGAGCGGATCGGCCGTCACCGCCGTCAACGCCGCCTACAACGGGCCGGTCGCCACCAACGCGACCGTCTCGTTCGGCTTCAATGGAACGTCGAACGGCAGCACCAACCCGGCACCCACCACCTTCGCGGTCAACGGGCTGGCCTGTACCGGTGGAACCGCCCCACCCTCGGCGGCCGACATCACCGTCAACCCGGCGACCCGGTATCAGACCGTGGACGGATTCGGGGCCGCCGTCTCCATCTGGGGGAGCGCCTGGTCGACCGCCGAGACTCAGACCCTGGTCGGACTCGGTGCGAACCAGTTCGGGCTGTCGATCGTCCGGACCGGGATCTCACCGGTGTCCGGGGAGTGGGGCACCCAGGTCAACGCGCTGAAGACCGCCAAGTCGTACGGCTCCGGGGTGAAGATCCTCGCCTCGCCGTGGACCGCCCCGGCCGAGTGGAAGACCAACAACAGCCGGATCAACGGCGGAAAACTCAAAACCGACAACTATGACGAGTACGCCGGTCATCTCAACAACTACGTCCAGTACATGCGGGGTCAGGGTGTCGACATCGATGTCACGTCGGTACAGAACGAACCGGACTGGCATCCCGACTACGACTCGATGGACTGGAGCGGCACCGAACTGCGCAACTGGGTCCGGGACCAGGGCGCCAAGGTGCAGAACACGAAGCTGATGGTGGCCGAGGCGGTGAACCTGAACTACGGCTACACCGATCCGGCCCTCAACGACAGCACCGCGCGCGACAGGATCGGCTACATCGGCGGCCACCTGTACGGCACCGAGGCCGCCGGTCGTCTGGGTCCGTACCAGCTGGCCGCCCAGTACAACAAGCCGGTGTGGATGACCGAGTGGAACCTGCACGCCGCCGACGGCAACGGCTCGAACATCTGGGGCAACCCGGCGAACCAGACGGTCTGGAACGAGACCCTGGACGACATCATGCGCACCGTGCACCGGTCGATGGAGGCGAACTGGAGCGCGTACATCTGGTGGTACGGCAAGCGCTACTACTCGTTCATCGGTGACGGTGAGGCGGCGTACGGCACCACCGCCGGGGCGCCGCTCAAACGTGGGTACGCGTTCTCCCAGTACTCCAAGTACGTCCGCCCCGGTTATCAGCGGGTGGCCCTGACCAGGAGCAGCAAGGCGTCACCGCTGGAGGTGACCGCTTTCCAGGGCGACGGCAAGATCGCGCTGGTGCTTCTCAACCGGTCGGCGAGCGCGGTGAACAGCGCGGTGCTCCAAGCCCCGCAGACCATCACCCGAGCCGAACACCACGTGACCTCACAGACCGTCAACGCGGCAGCCCAGCCGACATCGGTCAACGGTGCACAGGTGACCGTCGACGTCCCGGCCCGCAGCATCTCCACGGTCGTCCTGACCCTGTGAAGTGGTGAGTAGCGGCGCGCTTTGCGCCGCTACTCACCACAACCCCGAACCGCGTGCCGACTTGCGGTGCGAATCGCGCCGGAAGTCGCCACGCGGGGTGGGGGTCAGCCCTTCAGGCCGGTGTGGGCCAGGCCCTCGATGAACTGGCGCTGGGCCAGCACGAAGACGATCAGGACCGGGATGGCGGTCATCGAGGCCGCCGACAACTGCACGTTCCACAGTTGCCCCTGGTAGGCGTCGGTGAACTGGGTCAACGCCTGCGGCAGTGTGTACTTGGTCTGCGACGAGATGTAGACGACCGGTTCCAGGTACAGGTTCCAGCTGTGCAGGAACGTGAAGATCGACACCGCGCCCAGGGCCGGCCGCGCCAGCGGGAGCGCGATCCGCCGGAAGATCGCCGGCCGGCCCAGCCCGTCGATGCGTGCCGCCTCCTCCAGCTCACCGGGCAGGGTGATGAAGAACTGCCGCATGATGAAGGTGGCCAGCACACTCGGCGGCCCGAGCATCGGCACCAGGATCAGCGGCCAGTGCGTGTCGATCATGCCGAGGCTGTTGAAGATCCGGAACAGCGGCACGATCGTCACCTCGCTCGGGATGAGCAGGCCGGTCAGCACGACCAGGAACAGCGCGTTCTGGCCGGGGAAACGGATCCGGGCGAACGCGTACCCGGCCATCGCCGCCACCACCAGCGTCCCCAGCGTGACGACGACGGCGATGTACGCGCTGTTGAAGTACTGCTGCGCGAACGGCTGCATCTCGAACACCTGACGCCACGGGTCGAGCGACCAGTCACTGGGCCAGAACGAGAACGCGAAGATCGACGCGTTCGGCTTGAACGAGCTGGTGATCATCCACCAGGTGGGGAACACGAAGGGCACACACAGGACCATCAGGACCCCGTACAGCCAGATCTTAGTTCTCATGGAAGACCCACCTCTTGCGCATCTGCCACTGGAGGACGGTCAGCGCCAGCACGATCAGGAACAGCACCACCGACAGCGTGGAGCCGTATCCGAACGCGTGGAACTGGAACGCCTGCTGGTAGAGGTAGTAGACGAGCACCGTGGTGGACGTCCCCGGACCGCCCTGGGTGAGCACGCTGATCTGGGCGAACACCTGCAACGACCCGACCACCGTGATGATCGAGGTGAGCAGGATGGTCGGGCTGATCAGGGGCAGTGTGATCCGCCGGAAGACGGTCCACGGCCCGGCGCCGTCGGTGCGCGCCGCCTCGTACAACTCCTGAGGCACGCCCTGGAGGGCGGCCAGGAACAGCACCATGTTCAGGCCGACGTTCTTGAACACCTGCACGATCACCACCGAGGCCATCGCGGTGCCCTCGGAGCGCAGCCAGTTCGGCCCGTCCACACCGATCGACGACAGGAAGGCGTTGATCCCGCCGTTGTCCTGCATCAGGAACCCCCACACGATGGTCCAGGCCAGCAGCGACACCACCACCGGCGAGAAGAACAGCACCCGGAAGAACGTGGTGCCGCGCAGCTTCTGGTTCAGCAGCACGGCAAGGGCCAGAGCCAGACCCAGATTGAGTACGACCAACCCCACCGAGAACAGCCCGGTGGCCCGGAGCACGGCCGGGAAGTTCGGGTCCGCGGCCAGGCGCTGGTAGTTCTCGGCGCCGACGAAGTCGAACGTGTCGGCGAGCACGTTCCACTCGTGCAGGCTGTACCAGACGACCAGCACGAGTGGAACGAACACGAAGGCGACGGCACCGAGCAGAGCCGGGGTGATGAACAGGTATCCGGTCAGGTTGTCCCGCCGCCGGGTGGTCCAGTAGGACACGGTCACTTGGCCAGCAGCGGGTCGATGGCCGTGCACACGCCGGTCAGCACTCCGGCCACGTCGGCGTCGGCCTTCCACAGCGGGTCGAGCGCACCCCGTACCGCCTGGTTGATCTCGGCACTTCCGGTGTGGCTGGGTTTGACCACCCCGGTGGCGATGCCGTCGATCACCACGTTCTGCAGTTGTTCCGGCTTGAGCAGCGGGTTGGCCTGGGCCAGGGTGTCCGAGGTGAGCTGCGACTGGCGCGGCGGCGGGAAGAACTGGGCGAGTTTGGCGGAGTTGGCCGGGCTGGTGAAGAACTTGACGAAGGCGGCGGCCGCGTCGGCGTTCTTTCCCTTCTTGAGTACGCCGAGACCGCCCTGCCCGATCACCGAGTACTTCCCGGACGGCCCGGCCGGCAGCGGCACCAGTTCCCAGCCGAACTTGGCGTCCTTGAGCAGCGAGGCCCGGGAGATCTGCGCGATCGTCATCGCCGACTCACCGGCGAAGAAGTCGGCGGCGACACCGGGCGCGGGCAGCGCCTTGTCGGTGAAGATCGCCTTGTGCAGGTAGGTCATCGCGTCGACCATCGGCTTCTGGTCGAACCCGCAGGTCTTGCCGTCGGCACTCCACGCCTCGGCGCCCCAGCCGCGGAACACGGTGGCCAGGTTGGTCCAGTCCTTGTAGTCGAAGTCGCGGACCACCAGGCCCTGCTTGCCGGTCTTGGCGGCGGTCGCGGAGGCGGCGGCGATCGCCGAGTCCCACGTCCACCCGTCACCGGACGGCAGCGTCTGACCGGCCTCTTTCAACATGTCAACGTTGACGAACACCCCGAACGGCGAGGTGGAGAACGGGTAGCCCATCAGTTTGCCGTCCTGACGCCACAGCGCGGTCGCGGCCGGCGACAGGTCGGCCGCCTCGTCGACGCTGCCGTCCAGCGGCACCAGCGCGCCGGAGGCGACGAAGTCGGGTGCCGCGCCCTCCAGGATCCAGGCGATGTCCGGCGGGTTGCCGCCGGCGATCTGGGTGGTCACGGTGGTGGTGTAGTTCTCCAGCGGCAGCGCCTCGAAGGTCACCGTGACATCCGGATTCGACGCCTTGTAGTCGGCGGCGATCGTGTTGAACAGCTCGACGTGGGCCGGGTTGGCCGACCAGGTGGTCATCCGGAGGGTGACCGGGCCGTCGTCGGCGGCTTCCGACGAGCACCCGGCGAGCAGGGCTATAGCAGCAAATCCAGCAATGAAACGGCGCATGTATACCAACTCCTCTCAATATCCGCTGATGTCGGGCCAGCGCAGCTCGACACCGTCGGCGCTCAGGTGGTTCTGGAATTCGGTGAGAAGCTCGGGGGTGTTGCGGACGGCTCGCGGGGACACCGCACGGTCGAGGCAGAAGGCGGCGAGCGCCCCGGCCACCTCACCGGCGTTCCACTCCACCGGGTGCAGCCGGTACGAGCCGTTGGTGATGTGCGTGGTGCCGATGTTCTTGCCGGCCGGCAGCAGGTTCTCCACCCGCTGGGGGATCAGCGCGCCGAGCGGGATCTCGAACGGGCACGACGCGACGTCGATGTAGTTGTCGCCGCCGGTGGACGGGTGCAGATCGATGCGGTACATGCCGACACCGATCGAGTCGTGGTACGACACCGCGCCCTTGTCCCCCCGGACGGCCAGCGACAGGTCCTGTTCGACCACTGTGTACTCGGCGCGGATGCGGCGGGACTCGCGGACGTACGGCGCCATCGCCAGCCCGTCCACACCACCTGTCACGTCACCGCGCAGCCGCAGGCCGGGCCAGCCGGTGCCGCCGTCCGGGCGGGGCGCCGCGGTCTGCAGCCAGTAGAGCACCGAGAACGACAGCTCCCGGGCCGAGCGCTCGACGGCGCCGGGGTCGGGCGCGTCCACGTACGGCTGCTCGAAGTAGTCGATCATCGGCCAGTTCACCAGGCAGATGTCACTCGGGTAGAGCCCGCCGGTGAAGTTGCGCCGGGCCGCGATCCGCCGGAACGTCCACAGGTTGCCGTCCCCCGGGTTGACCCGCTGATCGGCGTTGACCAGCCACGGGTCGTCGTCCGGGTTCGGGGTGAACGACCGGGTGGAGATCTCCAGCGTGCGCGGGTTCGGCGTCTGCCAGGACAGCATCGGCGCGCCCCAGAACGACGGCTGGTAGGCGCTCCAGAAGTCGTACGACGCCGGCCGGTCGATGACGTGGTCGCCGTCCACGTGGTCGATCGCGAAACACACCGACAGCGCCTGCATGTTGGCCGGATCGGCGACCTCGGCGGCGCTCGGCTCCCCGGTCTCGGCCTGCGACTCGGCGCCGGTGACGTACTCGGTACCGGTCAGCGGCAGCAACTCACCGGTCTCGGTGGCGTCCAGGATGTACGGCGCCGTCAGCACCACACGCTCACTGTCGACGTCGACGGTCACCGAGGTCACCCGGTCACCGTCGACCGAGGCGGCCACCGGCACCGCGGGCTGCAGCACGGTCAGCCGCCCGGCCCCGCGGTACGGCGCCAGCATCGACTCGATCACCGCGACCGCCACCCGGGGCTCGTGACAGAGCCGGCTGACGTGCCCGGCGCCCGGGTTCAGATCGCGGGTCCGGCGGGCCCGGTCGGTCAGCGGATAGTTCGCCCGGTAGTAGTCCCGGATCCCGTCGCGCAGCGCCCGGTAACTGGCCGTCACCCCGAACCGCTCCACCCAGCTGTGCTCGTCCGGCGGCACCGCCTGGCTGGTCAGCTGGCCGCCGAGCCATGCGTACTGCTCGGTCAGCAGCACCGTGCGCCCAGCCCGCAGCGCGGCCAGCGCCGCCGCCACCCCGCCCAGGCCGCCACCGACGACCACCACGTCCGCATGCATCTCACGCACGGGCCACCGCCAGCGTCGCGCCGGTCACCGGCTCGCACGGCAGCAGCCGCTGGGTGGCGCCGCCGGTGCCGTCCAGGATCGCCGACAGCACCTCCACGGCCTGCCAGCCCATCTCCCGCCGCGGAATCCGGTAACCGGTGAACTTCAGATCCGTGCTGGCCGGCCGGGTCGGATCACCCAGAGCGACGAACGACAGATCATCTGGTACGCGTAGCGAACGGTTGCCGGCCTCCTCGGCCAGGATCGCGCCGTCCGCGAACTCCTCCACAAAAATCGCCGTGACCTCTTCTTTCAACAGTTGATTCATGACGTGACCGGCGTCGGTGAAGCGCACGTGCACACCGGTGATCCCGGCCTGCTCGACCGCCTCGGTGAAGCCGCGCAACCGGTCGGCGTGCGACTCGGCCCCGGCGCCCTCGCCCACGTAGGCGATCCGCCGGTGCCCCAGCTCGACCGCCCGCCGGACCTGCGCCGCGGTGGCCGCCGGGTAGTCGGCGCCCACGTAGGGCACCGGCCCGCCGGCGTCGTCGCGCCGGCCGACACTGACGAACGGCTGCCCCTCGGCGATCAGCCGGGCCAGTTCCACCGGGTCGAGCCAGCGGCCGAGCAGCACACAGCCGTCGGCCAGCCGCAGCCGGTTGTCCTGGCTGAAGATCCGCCGACGGCCGTCGATCACCGGCGCGCTGGTGAACAGCAGCAGGTCACACCCGATGCTCTCGGCGCACTCCTCGATGCCGACCAGGAACGGGTGGTAGAAGTCGCCGAGCCCGGCCGGGAACACCGGCTCGTAGGTGAAGACGCCCAGGAACCGGTTGCGCTGGGCGGCCAGCCGGCGCGCGATCGGATCGGCCACGTACCCCGTCTTGCGGATCGCGGCCAGCACCCGTTCCCGGGTCTCCGGAGCGAGCCGGACCGCCGGATCGTCGCGCTCGTTCAGCACGATCGAGACGGTGGTCTGGCTGACGCCGCACATCCGGGCGATGTCCTGCTGCGTCACCCGTCGGCTCATCAGGTGTCCCCTCTGTTACGGCGCTAATACGCATTAACAAACGTGAGGAGATCGTGGGACACGTGATCCGGGCCCGTCAAGGAATCCCCAGGACTAATACCTATTAGCGGGTTGACCGGGGCAGTTAACGATGATGAAACTTCGAGGCATCCCCCGTACCGGAGAAAGGGTTTGATCTTGAATCGACGCTCTCTGATCCTCGGTGCCACAGCGGTCGGCCTGCTCGGCACGGCCCGCCCCGCCCAGGCCGCCGGCCCGGCCGGCATGCCCACCTACACCTACCTGCGCGACGCGCTGCGGATGCCGCTGAGCTACAACCCCACCGGCGAGTTCATCTTCCCCTGCATCCGCGGCGTCTACGACAAGATCAGCGGCTACCGCGGCCGCTACTACCTGTACTACGCCCCGCACGAGAAGCCCGGCGGCATCTGCGTCGCCTACGCCAACTCGCTCGCCGGCCCGTTCACCGAATACACCGGCAGCCCCGTCATCGACAACAAGCTGCCCAGCACCACCGTCTCGCACGTGTCGTCACCGCACGTCACGTGGATCCCCGAGCGCAAGCAGTTCTACCTCTACTACCACGGCGAGAACACCACCACCCGGGTCGCCCGCTCCACCGACGGTCTGACGTTCACCGACGAGACACCCATCCTGAGTACGAGACTCGTCCCCGGCCTGACCGAGACGTCGTACGCCCGGGTGTTCGCCCACAGCGGCCGGTACGTGATGGTCTACATGGGGGTGCTGGCCGGCAAACGGCGCATCTACCACGGCTGGTCACCCAACGGCTGGGACCAGTGGACGTTCGCACAGACCGCCCTGGTCAACCCGGAACCCGACGGCCTCACCGACATCTCCGGCCCGCACGTGGTCGTCCGCAACGGCACCACCTACGTCGCCTACCACGGCAACGACGGCCGGATGCGGATCACCGAGGTCGGCAACGCCTTCAACAGGGAGGTCCACCTGGGCGTCTTCCACACCCCGATCGCCTCCGACAACGGCCGCACCGCCGCACCGTCGTTCGGCACCGAGGGCGGCGTGCAGTACATGTTCTACGAGGCCGGCGCCCGCCTCAACGCCCGCATCTGCATCGCCCGAGCCGCCTGACCATCCCCGGTACGGCACCCCGGGTGTCGTACCGGGCCCGTCACTGCTCGCGGAGCGGGCGGTCGTCGTCGGCATGGAAGTAGCGGACCTCCACGTCCGGCAGCGCCCGCTGCAACTCCCGGGCCAGGTCCAGGCCCTCATCCGCCCACGCGTCGCCCGTCCAGTCCGCATCCTCGGGCGCGAACCTCTCGAACGTCTCGTTCCAGGCCCGCAACCGCCGCACCAGCGACTCCTCGACACCCAGCTCCCGCAACGACACCGGCGAGCCGCTGCCCCGGGGCCGCTCCCACACCGGATCCCCGACGCAGTACTCCGCCATCACCAGCAGCGTCGCCGGCCGGTCATCGGTGACATCAGGCGGGAACGCCCGCCACTCGAACTCGAAGCCCGGCCGCCGCCGCCCCTCGACCACCGCCAGCAGCTCCACCATCACCGACCGGTCCCGGGCGAGACCGGCCAGATCCCGGTCCGGGCCGAGGCGCTCCTCCAGAAAACCGCGGGCCGCGGTCATCGTCTGCGGGCCCAGCAGCCGGCCGACGTGATCCTGGAGAAAGATGAGCACCTCATCGGGCACGCCCCCACGCGTGTAGGCGTCCTCCGCGAGCAGCCAGGCGCCCAGCGCTTCCACCGGATCCCCACCGTCGGCCGCGGGCACCGTTTCGTCATCCACCCCCGAATCCTGGCACCCCCACCACACCCGCGAGCCGGTCCCCGCGAAGCCGGCCGGCGCCGGCCGCTTTGTCAACCGGCGCCGGGATCGGCGCGCGGTGCGGCACCATCGCGGTGCGCCGGGAGAACGCTCACCGCCGAAACCCGCCCGTCGTGCTGGAGCGCACACGTCACGCTGTCTCCATGACGCCCGGACATGCCGAGGAGAGCGCATCAAGGCTTCCTGCCGTCTGACGGTGGGTTCGTTGATGTTCGAGTCACTTCCGGGCTTGAGTCACTCGACGAGGAAGGCCGGACAGAACTCGCAAGAAACAGGATCGTCAACCTCACTATAAGGCGGAGAGCGAAGGCTGCGCATATCCACGCCGGATCTTGCGAAATTTGAGCCATCACAATGATGCAGTCGTCCAGCAGGGTGAGGAACTTGCCACCGTCGCGAGCTTCACGCATTTCGGCCGCCCTTCTTTCGAGGTCGGTTCCTATCCTGGTGAAGCAGGGGCGCCCGGATGAATGGGGTGCGGTGTCAAGCACTGTGAGAGGTGGCTGCCGGCGGCGAGCTCGGGCCGCCCTTTCGAGCGACGGGAGCAATCCCCCATTGACTCAGGCAATCCTTGTGCGGTACTGGTTGCCGTATTACCTGAGAGGGGCGGCAGGATGCATGTCTCTAACCTTCACTGGGCTACCTGGGCGGAGTGGGAAAAGATTTTCGCTCTTCGGGCCGGGGAGGACCTGTCCCAAGTGCTACGTCATGTGCGAGCCCATGCGACCAGTGCGACACGGGCTCGATGGTCCAACGACTGGAGGAGCCAGACTTTCTGCAACCTGGCGCTTCATCTCCTGCACGAGAAGATCACAGCCAGAGGCGGGACGACCGAGGCGATCGACGGTGAACGGATCTTCGTGGACTTGAAGCCGGTCGACCTCGAACGACACGCGGCAGTCATGATCGAGAACCTGGAGAGCGCGGATGCCCTGCATGTGCAGCGCTTCAACGACACGTGGGGGCATCAAGGGGCGTTCAGTGCCGACTTGATCTCTTACCTCCTTCGGCCGGCTCCCTACATGCATCGCCTTGACGTGTTGTTTCCGGCCATAGAAGCCGCAGCGCCGACGTTGACTCTCGGCGAGTTCGTTCAGCACGCAGCTTTGATGGAGCTCACCTCGAAGCTCGACGACAAGCTGGTAACTCTTCATTGCGCCATCATTCCGACACTTCCCCGGCATTCCGCCGCTCAGGGAAAGGTGGCAGCACTGAGGGATCAGAGACTTCTTCGATGGACGGCATTCTACGGCCAGGTGTTTCCCAGATACGGCCTCGACATCAAGGACGGGAAAGACTGGAAAGACTTGGCAAGAAAAATCGTCATGGCCAGCCTGGGGCTCTATCAGCGATCGATTGGTAAAAATCGCGATCCCTGGGAACGCGATGACATGACCTGCTTTTCGGAGTTGATTCTAGACCTTCTTTCGGTTTTCTTTGATGTCAAGCGTAGCGGCATAGACGGATTCAGATACTCCTGATGCTCAGGTGAATTCTCCCGCCGCTCCCGGTGAGGGGAATGGGTGGATGAACGGCGACCGGCGCCATCGAATCGAGCGGCTTATCCCGGTCGACGTTCATAAACCGTACCTTCCCAGGTCGTGATCGAGGTCGACGAGCATTCGTTTCACCTCATCCGCGGTGAATGCTGTCGGCATCTGACCCGCCTGATCCGGCTGGCTGCCGTAGTTCAGGGCCTCGGTGAGCACCTTCGTCTCGCGCCGTAGCTGGTCGAACGACTGGACGGCTCGGTCGTGCTCGGCCGGTAAAGGCCGAAGCTCTAGCCGGGCGGACGTCAGCCGTACCAGCCGTTTCGGATCCGCCGTGGTGATCCGGTATGTCATTCCGTTCCCCTGCACCGGCTGTACCTCCACGGCACCGTCCATCTCCGGTGCGCCCCGCACCGGATCGGGACCGCCGGCCGGTGACTCGGTGAACAGGACGTCAGGGTGCAGTTGCTTGTCCAGGTCGAAGCCGAAGAAGCCGTCATGCAGGACCACCCATCGGCCCTCGAATTTCGGCAGGCGCTGATCCAGGATTCCGGCCCAGCGCCAGAACTCCTCACGGCCCTGCAGCATCGTGTGCCCGCCGACGGAGATCACGCCTGCGGAAGCCACCAGCGTACCGGTGGCATCCTTGATCCGAATCGAGCCGAGCATGGCGCCGTTGCGGGCGACCATGACCCCGAAGTTGTAGACACCCTTGCGGTGTTCCGAAGCCGAAGCGAACGTGCCGGCCCACACGACAGCCGGCGCTCCGGCCAGGTCGACCGTCGCCACCCGCAGATCCTTGGCCGCGATCATGGCCTCGCTCCGTTGAGCCGCAGCGGTCCCCTCGGCGTCATGCTGGGCCTGAGCAGACATCACGACCGCCACGATCACCACCACGATCGCGATCACGGACGCACTGATGGCCATCAGAAGCCGCTGCCCCTTCGATTTCATGATCGCGAATATAGGGCACCGGTCACGCAGGACTGTGACGAAGCGTCAAGCCGGCACCTCGCGTCTCACTCCCGCCGCTGCGCGTGCATGGCAGTCACAACGGGGACTTCAGCCGGATTCGTCAGCCAGTCCACGAAGTGACGGCCCGGCGCCTGCGTGAGTGCGTCGCCGTACGCCAGCCCGAACAACGGCCCGGCGGCGGTACGCATGTGAGACTCCTTCGGCGGCGAGCGACAATGTCCACGATGAATGATCGTCTGGTGCACACGAGCGTTCCCGGACCGGCGGATGATACGGCCCTGCTGCGGGCGGCCGACGCGGCCGGGCACGGCTCGCGGGTCCGCGATCTGCTGGCCGGTGGCCTGGCCGAATCGGCGCGCGGCGATGCCGAGCTGATGCGGTGGGCGGCCGACTACGGCGCGTTCGCGCTGATCGTCAACCGTCTGGAGCCGGACACCACCGGGCCGCTGCTGCGGATCGCCCGGCAGTGGGCCGGCACCGACCCGGTCACCGAGCTGAGCCGTCGCCTCGGCACGTCGGGCACCGTGACCCGCTGGACGGTCCCGATCGACGATTACACCCACACCGATTGTGTACGGGTCACCGCCCCCGACGGCCGCTGGGCCGAGACGCAGACGGCCCATCTGGCGATCGTGACGTACCTCGAGGAACTCCTCGGCATCGGCGTTCCACCCGACGAGCTGCTGGCACGGGCCCTGGTGGACCGGGATCCCGGCGGGGCCGGCTGGTCACAGGCCTGGCACACCCTCGCCAGCCGGGCGGACCCGGAGGAGACGCTGCGCTGGGCGGCCGGCGTGCTGACCGCCCCGGACCGGGACGCCCGGTGGTTCGCCGCCGACGTGGCCCACCTGCTGGCGATCCACGACGTGCCGTGCCCGCCGGAGACGACGGCCCTGCTGCGGCAACGGCTGGCCACCGAACCGGATCCGGGTGTGCTGGCCGCACTGATCGGGGCGGCCGTCGAGTTCCACGGCCCCGGCCTCCAGCCCGAGGTGGCCGCCCACGCCACCCACCCGGACCCATCGGTCCGCCGCCGGGTAGCCGGCGAACTGTGCCAGTCGGTTCCGGACAGCGTGCCACTCCTGGTCAGGCTGGCCGCCGACCCGGACGGCGAGGTCCGGGCGACAGCCTTGCGGGTCCTGCGCGACTACGCCTTCGACCACCCGGAGACCGGCCGTCTCCTGACCGTCCTGCGCACCGACCCCGACCCGCGTGTGCGGGTGGAGGCCCTGGCCGGACTGGCCCGCGCCGGTGACCTCAAGGCATTCGCGGACCTGCGGCAACTCGCCGACGAGGCCGGCGAGGGCAGCCCGGCCGCCGCTCTCGCCGCCGCCGCCGGGAGCTGGTTGCGCACCCGGCGCCGCCAGACCGATCACTGACCGGCCCGTCATCGTGCACCATGGCCGTCATGGATCTCACTGACGGCCGGGCGGCCCGAGCCGAAGCGCTGGCCGGCCGGATGAACGAGCAGCAGGTCGCGTTCGTGGCGGAGGCCTGCCGGCGGCGGCTGGAGAAGCTGGGCCCGGCGGGTGTACGGGCACACGCCATCGCCGTCGATCCCGGCAAGTGGCCCGAAATCTCGGTGGGTGAGTCGATCACCCGTGGCGACGTCTTCGATCTCGCGCACAGCGGCGCGCTCGACCTGTTCACCGCCAGCTACGTGTTCGGGATGGGCAGACGCGGTTACGGCCGAAGCCGGTACGACAAGATCGTCGCCAGAGCCGTCGACCTGGCGGGCACCCTCGACGTCGTGCGGGACATCGGCCTGTGCCAGGGGCCGATATTCGCGTACGCACAGCTCTACGGGGGCCAGGATTTTGACCACCGGACCAGCAGCGGCACACCGGGGTGGTCGCGGATCGCCGGTTTCGGGCCGGCGTTCTTCACCAAGTTCCTGTACTTCGCCGTCCCCGGCGCGCTGATCCTGGACGCGCGCCTCGCCTACCGGGTCGCCCACCTGACCGGCAACGATTACGGCTACCTGCACAAGGGCCGACCGGCGGCCTGGACCCCTTACCGGTACGCGGTCTACCTCCACTGGATGCGGCAGGCCGCCGCCGACGTGAGCGTGCACACCGAGGTCACCCCCGAACTGCTGGAGGTGACCCTGTTCGACCTCAGCCTGGCCGACCTGCCGGGCCGGCCGGAAACCACTGTCCCGGCCGAGACGGACGACGACGGCGAGGCGGCCGACTGACTGCGGTGGGAGTCCTGTGTGCCGACGCCTTCGACCATCCGGAAACCGGGCGGCTGCTTGTTGCCGGCCGAACCGGCCCCATCTCCGGGCACTGCCCAGGGCCGGCTGCGCGGCTGCCCTCGGGTGTGGTGAGTTCCGGCGCGAAGCGCCCCGGAACTCACCACACCGTCAGTGGGCCTCGCCGAACCAGCGGATGAGCTGGGTGTTCAGGTCCGGTTGGTCGGTGCCGAGCCAGGCTGCGTGGCCGTCGGGGCGGATCAGGACGGCCGGGGCGTCCACAGCGGCGGAGGGATCGACCAGATAGTCCACGCGGTCCGACCAGGCGCCGGTGGTCAGGTGGCCGGTTCGGTCCAGCAGGGTGGCCCGGCCGTGGTGGAGGCGGTCGTAGAGGGTGCCCTGCGGCAGGTCCACGTCGGGCATGCGGCGGCCCCGCAGGGTGGGGCCGGGGCCGCAGTCGTAGCGGACGCCGATCGCGGTGGTCTTCGCCAGCAGATGACGGTTCACCTCGTCGATGTCCATCAGCTCGGTGAGCAGGCGGAGCGCGGCCCGCGCGCCCGGGTCGTCGGCCAGCAGGGCCGTCTGGGCCCGGGTGTTATCCAGGACGGCTGCCGCTACCGGCCGGCGTTCGGACTGGTAGGTGTCCAGCAGGGCCGGTGGCGCCCAGCCCCGGATCTGGGCGGCCAGTTTCCAGCCCAGGTTGAACGCGTCCTGCAAACCCAGGTTGAGGCCCTGACCGCCGATCGGTGGGTGGATGTGCGCGGCGTCGCCGGCCAGCAGGACCCGGCCGGACCGGTAGGTGTCGGCCAGCCGGGTGGCGTCGCCGAAACGGGACAGGTGGCGGGGGGAGTGGGCGCCGAAATCGGTGCCGGCCACCGCGCGCAGGGCCGCCCGTACGTCGTCGATGGTGGGTGGTTTCGTGCGGTCGCTGAGGCCGGGGGCCGGGATGATGGCCCGGAACACGCCGTCGCCCACCGGTGCGAGACTGAACCGTCCGCTGCGGACCGGGGCGGTCTGATCGGCCACCTTCATCTCGGCGATCAACGTCTCGTTGCGGGACGGCTCGCCGGTGAAGCCGATGCCGAGCAGGGTGCGGACGGTGCTGCGCCCGCCGTCGCAGCCGACCAGGTAGCGGGTACGCAGTGTCTGGCCGCCGGCCAGGGTCACCGTCACGGCGTCGTCGCCCTGATCGATGCCGGTCACCGGCTGGCCGCGCCGGACCTCGGCGCCCCGGGCGAGCGCGTGGTCCTCCAGCAGCCGGACCAGGGTGGGTTGCCGGATGCCGAGCAGGTAGGCGTATGGGGAATCCAGGTTGTCGGGTGCGGGTTTGTCGATGGCGGCGAAGTAGGCGCCGGGCGGGCGCTGCCGGCCCTCGGCGCGGACCCGGTCGAGCAGGCCGCGCATCGCCAGGATCTCCAGGCTGCGGATGTGCAGGCCGACGATGCGGGTGTCGGTGGCGGGCCGGGGCTCCCGCTCCAGGACCAGCACGGACACGTCGTGCAGCCGCAGCTCGGCGGCGAGGAGGGCGCCGGTCGGCCCGCAACCGGCGATGATCACGTCGAACATGGGGTGTTGCCTCTCGGGAGTGCGGTGCGCTCCCGGCGACAACTACGTCAGTCGCCCGACCAGGACGGGACAGGGAGCACCCGGAAACGAACGGTCATGGGTCTCACCTCCTACGGCAGCGTCGCGGTCAGCTGCAAACTAGCATGCCGGTCCAGCCGGTCGGCGGTGGCGCGCAGCAGGCGGGCGGTGCGGCGGCGGGTGGGGCCGGGCGGTGGATCGGGGATGACCGGAGCGTCCGGCATGGCGGAGTGGCTGGCCTTGCGCATGGAGTCGCGCAGCATCGGCAGGAGCAGTTCGATCATGGCACTGTCCTCTCACGTGTTGCGGGCTAAACTCGTTTTACTGGAAGCGTACTACCCTCTAAGTGGGTTTTGGTGGAAGCAATGACGGATTTTCCCGCGCTCTACGGCGAACACCCGGGGCTCGACTTCGCCAACACCGTCAACGGGCGAGCCCAGGACGAGCCCGAAGAGCACCTGCACGGCTATCGCGACATGGTGCGCTGGGCCGCGTACGCCCAATGGATCGGCCCGGAGGAACGGCGCGACCTGGACGCCCTCGCCGGGCAACGACCGGACGCCGCGCGTGGGTCCCATCTCGCCGGGGTCGCCGTGCGGGAGGCGATCCACCGCGTCTTCGCCGGGATGACCCGTGACCTGCCGCCGGATGAGGACGACCTGGCGTTGATCCAGCGGGCGTACGCCGCCGCGATGGCCGCCGCCCGGCTGCGACCCGGCGAAGGCCACTTCGGATGGGACTGGCCGGACGACAGCCTGGACCAGGTGTGGTGGCCGGCCGTGCTGTCCGTGATTGATCTGCTCACCACCGGGCCGGCCGGGCGGGTGAAAGTGTGCGCCTCCACCCGGGGATGCGCCGGGCTGTTCCTGGACACCAGCAAGAACGGTTCGCGTCGCTGGTGCCGGATGGCCGACTGCGGCACCGAGGCTAAGATCCACCGCCAGACGGCACGGCGCCGGGACGCCCGTCGATGATGAGTGCGAAGCCGTCCAGCAGGGCTTGGAGACCGGTTTCGAACAGGGCGTCCAGGTCGAAGTCGTAGCCGCCGTCCAGGCCGGACAGCATGTCGGCGAAGTTCGGGTAGACGCCGGAGGCGGCCAGGTCCTGCAGATCGTCCAGGTGGGCGTCGCCCCACTGTTCGTCGTTCAGGCCGGTCTCGGCTTCGGCCCGGATCTCACGTTCCCGGTGCACGGCCAGGCCCTGACCGTGCGCGTACAGCAGGATCTGCAGGTCCAGGATGCGGGCGGCGGGCAGGCCCAGGCCGGACAGCGCACCGATGATCCACTCGCCGTGGCGCAGCAGGTTCGGCAGCGGCAGCGGGCGGGCGAGCGGGCCCAGGTGGGCCAGCCACGGATGCCGCTGGTAGAGCCGCCACAGGGTGCGGGCGCCGAACTCCAGCCGGGCCCGCCAGCCGTCCGGCGGCACCGCCGGGTAGTCACCCTCGCTGTACGCCATGTCGGCCATCAGCAGCACCAGCCGATCCTTGTCGGGCACGTGCCGGTACAACGCCATCGTCGACACCCCCAGCCGGGCGGCGACCGCGCGCATCGACACCGCCTCGATGCCCTCGGCGTCGGCGATCGCCATCGCGGCCCGGACCACGCGATTGCGGTTCAGCTCGCGTTCCGGGGCCGGGCGCGCCTTCGCCCTCGGGACGACCACCGAGCCGACCCGGGGCTGGGCGCGGATCACCCCGGCCTGACCCAATTCGGTCAGGGCTTTCGCGGCGGTGGCGAGGGCGACGCCGTATTCGACGGCCAGCGCCCGGGTGGACGGCAGCCGATCGCCCGGCCGGAACTCCCCGATGTCGATGCGCCGGCGCAGGTCGGCGGCGATCCGAAGGTAGGGCGGATCTTCGCTCATGTACTAGTTCACCCCTCCTCTGTGCTAGCTCAGTGACGTTCAAAATCCTTATCAAGCCCATTGTGTACGCCGTACGTTGCTGATGTGTACAGCGTATCGAGGAGGATGTCATGACCACTGTGCTGATCTCCGGCGCCGGTGTCGGCGGGCCCGCCCTGGCGTACTGGCTGCACCGGCACGGGTTCGTGCCGACGATCGTGGAGCGGGCGTCGTCGATCCGGCCCGGTGGGCACGCCGTCGACGTGCGAGGCGTGGCCCTGACCGTGATCGAGCGGATGGGGCTGGCCGGGGCGGTGCGCGGGGCACGTACCCGGATGGGTGGAATGTCGATGGTCGACCGGGACGGCACCGAACTCATGCGGTCCACCGAGGTGGCGCTCAGCAGCGGCCGGCTCGACAGTGACGACGTGGAGATCCTGCGGGAGGACCTGGCCGGGCTGCTGTACGAGGCGACCCGGGCACACACCCGCTACCTGTTCGACGACACGGTGACCGGGATCGATCAGCGGCCCGACGGTGTCCGGGTGACCTTCGAGAACACCGGGCCGGAGACGTTCGACCTGGTGGTCGGCGCGGACGGGCTGCACTCCACGGTGCGGCGGCTGGCCTTCGGCCCGGAGCGGGAGTACGTGCACCATCTCGGCTCCTACCTGGGAGTCTTCACCGCACCCAATTTCCTCGGCCTGGACCGCTGGCAGGTGTGGCTGCGAGCGGAGCAGGAACAGGTCGGCTATGCCGTGTACTCGGCGCGGGACAACACCGAGATCCGGGCGACCATGGGATTCGAGTCCGGGCCGCTCGACTACGACCGGCGTGACCTGGACGCCCAACGTAGGCTGATCGAGGAGCGGGTCGCCGGGATCGGCTGGGAGACGCCCCGGCTGGTCGAGGCGATGTGGCAGGCCGGCGACTTCTACTTCGACGCGATGGCCCAGGTGCGGATGGACACCTGGTCGGCGGGCCGGGTCACCCTGCTCGGCGATGCCGGCTACTGCCCGTCACCGCTGTCCGGCCAGGGCACCAGCCTGGCCCTGGTCGGCGCCTACGTGCTGGCCGAGTCCCTGGCCGCGGAAAGGGGCGACCACCGGTCCGGGTTCGCCCGCTACGAGCAGCGGATGCGCGAGTTCGTCACCCTCAACCAGGCCCTGGCCACCGAGAACCCGGGCGGCCCACCCGCCGAGGAATCCACCGAACACGCCAAGTGGGCCATCGACCTCAGCTGACCCCTTAGGTTCTGTGTGGCCCCTTCGGGTTCGATGCGTGCCGGGACAGGGGCGGTGCGCGATGATGATCGGTATGGCGGCTTCTTCCGACGTGCGTGGACTGCCGGACGGCGACGCGATCAAGGTCTGGGGACGGCAAACGGTGGTCGGTGGAGCGGGTACGGCCGTCCGGGCGCTGTGTGATCCGGGTGCTGCCGGTGCCGTCCGGGCCGCTGGGGCCGAACGCGGCGGCGGTGCACGCGGAGTTCGCCCGGTTCGGACTGGGTGGTGAGGTGTTCAGTTCCGAATTGCCGCTCGTCGCCTTCGATGTGCCCGCCGATGCCGATTTCGGGGCGATCCAGCAGTTGCTCGCGGACGGTGTGACGAATGGGTGGTGGTCTTATGAGGTGGGCTGCGGCACCGAGGACTGGCGGACCGCGACACCTCGGTGACCACCGCATTCGCCCGGCGGTCGCCGGGCGGTCCGGGGTGCCGCCCGCGTCGCGGGGACGACACGGGGCGAATCGATTTTCGTGGGGCCGTGTGGCGTACCGGCAAAGGGTTGTGGGTGGGAAGAACGGACCGGGAGGCGGGCGCGAACCCGGAGTGGATTCGCGCCCATCCGGATCAGCCGCGGCGCCATTTCTGGTTCAGGCCGCCGAGGCATTCCCACAGGTTGAGTTTGGCGCCGTCGTTGCCGTTCCAGCCGCCGATGTCGATGCACTTGTTGGCCTGCGGATTGACCAGGTCACCGGCGGCGCTGAGCACCCACTGCTGGGCGGCATTGCCGGAACAGTTCGCGATCTGGATCGCGGCGCCGTTCGCGGTCGAACCCCACGCCACGTCCAGGCACTTGTTGTTGCCGGTCCTCAACGTGCCGCCGGTGGCCTCCCAGCGCTGCGCTCCGGAGCCGTTGCAGTTCCACATCTGCACCTGAACGCCGTCGGAGAAGTTGCTGCTCGGCACGTCGACGCACTTGTTGTTCCAGTTGCTGACCAGCGCCGAACCGCTGCCGCCACCACCGGTCGTGGTCAGCGACAGCCCGTACACCTGAAGGATCTCGTTGACCGGCTGGAACCACATCGTGCCGCCGGTCGTGCAGTTGCCGGTGCCGCCCGAGGTGACACCCTGCGCCTGGTTGCCGGTGACCCACGAGCCGCCCGAGTCGCCGCCCTGCGCGCACGCGTTGCTGCGGGACAGCCCGGACACCGAACCCTGCGCGTAGTTGATCGTCTCGTTCTTGCCGAGCAGTGTGCCGCACCGCCAGCCGGTGGTGCGCCCGGACCGGCAGATCGAGCTGCCGATCGCCGCCTCCTGCGAACCGGCGACCGTCACGTTGCCACCCGAGTAGTTGTTCACCCAGGGTTGGGAAACCCAGTTGCCGTTGGTACGAACCCAGCCGTAGTCGTTGCCGGGGAAGCTGGAGCCGGCGAACGTCCCCTGTGCCACATTGTTGTAGCCGAGGGTGGGGCTGCCGGTGCCGCCGCAGTGCCCGGCCGTGACGAAACCGCCGGCCACCGAGAAGCCGACCGAGCAGAGCGTGTTGCCGTTGATGACGTACTGGTCGCCGCCGCGGATGTCGTACATGGTGCGGGGCTGTTCCGCGGAGGTCCGCACGGTGACCGCGCCCGCCCCGCTGGCCTCGGCGAACTCACGGGCCTGTGTCTCGGCGCCCGGCTGGACCGTGACGACGACGCTGTTGGTGGCCGGGTCGACATGCCAGCCGCGTACGGTGTCCGGCGCCCGTTCCGCGTTGCGGTCCAGCTTGGCCCGGGCCGCGTCCAGGGTTTTCTCGCCACGTTTCACGATCGTCGGGACGGCGCCCTCGGCGCGTACCGTCGCGGCCTCCTTCTCGCTGGTCACCGCCACGGTGAGACGGGTCGCGCCGTCGGCGATCCAGGCGCCGCCGAACCGGTCGCCGAGCCGGGCCCGCAGCCGCTGCTCGACCACCGGGGCGGCCGCCTCCACGGCCAGGCGCTGCCGGATGCCGGCGTCGTCGAGCTTGAGGTCGCGTTTCATCGCCTCGGCCATGCCGGGGGCGAGACCGAGATCGGCGGGCGCCGGCAGCGGTTTCGGCGGGACCTGGGCGGCGAGCGGGTTCGGCGCGGCCTGGGCGGTTGCCGGGTTCGGCGCGGCCTGGGCGGCGAGCGGGGTGAGGGCTACCGCGGTGAGGGTGGCGGCGCCGACGGCTAACGCCTGGATGAGGGAACGTGGCATCGAGAGGTCCTTTCGCGCACGGCTGATCGCCCACGTCGGGGGAGGCGGGGGATGGATCGTGAGAGCGCTCTCGCAGGGATTCTCAACCCTCGATGCAACAATCGTCAACAAACTTCACAGAACTGTCGTACGGGGTGCTCGCCCCGGTACGGCCCCTCGATTCGCGTGCCGCGCAACGGCGCGGATCGCGCCGTTCCGCGGCACGCGGTCTTCGGCGGTCGAGTGTGTGCCGCGAAACGGTGTGGATCGCGCCGTTCCGCGGCACGCGGTCTTCGGCGGTCGAGTGTGTGCCGCGAAACGGTGTGGATCGCGCCGTTCTGCGGCACGCGGTTTGACTCTGGGTTTGACTATGAGTGCAGCACCTCGTCCATGCCACCGTTGTCGCGCCAGTGCTGGAGCAGGGCGTGGAAGGCGACCGGGCCCGGGCCGTACGCGTTGTTGACCGGCCGTGGTCTGCCCTCGCCGTTGTAGTAACCGGGGGTGCACTCGGCCTGGAACGCGTAGTTGTCGGGGGCGCTCGCCCGGATCACCTCCGCCCACGCCTGTTCGGCCTCAGCGGTCGGCTCGATCCGGCGGGCGCCCCGCTTGGCGGCCTCGGCCACCACCGCGGCGATGTGCCCGGCCTGCTCCTGGAGCACGTGCGTGAAGTTGACCGAGGCGGCGTTCTGCAGCGAGCCGAGGTGGAACAGGTTGGGGAAGCCGTGGCTGTAGAAGCCGTGCAGGGTGCGCGGCCCGTTGCGCCAGTGGCCGAGCAGGGGTAGCCCGTCGCGGCCGTACACGGGAAGGGTGCCGGAGACGACCCCGGAGACGCCGACCTCGAAGCCGGTGGCGAAGACGACGCAGTCCACCTCGTACTCCTCGTCCCCGACGACGACTCCGGACGGGGTCATCCGGGTGATGCCGCCGTGGTCCGCGGTGTCGACCAGGGTCACGTTGTCCCGGTTGAAGGTCGGCAGGTAGAAGTCGCTGAAGGCGGGGCGCTTGCACATGTAGCGGTACCAGGGCTGCAGTTTCGCCGCCGTCTCCGGGTCCTCCAGGATCGACGCGACCCGGTCCCGGATCTCGTCCATCTTGCGCAGATCGGCCAGCTCGTCCAGGTATTCGCGCTCCTCGTCGGAGAGCGAGGTGTCGACGGTGCCGGTGAGCATGTTGCGCTGCAGCCGGGCGGTGCTGGTCCAGCCGTCGTCGATCAGGTCGGTGGCGGCGTAACCGCCGGTGACGACGGTCAGGAAGTTCTCCATCCGCTCCCGCTGCCAGCCCGGGGTGAGACCGGCGGCGAAGGACTCGTCGATCGGGCGGTTGCCGCGCACGTCCACCGACGACGGGGTGCGCTGGAAGACGTACAGCCGCTCGGCGGCCTCGGCCACGTGCGGGATCACCTGGATGCCGGTGGCGCCGGTGCCGACCACACCCACCTTCCTGCCGGCCAGCCGGGACAGGTCGGGGCCGGTGTACTCGTAGTCCCAGCGGCTGGTGTGGAAGGTGTGCCCGCGGAACTCCTCGATGCCCGGGATGCCGGGGAGTTTCGGCTGGGTGAGGGTGCCCGACGAGACGATCGCATAGCGAGCCTGGAAGACATCACCCCGATCAGTGTGTACGGTCCACTCGCTCGCGTCGTCGTCCCAGCGCAGTTCGGTGACCCGGGTGTGGAACATGGTGTCGGCGTACAGTTCGAACTTCTCGGCGATCGCCACCGCGTGCCGGCGGATCTCCTCGCCCGGGGCGTACCGCCACTTCGGCACGTAGCCGACCTCTTCCAGCAGCGGCATGTAGACAGTCGACTCGATGTCGCAGTGGATGCCGGGGTAGCGGTTCCAGTACCACGTGCCGCCGAAGTCGCCCGCCTCGTCGATCATCCGGATGTCCCGGATCCCGGCCTGCCGCAGCCGGGCCCCGGTGAGCAGGCCGCCGAACCCGCCGCCGACGACGACCGCCTCGACCCGGTCGGTGCGGGGTGCCCGTTCGGCGACCGGCGTGTACGGGTCCTTGGCGTAGTAGCCGAACTCCCCGGCCGCCCGCCGGTACTGTCCGGTGCCGTCCGGGCGGATCCGGCGCTCCCGTTCGGCACAGTACTTCGCACGGATCGTCGCGACGTCGCCCGGAGTGCGGCGGCGTGGGGGCTTCGGTGCCTCGGTGGGGGACATGTGTGTCCTTCGGGTCTGGCGGGCGATTCGTTCCTGATCGGAGTGAGCTAAGCCAGGCGTACCTTTTAAGTCAAGTGACTGACTTAATCGGCGTGCCGGTCACCATGCGTCAACCAGGACAGAAGGGTTACCGGGTGACGTGGATCATCGTCGGGGCCAGGTAGATCCCCTCGATCACATCGATCAGGCCGGTCGCCGTCCGATTCCAGTCCGTCACGTTCCGCTCCCGCTGCGCGCACCACTGCACGATCAGCGTGTGCGCCATGTCGTCCCGCTCGGCCCGCACCGTGGCCGGCAGACCCGGCAGGCAGGCGTGCAGCCGCTCACTGATCGTCACCAGCAGGGAGGACTCGGAATACTCGGCGGCGGCCAGCTCCCGCAGCCGCGGCTCGGTCATCACCTGGGCGGCGAACCGGGCGTACCAGCTCGGCGAACCCAGCGCGGCCAGATGATCGGTGTACGGGCGCACCACACAGGTCACCCAGTCCCGGAACCGGTCGCTGCCGTCGAACCGGCGCAGCAGGTCGTCCCGGACCGTGTCCATCGCCGCGGTGTGCCGCTGGACGATCGCGCGCACCAGATCGTTCTTGGTCCCGAAGTGATAGCCGACAGCCGTGTTGTTGCCCTGCCCGGCCGCCTCACCGACCTGCCGGTTCGACACCGACGACACACCCTGCTCGGCGAACAGCCGCTCGGCCACCGTCAGGATGCGCAGCCGGGTGGCCTCGGCCTGCTCGTGGCGCAACCGCCGTGTCGCTGCCATGCCCGCCAGGATAGGGGTAGCGCTCAGCGCAGAGCCGGGACGCTCCACGAGTCCATCCAGGACGGGATGCCCTCCGGCGGCAGCGGGCGGCACATCAGGTAGCCCTGCGCCTGCTCACAGCCCATCTCGCCGATCACGGTCAGGGTGTTCTCGTCCTCCACGCCCTCCACCACCACGGTCAGGTCCAGCGCGTGCGCCAGGTCGACGATCGCCCGGACGATGGCCCGGCCCCGCTCGGTGGTGAGGATCTCGGTGGTGAACTTCCGGTCGATCTTCAGCTCGTCCAGCGGCATCGACTGCAGATAACTCATCGACGAGTAACCCACGCCGAAGTCGTCGATGGAGACCCGTACACCCTTGTCCCGCAGCACCGCCAGCGCGGCGGCCGCACCCTCCGGATCGCTGATCAGGAACGTCTCGGTGATCTCCAGGGTCAGGTGCCGGGCCGTCGCGCCGTGCCGCCGCAGCAACTCCTCGACCCGGCCCGGGAACCCGGTGTCACGCAGGCAGGCGGCGCCCACATTGACCGCCACCGGAACATGCCGGCCGGCGTCGCGCCACTCCCGCTGCTGGCGCAACGCCATGTCCAGGACCGCCCCGGTCAGCGACAGCATCAGATCGCTCTGCTCGGCCTCCGGCACGAACAGGTGCGGGCCGAGCAGACCACGGGTCGGATGCCGCCACCGGACCAGGGCCTCCATCCCGGCCACGGAACGGTCACCCGTCCGGATCTTCGGCTGATAGTGCAGCTCCAGCTCACCCCGTTCGATGCCGTAGCGCAGGTCGGCGAGCAGGGTGAGCTGTTCGAAGCTGTGCTTGTCGTTCTCCGGCTCGTACCCGGCGACCCCCAGATGGTTGCGTTTGGCGTGGTACATCGCCACGTCGGCGTGCTGCAGCAACTCCTCACCGCCGGTGCTCAGCGACGGGTGGTGCGAGTAGCCGATGCTGCCGCTGATGTCCACGGTGAGCCCGCCCAGCTCGGCCGGCCCGCACAACTCGGCCAGCACCCGCTGCGCCACCGCGCGGGCGTCGGCGATCCCCTCCACGTGCGGCAGCAGGATCGCGAACTCGTCGCCACCCAGCCGGGCCACCAGGTCGGTGGGCCGGGTGGCCGCGCTCAGCCGCCGGGCCACCTCGATCAGCAGCAGGTCGCCGGAATGGTGCCCGAGGGTGTCGTTGACCTCCTTGAACCGGTTCAGGTCCAGCAGCAGCAGACCCACCCCGCCGCCGTCCCGGTCGGCGTCCTCGATCGCCCGGGTCACCCGCTCGCCGAGCAGCCGCCGGTTGGCCAGCCCGGTCAGCCCGTCGTGGGAGGCCCGGTAGTCGTTGTCGGCGGCCTGACGTTCGGTGCGCTTCTGGTACGTCAGCAGCACCAGCCCGCAGAGGATGAGCAGCATCAGGTCGGCCGCCGACAGCACCCCGACCGCGATCAGCTGCTTGGCGTTGCGCTGCTTGGCCTCGCGCAGCACCACCGCGATCTCCAGGTTGTTGCGGGCCACGTTCACCGACGCCTGACGGCGCAGGCCGGAGGCGCTCAGAGCGGCCTGTCTCGCGTACTTGATCGTGTCGTCGCGCTGTTCGGCCGAGGCCGCGTCGATCAGATTCCTCAGCGTGTACGTGTACCCGCCGTACGCGTTCTGCAGCGCCAACACCTGCCGCGACTCGGCCTGATCGCCGTTGGCCAGCAGCCAGCGCAGGTTGGGTTCGGCGGAGCCGATCGACGACAGCAGCGGCTGCCGGTCACCGTGCTCGGGGGCGGCGAGATAGTCCTCCAGCAGCTCGTACTCCATGCTGATCTTGAGGTAGATCTCGTTCCACTGCTGGGCCGTCTGCTGGGTGCCGGCCGCGATGTCGGCGGCCTGCTGCGCGGACCGGCTGCTGACCACGGCCATCGCGGCGAGCAACGCCAGGCCCACGGTGAGGGCCGCGACCGCGCCGCGGGCGACCACCCGCCGCCGTAACCAGTCCCGCATGGCACCTCCCGAATCCCTATCGACCGGGCCGCCCGACTGATGAGACTCAGCCATCGCCGGGCGTGGCCGATGAGGAGCGGGTGAGGGTCGTCTCCGCCGCGTGCGCCGTGACGCTGGTGCTGTCGGCGTGCACCGGCGAGCCCCAGCCGCCACCCGACCCGGCCGTGCTGATCGTCGCCGGCCGGCAGGTCGACTTCGTGCACGAGCTGACCGCCGGATTCGAGGCGGGCGTCCGGCGGGTCCCCGGCATCGGCTGGGGCACGACCGGGCCGGAGATCGTCGACAGCGCCGCCCAGCTGCGGGTCTTCCAGGACTTCGTGGAGGGCCGGTACGGGTCGGTCACGCTGTTCACCTTCGCCCCGGAACTGTTCGCCGACTCGCTGGAACGGGCCGCCGCGGCCGGCACCCCGGTGGTCGAACTCAACTCGATCCCGGCTCCGGGCTCCCGGGTGCCGCTCTACGTCGGCAACGACAACCTGGAGATCGGCGAGCAGCTGGGCCGGGCGGTGGCCGGGCACATCCCGGCCGGCGCCACCGGCATGGTGATCCTCGGGTCGCCGTTCCCCGGAGTGACCGTGCTCGACGAGCGCGCCACCGGCGTCCGGGAGGCGGTACGGCGGCTGCGGCCGGAGGTGACCGTGCTCGGGCCGTTCGACACCAAGCAGGATCCGGTCGCCAACATGGAGGCCTGGCGGACATTGCAGGCGGCCAATCCGGGCGCGCTCGCCTTCGTCGGGGTGGGCGGGGCCGACGCGCACAGCCTGGCCCTGCTGGACGATCCGGACGACGACCGGGTCGACGGCGGGGTCGGTACCGCGGCCACCGCGCTGGCCGCCACCGGGCGCGGTGCGATGGTGCTGGTCTCCAGCGAGCCGTACCTGCAGGGCCTGCTGGCCGGGGCGATCCAGGCGCGGACCGCGAAGGACCACGGCGAGCTGCCGGTCGGCTGGCTGCCGGTGCCCGGCATCGTGGTGGACCGGGGCAACGTGGCGCTGATCGTGGCCCGCCAGCAGAACCCGGAGAACCGGGCCGCGTGGTTCCGGGACGCCGCCGACCGGATCCTGGCCGACGTCGACGACCACCTGCGCCCGATGGACGACGCCCGCTGACAGCGCCCCCACGCACCGCCGCGCGGCACGCGGTTGCGGTTCGCGGTTCGCGTGCCGCGTTGCGGTGCGTTCCGCGCCGCCGCGCGGCACGCGGGTGTGGGTTGCGGTTTGTGTGCCGCCTTGCGGTGCGGAACGCACCGCTGTGCGGCACGCTTCAGTTGACGCCCAGGGAGTCGCCGATCGAGCGGCCCTCGGCGACCGCGTCGGTCCAGGCCTGCGTCTCGCTCTTGGTGCCGTCCTCGACCTGGGCCAGTTGCTTCACGTACGCGTCGTGGATCTTGGCATCGGCCGGCGCCTCGTACACCCGGTGTGCCTTGCGGGCCGACTCGGCGAAGACGTCAACGGTCCGCTGGCCGCCGAAGAACGGGTCCGGCTCCTGCAGCGCGGGCATCTCGAACGCGGCGGTCGCGGCCGGGAACAGCGCGGCGTCGGCGAACGCCTTGGCCTGGTTCTCCGGCGTCAGGATCCACTTGATGACGTCGAAGGACAGCTGCGGGTCGGCGCTGCCCTCCGGGATGGCCAGGAACGAGCCGCCGTAGTTGGCGCCGATCGCCGGCCCGGCGGCCACCCGCCACTTCCCGGACGTCTTCGGCGCCAGGCTCTTCAGGTCGTAACCCAGCCAGGCGGCACCCAGCGCGGTGGCGATGGTGCCCTCGGCCAGCGCCTCACCCCAGCCCTCGCCGTCCTCGGCGGTGATGCCGGCGGCCAGGTCCTTGCGGATCAGCTCGACGCTCAGGTCCCAGGCGGCCCGGATGTGCGCCTCGCCGCCGATGAAGTGGTTGGTCTCGTCGATGTAGCGCTGGGTGCCCTGCCAGAGCACGATCGTGTAGAGCTCGGTGCCGTTGCGGACCAGCTTGACCTTGGGCAGCTCCTTGACCAGCTCGACACCGCTGGCGATGTAGTCCTTCCAGGTGCGCACCGCCGCGGCCATCCGGCCCGGCTCGCTGGGCAGGCCGGCCTTCTTGAACAGGTCGGCGCGGTAGAACGTGGCGGTCGGGCCGGTGTCGATCGGGAAGCCGATCTGCCGGTTGTCCGGCGAGGCCGCCTGCTGCCACTTCCACGGCACGTAATCGCCCATCAGCCGGTCCACGCCCAGGCTGTGCAGGTCGACGAAGAGGTCGGCGCGGGGCACCAGGGAGGCGATCTCCTCACCCCTGATGCCGACGATGCCGGGGATGTCGGTGCCGGCGCCGAGGATCTCCAGGAGCCGGTCCCGGTAGATGCCGTCGATCAACTCCGGGCGCAGGTCGGTGCGGTCGGCGAACTGGGTGGTGGCCGCGTTCAGCACGCCGGTGCTCAGCCCGCCGGGCCAGTAGAGCAGGCGGGTCCGGTCGTCGCCGGCGGTGCTGTCGGCCACCGGGTTCTGCCCCGCACAGGCGGTCAGCGACCCGGCCACGCAGGTCAGCCCCAGCAGAAGTGCTCGTCGTCGGGATACAGGTTGCAAAACGCCCCCTTCCGCCCGATGACCGTAACATCCGTCCCGCGGTCTCATGGCCGATTCCGACCGTGATGGTATGACCCGTAAGATATATAAGATCGTCGCTATCTTCACGCCATAATCCATATACACATTTCCATGTGTGCATCCCTGGTTTCGGGAGGAACCGCGTGAAGAGAACCCTTGCGCTGGCCGGCGTCACCGCGCTGGTCGGCAGCACCCTCGTGGCCACCGCCACGAGCGGCTCGGCCGCGCCGACGCCCGCTCCGCCCTCGCCCGCCCAGGCCGTCAGCCGGGCCGACGACCTGATCGAGGCCCGCCCGGCAGCCATCGCCGCCGCCGGAGACGAGACCTACCACGCCTACCGGACCACCGTCGATCCGGACGGCGACTCGCACGTCCGCTACACCCGTGAATATCGGGGCCTGCGCGTCCACGGCGGCGACTTCGTCGTGCACACCCGCGCCGACGGCACCCTCGCCGGGACCTCGCTGGGCCTGGCCAAGCCGCTCACCCTGAGCACCGCCGCCAAGGTCAAGAGCGCCACCGCGCTCAAGTCGGCGAAGGCCCGCTTCGAGGGCAGACTGACCGAGACCGACCAGCCCGAGCTGTTCATCGACGCCAGCACCGGGTATGGCAAGCTGGCCTGGGAGACCGTGCTGCACGGCTGGGCGCCCGACGGGCAGACCCCCTCCCGCTTCCACGTCATCACCGACGCGGTCACCGGCAAGCTCATCGGCGAGTACGACGACATCAACCACATCACCGGCACCGGCTCCAGCGTCTACTCCGGCACCGTCGCCGTCGAGTCCACGCTCTCCGGCTCCACCTACAGCCTGATCGACCCGGTGCGTGGCAACGGCCGCACCTGCGACATGAACAACGGCACCGGCACCTGCACCACCTTCACCGACGACGACAACGTGTGGGGCACCGGAGTGCCCAGCGGCCGGCAGTCGGCGGCGGTCGACGCGCACTTCGGCGCCGCGGTCACCTACGACTACTTCAAGAACGTGCACGGGCGCAACGGAATCTTCGGCGACGGGCGCGGCGTGCCGTCCCGGGTGCACTACGGCAACGCGTACGTCAACGCGTTCTGGGACGGCGCCCAGATGACCTACGGTGACGGCGCCGGCAACGCCAAGCCGCTCGTCTCCCTCGACGTGGCCGGCCACGAGATGTCGCACGGCGTCACCGAGAACGTGGTCTCCGGTGGCCTCACCTACTCCGGCGAGTCCGGTGGCCTCAACGAGGCGACCAGCGACATCTTCGGCTCGATGGTCGAGTTCTACGCCGACACCGCCAGCGACCCGGGTGACTACGACGTCGGCGAGAAGATCGACATCAATGGCAACGGCACCCCGCTGCGCTACATGTACGACCCGACCCTGGACGGGCGCTCGCACGGCTGCTGGGCCACCAACACCAACAGCGTCGACGTGCACTACTCGTCCGGTCCGGGCAACCACTTCTTCTTCAACCTGGCCGAGGGCACCGGCGCCACCGCGTACGGCACCTCGCCCATCTGCGGCACCGCCCCCGGCGTGGTCGGCATCGGCCGGGAGAAGGCGGAGAAGATCTGGTTCCGGGCGCTCGACGTCTACTTCACGTCCAACACCCGGTACGTCAACACCACCACCCCGTCGAACACCTCCCGCGCCTACACCCTGTCCGCAGCCACCGACCTGTACGGCCTGTGCTCCAGTGAGTACAAGGCGGTCCAGGCGGCGTGGACCGCGGTCAACGTGGCCGGCAGTGACCTGGAATGCCCGGTCGCCAACGACTTCTCGGTGACCGTGGCCCCGACCGCGGTGACACTCGACCCCGGCACCAGCGCCGACGTCACCGTCACCACCGCCAGCCTCGACGGCGAGGCGCAGACCATCGACCTGACCACCTCCGGCCTGGCGCCCGGCGTGACCGCGGCGTTCAGCTCCCCGTCGGTGACCGCCGGCGAGACCGCCACGCTCACCCTCACCGCCTCGGCCGAAGCCGACAGCGGCGAATACGCGGTCACCGTGATCGGCACCTCACCGGCCACCATCCGGCAGGCCGGCGTGGCGCTCACCGTCAACGGCCTGCCCGGCTGCTCCGGCACCAACAACACCGACGTGGCAGTCCCGGACAACACCACCGTCGAATCCGCCCTCGTGATCAGCGGCTGCGACGGCAACGCCTCCTCGAACAGTTCGGTCGCGGTGAGCATCGTCCACACGTACGTCGGTGACCTGGTCGTCTCGCTGGTCGCCCCGGACGGCACCGTCTACACCCTGCGCAGCCGCACCGGCGGCAGTGCCGACAACATCGACGCCACCTACACCGTCAACCTGTCCTCCGAGACCGCCAACGGCACCTGGAAACTCCGGGTCCAGGACGCCGCCTCGATCGACACCGGATACATCAAGAACTGGTCGCTGAGCCTCTGACGATCGACGGCGCCCGTCCCACCCTCATCCGGCGGGGCGGGCGCTGCTCCGTTCGCGCTTTGGGATCGCTCCCACAGGGTGGTTTAGCCGCGCTCGGCGCAGGGGTACTGGCACGCCGCTCGACCTTCCCCCACACATAGGAGCAGACATGTCGATTCCGGGCCTTCTCTACATCATCGCCGTCATCCTGCTGGTGATCGCCGCCCTCCCGGTCAACACCGGCCGCATCAGCCTGGCCCTGCTCGGCGCCGCCTCCGCCCTCCTGGCCTACTCCTGGGAGACCATCACCGCCGGCTGACCGGCGCGGTGGCCGGCTGCTTTCCCGGTGCTCGTGAATACCCACGCGTTGTCGTTCTGCCGCCATTTCGGGAGCGCCCCTCGATTTCCGGCCTGATCGCGGCAGATCTTGGGCTGTTCGCCACCGGATCGAGCCTTCTCCGCGGCCGCCGGATCCATTGCGGTCGATTTCGCGCGGCGACCCGAAATCCGGCGATCTCGCGCGCGGGCGACCCGCTCAGCAGAGATCTTGGTGGATTTACCACCGTTTTCGGTGGTAAATCCACCAAGATCGGCCAGGGTGGAGCTGGAAGGCGGACACTCGCGCGAGGAATCGACCGCGAGCGGGCCGGCAGCCGAGAAGCTTGGTCATCAACGAGAAGCTTGATCCGGGCGTTCGTCGACCAAGGGCTCGGGAGCGGGGTTAACCCTGGCCACCGCATTCGGCCCGGCGGTCGCCGGACGGTCCGGAGTGGCGCTCGCCTCGCGCGGACCAGACAGGGCGAATGGATTTTCGTTGAGCTGATTGGCGTACATCCATAGAATCTGGAATTTTTCCCATCGCGGACCTGGACGTTGGTATTCGGCCTTCTGCGCTTTTTATCGGAATGGCAGGATGGTTTTCAGGGCGGATTCGCCGGAGCCGGTCAGGCGGACGGCCCGGCCGGAACCGATCCGGGTCAGCCAGCCTCGGGTGAACAACGCGGCGCACAGGCGGGCGCCGGCCACCCCGGCCAGGTGAGGGCGGCGTTCGGTCCAGTCCAGACAGGAGCGGGCCGGTGGGCGCCGGCCGGCGGTCAGTGAGTCCACGCCGAGTTCGGTGGCGAACCAGGCGCGACCGGCTGCCGTCACCGCGAAACCACTCGAATGATCCAGCAGACCGTTCCCGATCATCGCATCGGTGATCTGCACGCCGAGTCGGCCGGCCAGGTGGTCGTAGCAGGTCCGGGCCCGCCGCAGCGCCTCGTCCGCGGTGGCCGCGCGCAGTCCACGGACCGGTTCCCGGCGTGCGTCAGGAGCACCGGCTGGTCCGGTGTGGCCTGGTTCCGGGGGAGTGGGCAGGCCTCCGGCCAGGTCTTCGAGTAGTTGGGCGACGGCCGGGCCGGTCAGGCGGACGTATCGGTGCCGGCCCTGACGTTCCTCCACCAGCAGTCCGCTATTGATCAGGCGGTTCAGGTGTTCGGTGGCGGTGGAGCGGGCTACGCCGGTGTGGACGGCCAGCTCGCCGGCGGTCCAGGCGCGACCGTCCAGCAGGGCCAGGCACATCGCGGCCCGGGTCCGGTCGGCCAGCAGGCCGGCCAACGTCGCCAGGTCGTCCGCTGCGGTCACCGGCTCACCTCGAGTTCTGTGCAGTAGCTCCCGCGCGGCTGCGCCGTGGCCCGTCATCCGAACCTCGCCTCGCTCCCACGCGATCCACGAACCTACCGGCGGGTCGGTTCGGCGAAGACCGAACAATCGCGGCCGTACGGTCGCCGCATGCTCGAAATCACCGACCCCGCTGCCGTGCGTGCCGTTCTGAACGATCCCGCGTTCGTGCCGCCGCCGGTGCCGCCCGCCTCGACCGGGATCGGGTGGTTGCGGGCCACCGTCGGCCGGTTCGCGGGCGGTGCGGTCCACGCCCGGCGGCGCGCTCTCCAAGTCGCCGTCCTCGACGGGATTCCGCCGGCCGTGCTGCGGGACGGTCCGCCGGCGCATCCGGTGGCGACACTGGCCCGGGCCATGGGCGCTTCTGATGTGCCGGTGGATCAGGTTCGGGAGGTGGCGCGGGCCTACCAGCCGGGCACCGGTGACGACACCCGAGCCGATGTCGCGGTGGAAGCCCTGGTCCGGGTCTTCGGCGGGGTTCACGACGAGGCGACCGCGGCCCGGATCGGCATCCTGGTGCAGGCGTGCGACGCGACCGCCACCCTGATCGAGCGGGCCCGGGAACGGGCGGTCGGTGACGTGCTGCGCGACGATCCGCCGGTGCCGGCCACCAAACGGCAGGCGGGCCCGGGGGCGGCACTGGACGTCGAGGCCGGAACGGTGGTCCGGGTCCGGTTGGCCGGCGACCTGGCGTTCGGCGCGGGTCCACGCCGCTGCCCGGGCCGGGAGCACGCGCTGGCCCTGGTGGACGCCGCCGCTCCCCGGGCCACCTGAGACATCGACCCCGGCCACGCCGGCCCGGCTGGGATCCGGCCACGCCGGCCCGGCTGGGATCCGGCCACGCCGGCCCGGCTGGGGCCGGCCACGCCGGCCCGGGTCAGATCCTGGCGCGCCTACGTCGGAGCGCCACGCTCGCGACAGCGCCCACCGCGAGTGCGATCAGGGCCCAGGGGCTGGCCGCGGCGGCCTAGGGGACGGGGAGACCGCCCCGGGCGCCAGGGCCGTTCACCTGCGGAGGAATGGATTCGATCATGATCGTGAGTATGACGGGGGAGGTCCAGGCGGCCGCGGTGTGACCGAGGCTCCGTCATCGGACCGGGCTCGGGGCCGCCGCGCGGGGCCGTCGTCGCCGTCGCTGGTACCGGTGCGGAGTTAGGGATCCAGCGCGGCGCTGAGCGTCGGGAACGTGCGCTCGGCGGCATTCCGGATCTCGGTGCGGACGGTGTCGGCGGGTTCACCGAGTGAGATGCGGCGCCGGATCTCGGCGTGCAAGGCCCGGTCCACGCCCGCGATCACCGCCGCGGTGGCCCGGGGTGCCAGCTGATCCGCGGTGCCCAGGACCACCCGCTGTACCAGCTCGGCCTGTTCGATTCCGGTTGTCGGCCCAAGCCCGCGGCCGCCATCTACCAGGGGCTGATCAGGGAGCTGAGTGTGGCGCCGGCACCGCGGAGACCATGGGAGAGCACTGTCGCAGCCCGGCCGCGACGGCGACGCCACCAGCGTGTTCACGCGGGCGGTCCGCCCAACGTAAGTGACGATATCAATGGTAATCGGCTCTTCTGGGACTTAAACACTTTTTGTCATATCCACGCGTCCCCTGACGGGTGTCCCTCCGGGCAGACAGCGGACTCACAGGAAGTGTGTAGTTTTCGCACGTAGCCTCCAGGGTCAGTGCGGCCAGGGGACGGTCGCCGGCTCGGAACGAGAGGGACGATCGCTGCATGGGTGGCATCACCGACTGGATCACCGAATGGGTCTTTCGACTGGTCGATGCACTCGGCGCGATAGGCGTCGGTCTGCTGCTCTTCCTGGAGACCGTGATCCCGCCGATCCCGTCCGAGCTGATCCTGCCGCTGGCCGGGTTCCACGCGCGCGACGGTGACATGAACGTCTTCGCCGTCTGGGTCACCGCCACCATCGGTGCGGTGTCCGGCGCGGTCGTCCTCTACTACGTGGGCGCCCTGCTCGGCTACGACCGGCTGCACCAGCTGGCCGGCAAGCGCTGGTTCGTGCTGGCCACCCGGGCGGACGTGGAGCGTGGTTACGCGCTGTTCGAGAAATACGGCACGTGGCTGGTTCTGGTCGCCCGGTGCATTCCGATCATCCGGAGCCTGATCTCGCTGCCGGCCGGTGTGGCCCGGATGCCGCTGGTCAAGTTCATCATCTTCACCACGATCGGCAGTGGCATCTGGAACGCCGCGCTGATCGGTGCGGGTTACGCGCTCGCCGACAACTGGGACCGGGTGGAGGGCTACCTCAGCCCGTTCAGCAAGGTGGTGCTGGCGCTCGGCATCATCTTCGTGATCTTCCTGGTGGTGCGCCGGGTGCTGGCCCGCAAGCGGGCGCTGGCCGAGGGTGTGGACCCGGCCGAGGCGGACGTGGACGGCCACGTGGCCGCCGACTTCGACGGGCTGGGCAGCCCGAACCACTACCCGACCCACCCGACCCACCCGGCTCGCGGCGTGGCCCGGGTGTCCGACCGCGAGCACTGAGCGAGAGTCCCCGGCCGGGATCGTGGCGGTCCCGGCCGGGGGATCAGAGCTGGGCGTTCAGGCCCGCTCCCGCAGCCTGCCGTCCAGCCAGATCCGTGCCTCGTCCAGCAGGGCGGCCGCGAGCGGGGTGGTGGCGGCCCAGTTCTCGAACCCGTGTGCGGCTCCGGGCACGATCGTCAGGGTGGTGTCCACGCCGGCGGTGCGCAGCCGGCCGGCGTACTCCACGATCTCGTCGTGGAACAGCTCGATGTCACCGGCGTACAACCAGGCCGGGGGAAGCCCGGTCAGGTCGGCGCGGCGGGCCGGCACCGCGTAGGCGGGCACCTCCGCAGCCCCGGCCGTCTGCCCCAGGTAGGAGGTCCAGCCGAACCGGTTCGACCGGTTGTTCCAGACGAAGTGGTCCAGTTCGTCGAGTTCGCGGCGGGCGGCGGTCCGGTCGTCGAGCATCGGTGCGAACAGCCACTGCGGGACCGGTTCCGGCCCGCCCGTGTCGTGCAGCCGCTGGACCAGGCTCGCGGCGATGCCCCCACCCGCGCTCTCCCCGCCGACGGCCACCCGGTCCGGGTCCACACCGAGGCCGGCGGCGTTCACCCGCATCCACTTCCACACCGCCGACACGTCGTCGAGGGCGGCGGGGTACGGCGATTCGGGAGCCAGCCGGTACTCGGCGGACACCACCCGCTCACCACCACGACCTCCCGGCTGCCCATCGGATGACGGCGCGGGAAGTAAGGCCGTCGATGAGACGGTCACCGCTGCGGGGGCTTCGGGCTCCCTAGAATCGGGGCATGGGTATCGACTTCGCCCCATCGGAACGGTCGGGTTTGGGGATCGAGTGGGAGGTTGCCTGCGTCGATCGGCGCAGTGGCGAGCTCACCGCCGCAGCCCCGGAGCTGATCTCCCGGATCGGCGCCACCAGCACATTTCCGCGTGTGACCAACGAGCTGCTGACCAACACCGTCGAGATCATCAGCGCGCCGCACCGGCGGGTCCGGGACGCGGTCGGGGATCTCACCCGGCTCGCTGAGCGGGCCACCACCCTGGCCGAACCGATGGGTGTCGATCTGTTGTCGTCCGGCACCCACCCGTTCAGTCAATGGTTCCGCCAGCAGGTCACGCCGGGGAAGCCGCGGTACGACACCCTGATCGACCGTACCCGCTGGTGGGGCCGGCAGATGATGATCTGGGGCGTGCACGTGCACGTCGGGGTCGAGGATCGCCGCAAGGTGCTGCCGATCATCGACGGACTGCTCACCTGGCTGCCGCACTTCCAGGCGCTCAGCGCGTCCAGCCCGTTCTGGGCGGGGGAGACCACCGGGTACGCCTCCAACCGCGCGCTGATGTTCCAGCAACTGCCGACCGCGGGGCTGCCGCCGCAGTTCAGCGACTGGGCCCAGTTCGAGGGGATGGTGGCCGACCTGATGCACACCGGGGTGATCGAGGAACTCAACGAGCTGCGCTGGGACATCCGCCCGTCGCCGTCGTGGGGCACGATCGAGGTGCGCACCTTCGACGGCATCCCGACGGTCCGGGAGATCGCCGCGCTGGCCGCCCTGACCCAGTGCCTGGTCGAGCATCTGTCCCGGGAGCTGGACGCCGGCCGGGAGGTGCCCCGGATGCAACCGTGGTTCGTCCGGGAGAACAAGTGGCGGGCCGCCCGGTACGGCATGGACGCGATCATCATCCGTAACGCCGCCGGTGACGAGCAACTGGTCACCAAGGATCTGGAGGAGCTGCTGCTGTCGCTGGCGCCGATCGCCGAGTCGCTGGACTGTGCCGCCGAGTTGGACTCTCTGCGGGAGATCGTCACCCATGGCGCCAGCTACCAGCGGCAGTTACGGGCCGCCGCGGCCAGCGACGGCAGCCTCAAGGCGGTGGTGTCCTCTCTGGTCCGGGAGATGCGCGACGATCTGGGCCGGGGCCGGTGAGCCCCACGACATCGATCCGTCGGCGAATCGGTCTGACACCGACCTTGCACGCTTCCGGCGGCCGGCCTCCAGTACCTTGATCGCTTCGAGCACATATTGATCATGGGGAGATCCTTTGCGACTGACTCGTACCGCGTTTCTGCTCGCCGGGCTGACCGCGGCCACCGGCGCGATCGTGCTCCCGGCCTCACCGGCGTCGGCGGCGATCACGGTGACCGCCCCGGTGGCCATCGCTCCCGGGCTGGGCCTGAGAACCGTGAACGGCACTGGAGCCCAGCTGAAGGTGCAGGTCTTCGAGGCGGACCTGACCACGCCGACGCTGGGGGTCAGATACCTGTCCGGGGCGACCGTAAGCCGCAGCACCGCGCAGGTGTCCACGATGGCGGCGGCCGCCAAGGCGGTGGCCGCGGTCAACGGCGACTTCTGGGACGGCAACGTCGACGGCCACACCGACGCGCCGAACGGCATGGCCATCAGTGACGGGACGCTGCGCAGCGGGCGTGCCCTGACCACCGGCGACTACCACGGGGTGGCGGCCTTCACGCCCAGCGGCACCGGGACGCTGGCCGAATACGTGAAGCTGTATCTGAAGGCGAGCGTCACACCGGCCGGTGGGGCGCCGATCGCCGCGGACCAGCTCAACGCGCCGCTGCTGATCAAGAACGGCGTCGGTATCTACTCCGAACTGTGGGGCAGCGCCGACCGGGCGGTCACCACCTCGGGATCCACGCCGGTCCGTGAAGTGGTCATCACCAACGGCGTGGTGACCAAGGTGAACAACAGCGCCGGTGGTGCCGTGGCGCCCGGATCGGTCGTCCTGGTCGGCACCGGCGCCGGGGTCGAGAAGCTCGCCGGGCTCGTCGCCGGCACCGCGGTCACCGTCGACTACCGGCCGGTCACGGCGTCCGGGGCACCGGCCTCCGCCACGGTCGCGATCGGCGCCAGCGACGAGTGGATCCTGCTGGAGAACGGGGCGGTGAAGACCTTCACCAACACCACGACCCGGCCGCGTACGGCGATCGGATTCTCCGCCGACGGCACGAAGATCTGGATGCTCGTCGCCGACGGCTACACGGACAAGAACACCAAAGTGCAGTACGGCATGACGTTCGCGCAGGCGGCTCAGGCGCTGAAAGCCCTCGGCGCGGATGACGCGATCAGCCTCGACGGCGGCGGCTCGTCCAAGATGGTCGCCCGCCAGCCCGGCGCGACGGCGGTGTCGGTGATCGGCGGGGACACCCTCGAACAGCGTGAGGTGCCGAGCGGCCTCGGGCTGACCTCGTCGGCGCGCTCGACCGACTGCTCCGCGAGCGCCAACATCTTCGCCGTCAACCCCGACGGCACGATGCTGATCTACGGGCTGAAGCAGCCGTCGATCCTGACTCCCACCTGGGAATACGTCAATGGCAAGAACCCGGTCGGCTTCGGCTGGAACCAGTTCGGCAAGATCCTCGCCGGACCGAGGAACCAGGTCTTCGGCATCAACGCCGGAGGGCTGTTCCACTACGTCTGGAACGGTGAGGGCGTGGCCTGGACCAAGACCAAGGACACCATCGGCGCGCAGTTCGCCCCTTACGCGCTGCCGGAGTGGAAGGACAAGATCACCGTTGACCGGGCGGGTGACTTCTACCGCGTCGACGGCTCCGGCAACCTGATCCGGTCGCGCCTGGACGCGACGACGCTGACCTGGACGCTCGAGGAGAGCATCGACACCGGCTGGGACCAGTACGACAAGGTGATCGCCGCCGACGCCGGTGTGCTCTACGCGCGGGCCAAGTCCGACGGCAAGCTGTACCGGTACCACTACGACACCACCACCCGTTCCTGGGTGACCAAGGGGTTCCAGGCCGGCGCCGGCTGGCAGCAGTTCCAGAGTGGTGTGTTCTCGGCCGGAGGCAACACCCTGTTCGGCATCGTCCCCGACGGGGCGACGAATGAGGGCCACCTGCTGCAGTACCGCCACCGTGAGTGGAACAACGCGTGGGCAATCACCGCCAACAAGATCGGCAACGGCTGGCAGGATTTCGCTGACGTCGCCGCCGCTCCGGACGCTTGCCGGCTCACCGCCGACGTCTATCGCCCCTGATGCGAGTTTCCGCGTGCCGATTAGTGGCTCGAATCGAGCCACTAATCGGCACGCGGTCTGAGCTCGGTCACCGGCCGCGCTGAGCGGTAGATCTCCAGCAGCCGGTCGCGGAAGATCTCCGGGGAGTAGGCCTCGGCCGCCCGCCGGCCCTCGCTGATCACCCGGGCGCGCAGGGACTCGTCGTCGAGCATCCGCAGCAGGGCGGCGGCGAAGGCGTCCGGCTCCGGCTCGCACGTGAAGCGGTCGCCGCCGACCCTGCCGGGGCGGGTCGCCAGGCCGCGGTCGGCCAGCACCACCGGCAGGCCGTGGGCTTCGGCTTCGGCGAGGACCAGACCCTGGGTGTCGGTGGTCGAGGCGAAGGCCAGCACACCCGAGGACCGATAAAGATCAGAGACTTGCCGGTACGGCACCGGAGGCTGGATGTCCACGTGCCCGCCGAGCCCCAGCGCCGCGACCCGGTGGGTGAGGTGACGGCGCTGCCGGTGGACGCCGAGCAGGATCAGCCGGGTGGCCGGCCGGGACGCCACCACCTTGGCGAAGGCCTGGAGCAGCAGTTCCGGGTTCTTCTCCGGTGTGCCCCGGCCGACCGACAACACCACGTTCCGGTCCCGGTGCTCAGCGAACGCCGGATCGACGGACACCGGGGTCGGCAGGACGTGGACCGGCACAGTCGGCTGGAAGGCGGCGAATCCGGCGGCGGTCTTGCCCGACGGGGCGATCGCCACCGCCATCCGCGCGAACAGGGCCCGCCCCAGCACCTCCAGCCGACGGCGGCGGACGGCGCCGGGCCGGGTCAGCTCCCGGTACTCCCGAGGGGTCCAGCCGAGCCCGAGGGACCGGGCGCACCACGCGGCACCGGCCGGGATCTCGGCGAACAGGTCGGCGTACGCCAGCAGATCGGTGTGCCAGGTGACGACCAGCGGGACCCGCCACGCGGCGGCGGCCCGGAATCCGGTCACCCCGATCGGGCCACTGGTGTGCGCGTGGACGATGTCGGCGGGGCGGGCCCGGAACGGCAACCCGACCCGGACCTGCCGGAACGGGACCGGAACGCTCGGCACGGTGCCGGGCCGGTACAGGTCGACGGGCAGCCCGGCATCACGCAGCAGGGCGACGGTGAGTTCGGTGGAGCGGATCACCCCGTCGGGGCGGCCGGTGTGGCTGTCGCAGAAGTGCGCGATTCTCACGGCAGGGAAGATAGTCTCGGGTGGATGTGCGGGGGAAGACGGGCGCTGTCCTGGTTCGGGGTGCTCGCCGCCGTGCAGATGATCGTGGTGAGCACGGTGGACGGGCTGACCAGGCCCGGTTATGACGAGTTGCGCAACTGGGTGAGTCAGCTGGCGCTCGGCCCGGACGGCTGGCGAGGCACCGCGAACCTCGCCCTGTGCGGCCTGTGGCTGGTGCTGTGCGGGCTCGGGCTCTCCCGGAGACCGGTCGTGTGGTGCGGGCTGTTGCTGGTGGCGCTGGCCGTGGTGCGTACCGACGCGGGTCTGGGTTTTCCGCCCGGGGTTGCCGAGGAGCACACCACGCGCGGCCTGATCCACCAGTCGATCGCCGTGGCGCTGGCGGTGGTGGCGCTGGTCGCGGTGCGGAACCGGCTGGTCGCCGCGGTGATGGCGGTGTCGTTCACGGCGGCGACGGTGCTGGTGCTGCTGGACGCCTGGGGTGTGCTGCCCGGCACGCCGAGCGGGCTGCTGGAGCGGATCGCGCTGTTCACCGGGTTCGGCTGGATCGGGCTGGTCAGCGGCCGGGCAGCATGGGATTCTTCCGGCCGCCGTCGCCGCGCAGAGCGGTCCACGGCCGGGGCTGACCCAGGGCGTACGCCAGGCGCAGCATCGGGAACAGCAGGAACTGAATCCGGGCGGTGAGCCAGGCCCGGCGGTACGCGTACCCATGTCGCTGGTAGGTCTTTTCGGTCATCAGCACGTACGCCCGGTAGTCGCGGAACCGGTTGGCGATCCGCCGGGCCGAGGTGCCCGCCCGCATGCCCGGTGCGAAGACCGTGGCCGAGCCCTCCCGGTGCAGGTGGATGCCGAGGTCGATGTCCTCGTGCACGCCCGCGTCGGCGCACAGTCCGGGCCGGATCCGGTGCCAGGCACTGGCCCGGATCGCCATGTTGGCGCCGAGCAGCCAGTCCAGGCGGGCGCCGCCCCAGACCCGGCGGAACAGCGCGTCCCCGCCGTCGATCACCCGGGCGAGGGCCACGTCATAGTAGGTGACCGGCCCGGTGACGGCCTGCACCGCAGGCTCCGCGAACGTCTCCCGAACCCCCTGTGACCAGCCGGGACGCAGTCGGGTGTCGGCGTCGATCCGGCCGATCACGTCCCCGCCGGCCGCGTCCAGGCCACGGTTGCGGGCGTGCTGGACACCCCGGCGCGGTTCGTGCAGCACGATGATCCGGCCGGCGTACGCGGCCAGTATCCGCTCGGTGCCGTCGTCGGATCCGTTGTCCACGACGATGATCTCGTGGACCGGTTCCCGCTGATCGAGAACGGACTCCAGACAGGCCCGCAGAAAACGTTCCTCGTTGTAGACCGGCACCACCACGGAGATCAGCATCACTCGATCCTCACAGACCGCAGCCTCCGGGCCGGACCGGTCAGCACGAGGACGACCGCGTGCCCAGGCTCATCACGGTGGCCGGCAGCAACGGCCGCACCCCGAGCAGATGGGTGGTCATCACGGAGCTGTGAGCTGGGACTCTGTCTCAGCGTCCTGTCAGCGGTGGCCGCTACCTTTGCCCGGGTGACGATCATGGAAGCGCCGCCCGAGAAGAGCCCGGCCCGGCGCAGAGTGTCCGTGTCCGTCCTGGTCTGGCTGCTGGTGGCGCCCGGTGTCCTGTGGTTCCTGGGCCGGGCCTTCGGGCTGGAGCGCGGCCTGCTGATCATGCTGTTCGCGGGTACGCCGTATGTCGCGGCCTGGACCGTGATCCCGCTTCTCGTGGCCGCGCTGGCCCGGCGCTGGACGGCCGTCGCGGTGGCCGCGGTGGTCGCCGCCGGGATGGCCGCCGTCGTGCTGCCGCGCGCGGTCGCCGACGCCGACACCGGTCCGTCCACCGGCGTCGAGCTGCGGGTGCTCACCGTCAACATGTTGTACGGGGCGGCCGACCCGGACCAGATCGTCCAGCTGGTCCGGGACAACGACGTGGCCGTGCTGGCCGTGCAGGAGTTCACCCCGCAGGGCGCGGCGGCGCTGAAGGCGTCCGGTATCGATCAGCTGCTGCCGCATCAGGAGCTGTCGCCGAAACCGGAGGCCGACGGCTCCGGCGTCTACTCCCGCCATCCGATGCTGACCCAGTCGTCGCGCCGCAACGTCGGTGGCTTCCAGCAGGCGTTCGCGACGATCCAGCCGCCCGGCGCGGTCCCGGTGCACGTGGAGTCGGTGCACCCGCAGGCGCCGGCCGGGGCGGACAAGTTCCCGCAGTGGAGGACCGACATCCAGAATCAGACGCCCGCCGGTACGGCCGGACCGCTCCCGATCCTGCTCGGCGACTTCAACGCCACCCTGGACCACCGGGTGATGCGCGACCTGCTCGACACCGGTTATCGGGACGCGGCCGCCGCGGTCGGCGAGGGCCTGTCCACCACGTGGCCGTCCCGGAACGGTTCGGACGGCCTGGTGACGATCGACCACGTGCTGGCCGACGACCGGATCGGCGTCCGCGAGGTCCAGGTGTGGGACGTCAACGGCTCCGACCACCGGGCCGTCTTCGCCGCCCTGACCGTCCCGACAGCCTGACAACCGCGTGGTGACATCCGGCGCGGAGCGCGCCGGATGTCACCACGCGGGTTCCTGCCGCGGGTTGTGTGGCGAGTTCGGGCGCGGAGCGCACCGAAACTCGCCACACGGGTTGACCTAGCTGCCGTGCGGGCGGCGGGCCACCGCGAGCAGGTGGGTGGTCGGCCAGTCCAGGGGGGTGCCGTCCAGGGCTGCCAGAGACGCAACGGGGGCGATCCGGTTGTCGATCACCCAGTCGTTGCGGATCGGGGCCGATGCCGGGTCCAGTTCGAAACCGACCTCGGCCAGCAGGTCCGACCACTCCGGGAAGGACAGGCCGCAGAACTGTTCCTTCGTCTCGGACAGCCAGTTGTCGGTGTAGTCCTTGCGGGTCAGGAAGTCCATCGCCGGTCCCAGCTCGACACGGACCGTGCCGTCGCCGGCCGCCTCGAAGGTGAACGGGAAGGCGAAGTCGACGGCGAACTGGTCCAGTCTCGCCCGGGTGGACAGGCCGCCGACATACTCCCGGACCTCGTCCGACGGCAGTTCGGCCAGATCGTGCCGGGGCCGGGCGGGGTTCGCGCCGTCGTCGGCGGCCAGGGTCAGCAGCACCGGACGGGTCCGGTCGGCGGGGCCGCACACGTCACTGTTGATCCAGACGCCGCCGGGCGCGGTGTGGTCGAAGATCCGGCGCGCGAACTGGAGCAGCGACTCGCGCTGACGGCCGTACGACCAGATCTCGTGGGTCAGGGCGAACGTCAGCGTGGTGTCCACCGAACGGTCCGCGAAGATCGCCCCGCCGAGAACGTTGCGCTGGTAGAAGTAGACGTTCGCGTTGCGGAAGACACCCTGCGCCTTCTTGTGCACACACTCCTGGTAGAGATGCCGGGCCACCTCGACGCCGATCAGGTCGCTCTCGTGCAGGCCCGGCTCCCGGTCGGCCAGCTCCAGCAGCGAGCCGGCGCCACAGCCGATGTCCACGATCCGGCCCGGCCGCACATGCCGGTGCACCGCCGTCCACTTGCGGTCGGCGGCGTCGGCGAAGGCCTCCACGTACGTCCGGTAGTCGCGTGTCGCGGTCAGCCCACCCTCGTCTCCGACCAGCGGATCGTTGACCACCGTGCGGACCGTGTCGACCAGGCGGTACCTGTCGAAGACGTCGACGGTCGCCGGATGGGCCAGCTTGCGCCACGACTCGTCCCCGGCCGCCAGCCGCAGCAGCACGTCCCACGGCCGTTCCGGGACGGTACGCAGCAGCGGATCGTCCTCCACCGGCACGATCGCGAAACCCAGCCGCTCGTACAGCTTCGCCACCTCGGGAGTGGAGCAGGCGACCACGGTGTCGGACGGGGTGAGCTCGATACCCGTACCCACCATGATGCTCTTGAGGGTGACCTCGGCGAACGCATCGGTCGGTGCGGCGTCGAAGACCGGGACCACCAGCGACCGCAGCCCGCTGCTCAGGCTGAACCGTTCGATGGCCGCCTCCCGCCGGTGGTACGGCACCGGATTGCGCCGGGTGTTGTCGTGGTTGGCCGAGGTGACCGCCCAGACGACGGTGGCGCCGCTGCCGGACGCGAGACGGTGCAGAAAATCCGCCTGGAACCGGGTCAGCAAGTGGTGACGCCCGGGAAACAACACGAAACGGGACGGCGCGGAAATGAGATCACCCCAGGGTTGAGCAGCACGAACAGGGTTCGGATGATACCCGCGGCCGTGGGGTGACACTACGATCACTATTCGTGGCTTCCGATCCCTACACTCTCGACGGCGCGCGGCGCATCCTGGCCGACACCCCGAAGGTCATCGAAAAGCTGGATCGCCTGCTGGGGCTGACGATTCTGGCCAGCGGCGCCGGCTATCTGGCGACCGGCGTCACCGAGCTGGTCACCGTCTTCGGCTGGGTGGACCAGAAGAACGAGACGATACGCCTGCTCGACGGCCTGGTCTCGGCCGGCTACGAGCGGCTGCGCAAGGGCGAGCGCCGGGAACGGTTCGAGGTGCTGGCCGCCACCCACACCGCGCTGGTGCACGGCTCGTTCTTCACCGCGATGCGCGAGGTGCTCGGCCCGGCCTACGACCGTATCGACCTGGGTGACGAGGACCTGACCCGGCTGACCACCACGGCGGCCGGGGAACGCGCCGTCGGGCTGGTCGCCGCGGGCCGGGTGCCGATGCCGGACGCCACCTGTGGCCTGCACCGGAGCATCACCGACCGGATCGAGCCGTTCTACCGGGAGCTGACCCGGGCGAGTCTGGAGTTCTTCGCCGGTTTCGACGGCTGGCCCCGCGACGCCGACGTCCGGCCGTCCGACCCGCTGGTGCAGCTGATCGTCGAGCGCGCGGCGCGCCGGTACCGGGCGGAGTACGTACGCCTGGCCACCGAGGTCCGCGAGTTCGAGATCTGGGCGACCCTCGGCGAGCACGCCGCCACCCAGGAGCTGGCCGGTACGTCGCTGGCCCGGCTGGAGGAATGGGTGTGCGCGATCGTCCGGAACGACGACCGGCGTACCGCCCGGGTCCTGAGCACCGTCGGGGAGCTCAACCGGGAGGTGCTGGCGGCGACCCTGATCCCGGTCGGTGAGGCCGGCGACCTGGGCGGGGTCACGCTGCCCACGGTGGAGGCCGGATATGTGAGCCCGCGCTTCCGATGGGCGATCGCCGACGAGGAGGCGCGCCCGGGGGACGAGCGCTGGTGGGCCGGCCGCCCGGCCGGGGACGACATCGAGACGTTCCTGGCCGGGCATGTCGCCGGCCCGGCCAGCACGGAGAAACCGCTCGTCGTCCTCGGCCATCCGGGATCGGGGAAGAGCCTGTTCACCAAGGTCTGCGCGGCCCGGCTCGCCGGATCCGACCGATTCACGGCGGTACGCGTCGCCCTGCGTGATGTGGCAGACCCGTCGGTGCCTCTGCACGCCCAGCTCAGCGCGCCGCTGGAGCGGAGCACCAACGGCCGGGTCAGCTGGACCGACCTCTGCGCGGCCAGTGAGGAGACCGTCCGGGTGCTGTTCATCGACGGCCTCGACGAACTGATGCAGGCCACCGGCTCCACCCAGTCCGGCTATCTCGCCGCCGTCGCCGAGTTCCAACGCGTCGAGCGGATCACCGGCAACCCGCTGATCGTCGTCGTCACCGCGCGCACCATCGTCGCGGAACTCGCCGGCATCCCGGACGGCTCGCTGATGGTCAAGCTGGAGGACTTCTCCGACGATCAGGTGAGGCAGTGGCTGCGGACCTGGCGGACGGTGAACACCGACGCGGAGCTCCCGGACCCGGAGACCGTCCTGGGGCTCGGTGACCTGTCACATCAGCCGCTGCTCCTGCTGCTGCTCGCGGTCTACGCCGCACACCGGCCACTGCCGAAGCAGAGTTCGGCCGCCGACCTGTACGGCGCACTGCTGCAGGACTTCATCACCCGGGAGCTGGCGAAACCGGTGAACGCGCCGGCGGGCACCGCCGCGCAGCGACGCCATGAGGCGATGTGGCAGCTGGGCGTCGTCGCCTTCGGCATGGTCAACCGGGGCCGGCTGCATCTGGGCGAGGACCAGTTGCGGCTGGACCTGGCCGCGCTCAGCCGCCGGCACGCCGACCCGGTCCTCACTCCGGCGGGCGCTCTGGATCCGGCCCGGCGGGTCATCGGGCGGTTCTTCTTCATCACCGCGGCGGAGGCCGACGGCGGCAGCGCCGGGCGCAGCTACGAGTTCCTGCACGCGACGTTCGGCGAGTACCTGATGGCGTACCACCTGATCAATCAGCTGGTCGACCTGCACCGGGCGTGGATGCGACCGGCCTCCCAGCAGTGGGACGACGACCTGCTGTTCGCGCTGCTGTCCCATCGCCTGGTCGCCGCCGGGGCGGCGCAAGTCATGCCGTTCGCCCGTCAGCTGTTCGACGCCGAGGACGAGGAGACCCGGGAGGGGGTGGTGGCCGTCCTCAGCCGGGTCATCCGGTCGGCGCCGGATCGGTGGGGGCGTGGCGCGTTCGCCGGTTACGACCCGTCCGGTGGCCGGTACACCGATCGGATGGCGACGTACACCGCGAACCTGGTGCTGCTGCTCACCCGGCTGGTCGACGATCCGGTGCCGCTGGCCTACCTGGCGCCCGCCGACGTCGACCCGGAGGAGCAGTGGATCACCCTGATCGGGCTCTGGCATGCCGGTTTCCAGCGCGACCGGGGTGAGGAGTGGCGTCATCTGCTCACCCTGCTGGGTCGATCCGCGACCAGTTGGGCGACGGTGGAGGCGCGCAACGACCCGATCGCGAACACGTTCGTCCACCGGCTCCGTCTGGAGACCGCGAACCGGGTGCGCGGCGCCGCCTACAACGCCGGCATCGGCATGATGACCGGCGGCTTCCGGCTCACCCCGGTGGACGGTCCGGAGCAGTTGGCCGGTGAGCTGGCGGCGACCCTCACCGAGCCGGTGCCCGGCCGGATCAGCGGCGTCGACGACGAGATGACGCGGGCGTTCCTCGCCGCCGGGGAGACCGCCGAATGGCTGAGCCGGCCGATGCTCGCCCACCTCTGCCGGTTCGGCGAGAACATCCCGGTGGAGCTGTTCCGGCAGGTGGTCGCGGCCCTGCTGCACTCCCGGAGCCGCCGGTACGACCTGGGGCCCGGGCTGGCGCTGCTGGTCGCGCTGTTTCCGGCGCTGCTGCCGTACCTGCCGGAGGCGTCCGCGGAACTGTTCGTGACGGTGGACTCCGGCGAGGCCGTGATGACACTGACCGCGCGGGACACCCGGGTCGAAACGATCCTGGTGATCGGCGAGGCGGTCTGGCAGCGCTCCGATCGTGAGCTGTACGGCCACTCCTATCAGCACACCGCCGAGGTGGTCGCCTTCGTCCGGGGTGCCTGGCCGGCCGAGGACGCCGCGCGGCTGCCTGACGGAGCCGCCGGTTCGGCCCGGCGAGCCCTCATCCGGCAAGCGGTGGCGGAGATCCCGGAACTCTTCTGACCAGGGTGGACCCGATAGTGGGAAATCATTCTGTTTCGGCGCGGGTGGGTGCGGGGTAGTGATGTGGATGCGGGAGACACTCGCGGACGAAACGGAGCAAATGTCATGCTGGTTCTGGGACTCATTCTTCTGCTGCTGGGCATCCTGCTCAAGGTGTCGATCCTCTACACCATCGGCATCGTCCTCCTGGTGATCGGTGCGGTGCTCTGGATCCTCGGTGCCATCGGCAAGCCGGTCGGTGGTCGAAAAGTCTGGTTCTGACTCCCTCATCTAGACGCGGAAAGGGCGCCCCAACGGCGGGGCGCCCTTTCGTGTGCCCGCACCCCGGCCGGCCCGGCCGGCCCGGCCACCCCGGGCACCGAGGAGCTACGAGAAGCCGGCGCTGCTCGCGGTTCTCGGCACCGAGACCTCACGTCGTGAACAGGGTGAACGCCACCTCGTGCAGTTCGCCGCCGGCGCGGAACTGAAGGAACAGGCGTTTGTCGCCCCGTTCGGCGAACGCGGCGTGGAAGCTCAGCAGGCCGGGGCCGGTCGACGGCAGCGGGTGCAGGTGTTTCAGGCCCTGGGTGCGCACCTCGAAGTTCGACAGATGTGCGTACGCGCCCAGGTAGGGCTCCAGTTCGGCCGGCTGCCCGTCGCGGAGCACCTGGAATTCCAGGGCGGTCTGGGCGCCGGAGGTCAGGTCGGCGGTGCCGTCGAGGCGGCGCACCGTGTAGTCACCCGACGTCGCGGTCTCCTCCGGAGCGGGCACCGGGATCATCGCGGTGTCGCCGGGGATCACGAACGGCACCCCGAGCACCGTGGGGTCGGCGGCTGCCGGACGCCCTCGGGGAGTGAACTCGATGTACACCCGGTACGCGCCGCCGTCGTCGATGTCGACGGGAGCCGTCCACACCCCGTCGACGTCGACCGGATGTACGTGTTGATAGCCGGACAGGTCGTCCCGCAACACGTACATGTGCATGGGTTTGGTGTGGACCTCCTGGAAGTCGGCGGTCGGACCGGTGACCCGCAGGGCGATCGTGCCCGGCCCGCGACCGCCGGGCAGCGTCACCGGCTCGACGTGGAAACCGTCGTAGGTGTCGGACAGCCCGTCGCTGTTGTAGATCACAGCGGACGGCGAGGCGGCGGGACGAGCGGGCGCGGCCGGGGCGCGGCTGTCGGCGAACATCCAGGCGGCGGCGAGGAAGGCGGCGAGCGTCACCGCCGCGGTGAGGCGGCGGTGACGCGGGGACTCGCTGGTCAGCTGACTGCCGCCGTTCCGGTGGGCCGGACCAGGAACAGGCCGACACCGATGCTCTGTACGGCCACCACCCCGTTCTTCAGGTAGGGCAGGGCCATCCAGCTGCCGCTGTAGCCGCTGGAGTTGGACGACGGGTCGACGTCGAAGTAGCCGACCTCGGGCAGTGCGGCGGACGCCGCGTTGGTGGTGTCCAGGATCCGCAGGCCACCGCGGTAGGAGGCCTGGAAGTGCCGGTTGCCGACGGTGTAGCCGTTGTGGTTGACGAAGGTGCCGCGGGTCGCGATGTCCTTGCCGACGTACCGGGCGGCGTCCAGCTTCTCGATGTTGTAGACGAAGTCGGGGCTGCCACCGGCGGTGCTGATCGTCTCGTCGTTGACGATCATGTGCTTGAAGTCGCTGGTCCAGTGGCCCTGGTGGATGAAGCCGGCGCCGGGGTGGGTGACGCTGGACAGCACCTTGATGCTCGACTTGTTCGTCACGTCCAGGATCTGGAACGTCCGGCCCTGGCCGGTGTAGTTGAAGGCGATCTCCCGGCCGGTGTAGCGGGTGTCCGGCCCGGTGTAGTTGACCACCACCGACTCGTGCGAGTAGACCGCGCTGCTGTAACAGCCGGCCAGCGAGAGGGTGAGCGGGTTCTGGATGTTGTAGATGGTCAGGCCCTTGCTGCAGGTGTTCGCGCCGGACACGTACAGGAATCCGGTGGCCTGGTTGATCCACAGGGTGTGGCTGTTGGTGATGCCGGTGAAGCGGGCGGCCGCGGTGAAGGTCTGGGTGGTGGTGACGTTGCGCAGCTTGGTCAGATCGAAGATCTGGATGCCGTGCGAGACCGAGTCCTTACCGATGTACGCGTAGTTCTTGTACGTCCGGATGTCGCACCACGACGAGCTGACACCGTTGGCCGCGGGCAGGTTGCCCAGGTAGCGCGGGTTGTTCGGGTCGGTCACGTTGACGAACGAGACGCCGTTGGACCGGCAGTACAGGATGTACTCGCTGCCGTTGAGGCTGTCCGTCCAGTACCACATGCTGGATGATCCGCCGCCGCCCAGTGCGGACTGCGGGAGGAAGGCGAGCAGGTCGACGTTCTTGCACGGGTAGCTGCCGGCCTTGCCGTTGACGCAGGTGACCGTGGCGTCGGCGATGGCCTCGCCGCTGCGCCAGGTGGGCTCGTAGATCCGGAGCAGTTCCGCCTGTTCGGCCTTTCCCTCCGGGGTTCCCGGGTCGTGCGCGCCGGCCGGTGGGCCGGCGATCGCCAGTGACAGCAGCAGGGTGGCCGCGGCCAGCATGGTGCGACGTATGCCTCGGAGCATGTCGACGCCCTTTCGCGTGGGGATGACAACGCTAGGGACGGCTTTGATGAGCGTCAATGGAAGCGGGGCATATCAATTGATACATCTGTATCTATAGTCCTCCGAGGAGGTCAAGGAACGCACCGCCGACGACACCGCCGACGAGGAACCGAAACCCGAGCCGACCCGCCGCCCGCCGGGCCCCGGCACCGACCAGGACACCGACGAACGCGACGACTGCACCCGCAACGGCCAGGGCTGGGTCGAACACGGCGACACCGACGCCGGCAACGGCAACCGGGCCACCGGCGTGGAAGCCTGCCTCAGGACCCGGACCTGGCCGGCACGGATCCGCTGCTCATCCTGTGGGCGCTGGACTCGGAGGGCGACAACCTGTGCTGGGACGCCACCGACCCGGACCCGTCCCGCTGGCCGGTGCTGGTCTGGAACCGGGGCCAGGGCAACTGGAGCCGGTACGACGTCGGCATGGTGGAGTTCCTGCGCCGCCACCTGGCCGGGGCATTCCCGGCCTGCCCACTGGGTGACACCTACCTGTTCGGGCGGGGCGCCGCGATGTACCTGAACCGCACCGAGCACACCCGCCGCGTGCGCTCCGGGGTGGACCCGTGGACCGGCGAACCCGACCCGTACGCGGGTATGTACAACTACGGATAGAGGGACGGGCCCGGCCGGCGACGGCCGGGCCCGTCCTCTCAGCGGTGGGTCAGCTGCCGGCGGGGGCGGGGGAGACCGGGACCCGCGGTGGGGTGCGGCGCTTGCGGACCACGCTGATCAGCAGGTCCACCAGCAGGAACGCGGCCAGCGGGAGGCCGAACAGCGGCAGGGCCCAGGCCAGGCCGAACACCAGTGGTACGCCGACCACGATGCCCCAGGTGGGCAGCTGCTGCCACGCGCCGGGACCGACCGGTGGGGTGCCGACCGGGGCGCGGCGGCCGGCCCGGGTGGGGCGGCGCTGCCACCACATCCGGTAACCCCAGACGATGAGGGTGATCAGGCCGAGGGCCAGGGCGGCCAGCACGATCTGGTTGGCCGGGCCGAACAGCAGGCCCATGTGGGCGTTGATCCCCCACGACGTGAGTTTGGCCAGGAACGGCCAGTCGGCGAAGTCGACCCGGTCGACGACGGCGCCGGTGGAGTCGACGGCGAGGCTGTCCAGGCGTACCGGCCAGACGTTGTCGTTCTGGGTGACCGTCCAGGCGCTCGCCGTGTCGGCGGGCGGGGTGATCGCCAGCGGGCCGTCCAGGCCGGCGCCGCGGGCGGTGGCCAGCACGGTGTCGACGGCGGCCGGATCCACCGGGGCGGCGGCCGCGGACGAGCCGTGGTGACCGCCCGAGGAGGCGGCGGCGGTGCCGTCCAGGGTGGTGGTGACGTACGGGCGGTTGCCCTTCAACTCGTCCAGGGCGGCGGCGAAGTTGGCGCCGGCATACCCGGACCAGGTCAGGCCGGTGGCCGAGAGGATCAGCATGCCGGCGGCCAGCCACACCCCGAGGGCGGCGTGCCAGCTGCGGGTGCGCCGGACGCCCTTCTTGGCCGCCAGGTCCGGGGCGAGCAGGGACTTGGCGGTACGCCGGCCGCGCTGCCGCCGCCACCACAGGATCACGCCGCCGAGGGCGAGGATCCACAGCCAGCTGGCCGCGAACTCGGAGTACAGCTCGCCGGTCGGGCCCAGATGCAGGTCGCGGTGGAACTGGTCGAGCCAGGTGTTCAGCGGGGTGGCGCCCCACCAGGTGGTGAGCTGCCCGGCCGGGTCGCCGGTGTACGGGTCGACGTAGACGGTGTGCGCCAGATCAGGATTCGAGGGGTGGCTGAAGTCGACCTGGGTGGTGGCGTCGCCCTCACCCACCCGTACGGCGATCAGGTCTCCGTCGGGATGGGCGGCCCGGGCCGCGTCGATCTGCCGGGCCACCGGCAAGGTCGCGTCCCCGGTGGTGGCGACGGTCAGCTCGGAGCTGTAGACGATCTTGTCGAGGGTGGGGACCAGGGTGAACAGGAATCCGGTACTCGCCGCGATCAGGATGAACGGGGCGACCAGGATCCCGGCGTAGAAGTGCAGGCGCAGCAGCAGTGGGCCGAAGCTGCGGCGGCCGGCGGTTCTGACGGTCGGGACGGGTGTGGAGACATCGGTGCTTACCGCCATCGGTGTCCTCGCGGGGGTATCGGCGTTCGGGTCAGGGTGTAGTCGTCGCCTGCCGCCCGGAAGTTCCCAGCGATCTCTCAGTTCTTCGAAGAGCGGGAGCGCGGACCGGATGTGGACACATAGTCAATTTGCCATTAGACGATAATTTGTGAAAACGATTATCGTTCCGCTCCTCAGTGACAGGAGTGGAATCGATGAAGTACGGCCTTTTGTTCCGTGTCGCGGCCGTCGCCGCGGCCACCACCGTGATCGCCGGGTGCGGTGGCGCCGACCCCGAACCGGAAGCCGGGCAGCCCGCCGCGCCGGTGCCCAAGCTCGCCGTCGTCGCCACCACCCCGGAGATCGCCGACTTCGTCCGCACCATCGGCGGCGACGCGGTCAGCGTCACCCAGATCATCAAGCCCAACGTGGACCCGCACGACTACGAGCCCAACCCGGCCGACATGCAGGCCATCGCCACCGCCAAGGTACTGGTCAAGAACGGGGTCGGCCTGGAGGAGTGGCTGGACCGCACCATCGAGTCGGCCGGCTACACCGGCCCGGTCGTCGACTCCAGCACCGGCGTGACCCTGCGCGAGGGCGGCCACCACCACGAGGACGAGCACGGCCACGAGGAGGACGAGCACGGCCACGAGGAAGAGGAGGAGAAGCACGCCGAGGGCGAAGAGGAGCACGACCCGCACATCTGGCACGACCCGCGCAACGCCAAGATCATGGTCGAGAACATCCAGAAGGGCCTCGCCGCCGCCGACCCCGCCCAGGCCGGCGTGTTCAGCACCAACCTGACCGCGTACGCCGCCGAGCTGGACAAGCTGGACAGCGAGAACGCCGCCGCCTGGGAGAAGATCGCCAAGGCGGACCGCAAGCTGGTCACCGACCACGACGCGCTCGGCTACTACATCCAGCGCTACGACCTGGAGTTCGTCGGCTCGGTCTTCTCCACCGCCGGCAACAACGCCGAACTCTCCGCCAAGCAGGTCACCGACCTGGTCGCGAAGATCAAGGCCACCGGGGCCAAGGCCGTCTTCGCGCAGAGCTCCCTGCCGCCGGAGACCGCCGAACTGATCGCCCGGCAGGCCGGTGTCAAGGTCGTCGCCGGAGAGGACGCCCTGTACGGCGACAGCCTCGGTGGTCCGGGCACGCCCGGCGAGACCTACCTCGGTGCCGAACGGCACAACACCAAGACCATCGTCGACGCGCTGGCCGGCTGACGTGGCGACCGCTGTCCTGCACTACACCGGAGTCAGCGTCGGATACCAGGGCACACCCGTCGTCACCGGCGTCGACCTCGACGTGGATGCCGGGCAGCGGCTCGCCCTGATCGGCCCGAACGGCGCCGGCAAGACCACCCTGATCAAGTCCATGCTCGGCCTCACCGAAGTGCTGGCCGGCACCGCCACCGTCGCCGGGCGAACCCCCGCGAAGGCCCGTGGCCAGGCCGGATACGTGCCGCAGAGCGGCAGCCTGGACCCGGACTTCCCGGTCAGCGTCCAGCAGGTGGTGATGATGGGCCGCTATCGGCGGCTCGGTTGGTGGCGCCCTGCCCGCGCCACCGACCGGGCCGCTGTCACCGGCGCGCTGGAGCGGGTCGGGCTCGCCGACCGGGCCCGGCACCGCTTCGGCACCCTCTCCGGCGGCCAGCGCCAGCGGGTCCTGCTGGCCCGCGCGGTCGCCGCCGAACCGAGCCTGCTGCTGCTCGACGAACCGTTCAACGGCGTCGACGCGGTCAGCCAGGAGGCCATCCTGCGGGTGCTGCGCGAGGCGTCCGAGGCCGGCACCGCCGTCGTGTTCAGCACCCACGACCTGGCCGTCGCCCGCGACCTCGCCGACCGGGTGTGCCTGATCAACGGGCGGCAGTGGGCACTCGGCCCGCCGGCCGAGACCCTGACCGCGGGACCGTTGCGCCAGGCGTACGGCAGATCCGCTCTGGAAGTCTCCGACGGCCGGATGCTGCTGGTGGAACCGTGATCGAACCGTTCCAGCTGCCCTTCATGAGCCGGGCGCTGGCCGAGATCGCCCTGCTCGCGCTGATCTGCGGCCCGGTCAGCGTGTTCGTCTTCGTCCGCCGGCTGTCGTTCGTCTCCGACGCGCTCACCCACACCGTCTTCCCCGGCGTGGTGATCGGATTCGTCGCCTCCGGGGTGGACGGCCTGTTCCTCGGTGCGCTGCTGGCCGGGCTGCTGACCGCCGTGGTGCTCACCGTCCTCACCCGGGTGGTCGACCTGTCCGACGACACCGCCACCGCTGTCGTGCTGACCGCGATGTTCTCGATCGGGGTGATCCTGGTGTCGCGCCGGACCTCGTACACCTCGGATCTGACCGCCTTCCTCTTCGGCCGCCTGCTGACCGTGACCCCGCGACAGCTCGCCGAGACCGCCGTGCTCGCCGTGGTCATCCTGGTCGCGCTGGCCGTCGGCGCCCGGGTCCTGCTGTTCCGGGCCTTCGACCCGGCCGGGGCGGCCGCCGCCGGACTGCGCACCGGCTGGCTCGACCTGTGGCTCAACGTGCTGCTCGCGCTGGTCGTGGTCGCCGCGGTCCGGGCCGTCGGCACCATCCTGGTGGTGGCCCTGCTGATCGTCCCGGCCGCCGCCGCCCGGCTGGTCACCGGCAGGCTCGCGGTGATGGCGGTGGTCGGCACGGTCGCGGTGCTCGCCGCCGGGTACGCCGGCCTCCTGCTCAGCTGGACCGCGTCCCTGTCGTACGGGGTGGCCCTGCCCGCCGCCTCGTCGGTCGTCCTCGTGCTCGTGCTGTTCTACCTGCTGCTTCTACCGGTGCGGAGGGTTCGCGCGTGGACGACGTGATGCACCGCGCGATCGCCGAGGTGATCCTCGTCGGCGCGCTGACCGGCCTGATCGGGGTGCGGGTGGTGGCCCGGAAGCTGGCGTTCTTCACCATGGCACTCACCCACGCCACCTTCCCCGGGGTGGTCGCCGCCGCCATCATCGGTGTCAACCTGCTGCTCGGCGGGGTGCTCGCCGGTGCCGTGGTGGCGCTCGGGGTGGCCGCGCTGGCCCGCCGGCGGGGACAGGACGCCGCGGCGGCCACCGGAGTGCTGCTGTCCGGCGGGTTCGCGCTCGGCGCCGCCCTGGTCGCCACCCAGGACGGGTTCAACCGGGACCTGTCGTCGTTCCTGGTCGGCTCGATCCTCACGGTCACCGAGACGGATCTGATGATCACCGCGGGGGTGCTGGTCGTGGTGTCCGCCGTGCTGACCGTCGGCGCCCGGCCGCTGCTCTACACCGGATTCGACCCGGCCGGGGCCCGCGCCGCCGGGGTCGCCGTCGGAGTCTGGGATGTGATTCTGCTGCTCACCATCGAAGTGGTGGTGGTGACCGTGGTCCCGGCCGTCGGCACCATCCTGGCCCTGTCCCTGATCGTCGCCCCGGCCGCCGCGGCCCGCCTGTGGTCCCACCGGCAGGCCGTCGTCACCGGGCTGGCGGTACTGTTCGCGATCGGCGCCGGGCTGGCCGGGCTGTACGTGTCCAGCCGCTGGAACGTGGCCGCCGGCGCCAGCATCGCCCTGATCGCCACCCTGTTCCTCGCGGTCTCCTGGCCGCTGTCGCGAATGGCCCGGACGGTGGCGACGGCATGAGCATCGAACCGGACCACCTGGACCGGGCCGTGGAAGCCCTGCGCGGCATGGCCTACCAGCACCGCCTGCACATCCTGGTGCTGCTGCGGGCCGGAGAGGCCACCCCGGCGCAACTGTGCGAGGTGGTCGACGCCCACCCCACAGCGGTCGCCCACCACCTGCGCAACCTCGGCCACGCCGGGCTGATCAGCCGGGCGCGCCGGGGCCGCAACGTCTACTACGCGCTGCGCGACGACGCCACCGGGCGGCTGGTCGACGAGGTGCTGGCCTTCGTCTCAGACCGTCCGTAGGTCCAGGACCCGCCACCGGGCGTCACTGCCGTACCACCAGACGAAACCGTCGCGGCTCTGCGCGTCGTTGGCGTCCGGGGCCAGCTCGACGGTGTCACCGGTGCCGAGGTCGTGCAGCAGCAGGGCCGCGGTGCCGGTGGTGGCCGACTCCGGTCCCGGCTCGGCGAGGATCTCGAACCGGTCCAGGATCGCCACGTCCGGGACCCCGGTGCGGGCCGTGCCACCGGCGATCCGCCGCCGCTGCGACCCGTCCGGGCGCATCACGTCGATCCGGGCCAGATCATCGTCCGCCAGGACCATCACCCGGCACCAGGTGGGGCTGCACGCGGCGAACTCGGCCCCGGCGGTGGGCACGGTGATCTCCTGACCGGTGTCCCGGTTGCGCATCAGGGTGGCGGCCGCGCCGTCACTCGCCCCGTCGTCCAGCCACGGCCACGGCCCGAGCGTCCACTCACCGTTCTCCCGGGTGACCTCGACCCGGCCTCCGGTCAGTGCGACCGACCGGATCTCGGTGACCGTGCCGTCCGGGGTGCGGGCCGTCCAATACACCCGGCCGTCGTGGTGCACCAGGTCGTACTCGCTGCCGTACAGGGTCGCGTCCCCGGCGTCCTCGGTCAGCAGCCGGGGCTTCCCGGCGCCGCGACCGCTCGCCGCCCAGATCTGCGGCATCCGGGTGTTGTCCGCTTCCGACCAGACGATATCGTCACCGGCGACGATCAGCCCGTTGAACACCGGACGGTGCTCGACGGCCGCCCGGCGCAGCTCCCGCACGGACCCGTCCGGGCTGTGCCGCAGCAGCCGCAGAAAGCGGTCGTCGTCGCTGGCCGCCGTACCCACCGCGGTCCGGGTGTCGAGAAACAGCAGCGGTCGAAAAGCCAGGCTGGTGATCGCGATCTGTGGCGGCGGCCCGGCGGGCGGTGGATCACCCCCGCTGACGATCAGCACCGCGGTCGCGGCGATGGCGATCACAAGACCGAGATGCTTCATTCGTACGGCTTCCGAGGTGCTGGAATCCGCTGCCAATCGGTCACCTCGAGATACGGCACCGCCGCGTTGTTGACCGGATCCTTGTCCACCCGGCGGTGATAGCGCCCGATCACCTGCACCCAGGAGTCGGCGGGCGCGCCGACAGTCACCGCGCCGGTCAACCCCACCTTCACCGGGCGGCCGTCGGCGGCACAGCAGGCCAGCGTGATCCGGGCCAGCAGCGGGCGCCCGTCCGGGCCGGTGCTGACGAAACCGATCAGCCGCAGGTTGCGCCCGGAGAGACTGCGGCCCTCGTCGAACACCGCCCGCGACGCGTAACTCATCAGGCTCAACGGCACCGGATCACCCGGCGGCAGCGGCCCGAACTCCGACTCGGACGAAGCCCCCGCCAGGGCGGTGCCGGCCTGGCCCGCCGCGTACGAGCCGAGCGCCGGAGGCGACACCAGCAGCAGGCCGATGACCGGCAGGATCAGCAGCCAGCCGACCCGTGGTTCGTGGTGGGCGTGCTCGGCGTCGCCGGTGGGCCGCAACTCGTGGTAGAGCGTCATCACCGCGGCCACCACCAGCAGCGCCCCGGCGATCAGGAGGAACGGGCGGAGGCCCTCCTTCACGTACCGCAGATGGATGTCGGTGAGACCCGCCTTCAGGACCGCGCCGCCGAACAGCAGCATCACGACCGCCTGCGCCTGCCGGTTCACCAGACCACCACCCCGAACGCGGTGCCCACCACGACCGCCGTCACGAACGTGGCCGGCGCGAACCGGGACGCGAACACCCGGCCGAACATGCCCGCCTGCATCGAGATCAGTTTCAGGTCCACCATCGGTCCCACCACCAGGAACACCAGCCTTGACGTCAGCGAGAACTGGGACAGCGAGGCGGCCACGAACGCGTCCGCCTCACTGCAGATCGACAGCAGGACGGCCAGAATCGCGAGCGCCAGGATGGACAGCAGCGGTTCGGCGGCCAGCGCCCGCAACCACGACTCGGGGACGATCACGTTGATCGTCGCGGCGGCGGCCGCGCCCACCACCAGGAACCCGCCGGCGTGCATGACGTCGTGGCGGCAGGACGCCCAGAACGCCCGTGACTTCGAATCGCCGTCCAGGTCCGGGCGGCGCGGCAGTTTGATCCACTCGGTCTTGCCGAGCCGCAGCCACAGCCAGCCGATCCCCACCGCCACCACCAGGCTGGCCAGGCCGCGGGCCACCACCATCTCCGGATCGTCCGGGAAGGCCACCGCCGTCGCGGTCAGCACGATCGGGTTGATCGCCGGGGCGGCCAGCAGGAACGCCAGCGCCGCCGCCGGAGTCACACCCCGCCGGATCAGCGAACCGGCGATCGGCACACTGCCGCACTCACAGCCCGGCAGCACCACCCCCGCCAGGCTCGCCGCGGGCACGGCGGCCGCCGGATGCCGGGGCAGCGCCCGCGCCCAGAACGACCGCGGCACGAACACCGCGATCAGCGCCGACAACACCACCCCGAAGACCAGGAACGGCACCGCCTGTACGAGCACCGACACGAACACCGTCGTCCACGTCTGCAATCGCGGATCGGAGACCAGCCCGCCGATCGGCCCGCGGAAGACGACCAGGAGCACCAGCAGCAGCGCCAGCCACTCCACCGGCCCGAACGTGCGGGTCTCCGGGTCCGTGCGTGTCTCGATCACCGGCGCGCTCCCATTTCGCACTCACGGACATCGATCAAAATACCGATTCCCGAGACGTGCACAATGGCGACTCATGCTCAGCCGTCTATGTGTTTACTTCATGCGGGAGGAACTGCCGACCGTAGTTCGACCTCCGGAGCCGGGTGCCCCTCCGGGGCGTAGTGGGCGAACTCGCGGTTCAGGCGGACCAGTTCGACGCGGATCGTGTCGGCGGTGTCTCCTGTCCGCTCCGGCGTGAGCTCGGCTCCCGACGCCGACTCCACCACCGCGGACAGGCGGCGGTCCCGGTCGGCGTCCTCGACGGTCCGCAACGGGGTCACTGTCACCGGCCCCGGGCGCTCCTTGACTGTTCAGGCCTTCTGGCGCAGTCGCTGCGCCACCACTGTGGTGATGGCGAGCAGCGTGTCGTCCAGTTTTCCGGAACCGCTGTTGCGCAGTTCCACCTTGGTCAGGGCGTTGCCCTTGGCGACGTACGCGTAGCAGTTCTTCCCGGCTTTGCGGTCCGGGCCGTTCTTCACCCTGGCGCAGTGCGCGAAACCCGCCACCTCCGGGTACGTGGGCAGCTTGATCTCGGGAGTGAAGGCGATCAGGTCCTGGTTCATGCTGAACGGTTCGGTGCACGCGGCTGTCGCGTCCCGGAGCCGGTCGAGCATCTGTGTGCCGGAGTGGTTCGTCCAGGCGAAGGTGGACACCTGCACGAACCAGGCGTCCGGGTCGACCCAGGTGCGGGTGAATTTGGCGCTCAGGCCCAGGTCGGGCGTGCCGACCGGCTCCCGGCAGATGAAGGACACCCATCCGGCGCCGAGTTCGTCGGGCCAGCCGGGCTTGGCCGGGCCGCCGGCGTCCGTCAGACTGTCCTCCGGGATCATCACCGCCTGGACCAGGGCTTGCACGTCGATCGGCGGTGGTGATGACGACGCGGCGCTCGGCGGTGCCGTGGCGGTGGCCGGCGGGGTCGCCGAACAGCCGGTGGCGAGCAGGACCGCAGTGATCGAAACAGCGAACGAGTGCCTCATCCGTGCCACCTCTCCCGTGGTGATCGCGGAAGGGTATCGGGCCGGGATCCCGGCATACACCTGGATCGGCGTCCTGACAGGATCCACGTTGATCGCACTCTTCGATCCGGGGATGACTCATGTTTGACAGGCGGGATCTGGTCCGGGCCTACCTCGGCGCCCAGCAGCGGGGATTCGGCGGGTACTACCCGGAGTCGCCTACCTTCAACGCCGCGCTGCACGCGCACTACGTGTCGTTGCTGGCGGGGCTTCAGCAGCTCTTCGAGGTGCGCCTGGACGGCGGTGCGGGCGCCAACGCCAAGCCGGTCCTCTTCATGTTGTTCCGGTCCACCGCCGATTCGCTGCTCGCGTTGCGGACCCCCTATTCGAGTTTTCTGGAGTCCAGCCTCATCGATCGGAAGCTGCGTGACGAAGGGGAGCGGGGCGCCCGCGTCGACCGCGCCTTCAACCGGATCAGGGTCGCCGTGGCCGAGGCCCGGGAGGGGCACCTGGAGATGCTCGACGCCCTGATGGCGGCGATGCTCGGCGACCGGGCCGACCTGACGGTCACCGACGAGGACGTGCGGGCCGCGGGAGTGGACATCCGTCCCGAACCCGATCCGGCGAATTTCGAGCTGTACGACGCCTGACGCCCCGTCCAGCCGTCGCTGAGCGTGACCGGTAGGTAGTTGGTGTGGGGTTCGCCGCCTTCGACACCCCGGCCGGCCGGATCGGCATGCTGATGGACGACGACAAGACGTTCCCCGAGTCGGCGCGCGCCCTGGCGGTGGACGGCGCGCAGATAGTCGCCTGCCTGTCCGCCTGGCCGACCAGTTACACCAACGCCGCCGCGAAACTCTCCCAGGACCGGCAGTCGCGCCTGTTCGGCCTCTACGACTGCGCCCGTGCCGCCGAGAACCAGATCGTCGTCGTCTCCTCGAACCAGACCGGCGTCGCCGGTGGCATGCGGTTCCTCGGACAAGCCAAGGTGGTCGGACCGGCCGGCAACATCCTTGCGCGTACGTGGGGGAAAGCCGGCCTGGTCGTGGCCGAGCTGGACGTGGCCGTTCCCGGACGTACCGGACGAGGGGGTGGGTCCTCGGATCCTGCGGTCGATCGCGGTGCTGCGGGCCGCGTTCACGCCCGGCGAGTACGACATCGTGCACGCCCAGGACTGCATCAGCGCCAACGCCGTCGACAGGTGTGTGCGCACCATCCACCACCTGGACCAGTTCACCACTCCGGAGCTGGCGGCCTGTCACGAGAAGGCGATCGTCCGGCCGTTCGCGCATCTGTGCGTGTCGGCGGCTGTCGCCCGCGAGGTCCACGAGGGGTGGGGGCTGTCACCGACGGTGATCCCGAACGGTGTCGACGCCGCACGGTTCGCCACTGCCGTGCCGTCGGGCGCTCACGGTCGCTACATCCTCGCGGTCGGCGGTATCGAGCCGCGGAAGGGGTCGATCGAGCTGCTGGAGGCGTACGGCAAATTGACGGGTTTGACGTTGGTCATCGCCGGCGGCGAAACGCTCTTCGACTACCGCGACTACCGCGCCGAGTGGGAGACGAAGGCCGCTGAGCTGGGAGTTAAGCCGATCGTGCTGGGACCGGTCGACCACGATGTGCTGCCCGGACTGGTCGCCGGGGCCGCGGTCTTCGCCTTCCCGTCCACCAAGGAGGGTTTCGGCCTGGCCGCGATGGAGGCCCTGGCCGCCGGTGTCCCGGTGGTGACCCGCGACCTCCCGGTGCTGCGCGAGGTCTTCGGTGACACGGTGCTGTACGGCACCGATCCGTCGTCGCTGGCGGTGGCGCTGCGTGACGCCGTCGACCATCCGTCGCCGTCACGGGCCGCAGCCGGACGGGCCCTGGCCGCGGCCCACACATGGCGTGCCGCAGCCGAACGGCACGCCGACTTCTACCGGACCCTGCTTTAGGTCCTGTGCGGTAGACCCCCGGGGCACTTTCGCGCCGGGTTTCTCCTCGTGGACGGCCTGGCGCAGCTCAGCGGACACCCACACCACATGGGTCGGTGCGACGAGCGGTGACGCTGCACCCATCCTTCGGACGGTAGCTGTCGGGGCCGATCGAGGTACGGACATGGGTTTGCAGGCTCCAGCGGCCTGTTCCGCCGGCTGACTGCCCGTATCGCCGAAGAGCATCCCGAGCTCGCGCCGGAGATGCCGGTCCGGGGCGGGCCGGTTCATCCACCACGTGCCGGACGATGACCCGGCCGTGTCGACCGTCCGGGTGAAGCTCGCCGACGTCGTCGCCGCCATCACGCGGCCGGCTACCGGGTCGACACCGAGCTGTGGCCGCTGGAGACCCGCAGCGACTGCTCACAGTGTCACGCCGGATGCCACGACACCCCCGCGAAGTAGCCGCCAGCCGGTGGAGGCGGGGCGTAGCGTGATCGGCGCTCTGCCCCCACCGCGACGGAGGATGCGTGCCCCGGTTCCACTGGCATCAGCTGCCCTCCGCCGCCCGCTCGGCGGTCGAGGCCCGGACCGGGGCGGTCGGCCGGGTGCTGCCGGTGCGGGCCGGGTCGGTCGCCGACATGACGGCCATTCTGCACACCGAGCGTGGTGAGGTGTTCTGCAAAGCCGTCCGGGAGACGCACCGGCTGGCGTGGCTGCACCGCCGCGAAGCCGGGCTCAACCCGCACCTGCCCGCGTTCGCGCCGCGGTTGCGGTGGCATGTCGAAGCGGTCGGCTGGATCCTGCTCGGTTTTGACAAGGCGCCCGGGCGTCACCTCGATGTGACGCCCGGATCGCCGGACCTGCCGCGGCTGGCCGGCACCCTGACCGCGATGGCGGGCATCCGGGCACCGCGACCTCCGGTACGGATCCAGCCGGCGACCACGCGCTGGGCCGGATACCTCACCTCGGACGTCGTCGACGGTGACACCCTCGTCCATACCGATATGAACACCGCCAATTTCCTGGTCGATCCGATGTCGATCGCCGTCGTCGACTGGGCGATGCCCTGCCGTGGGGCCGCTTGGATCGACACGGCGCTCATGGTCGTCCGGCTCATCCGTGCCGGTCACACGCCGGAGGAGGCGGAGAAATGGGCAGCGAGTGTGCCCGCCTGGCGCAACAGTCCACCGAAGGCCGTCACCGCGTTCGCCGGGGCCTGTGCCGTCCGGGGCGAGGAATGGGCCGAGCGATCTCCGGCGCCGCACTTCCGTGAACTCGCCGATGCCGGCCACGACTGGGCCCGCTTTCGGCGTCAGCAGTGAGGGCGCACCTCAACCCTCGCGCCCCGGTCAGTCCCGGCCGTGGTGGGGCATGTCCTCTTCCAGGCGGGCCACCACCCGGTCGGAGATGGCGGCCAGGGCGGCCAGCTGGTCGGCGGAGAGGACGTCGCCGAAGTAGCGGGCCACCGCCGCCTCGTGGCAGTCGCGGGCGGCGGCGATCTGCTCGCGGCCCCGGGCGGTCAGGTGGATGATGGCTCCGGGGGATTTCTCGATCAGGCCGCGCTGCTCCATCCGGCGCAGCTGGTGTGACAGACGTGACTTCTCCCAGGCGAGTCCGCAGCGTAGGGCCACCGAGCGGACACTGGTTTCGGCGGACTGCTCCAGGAAGAACAGGATGTCGTAATCGGCTTCGGACAGCCCGGTGGTGCGGCCCAGCTCGCGGCTGATCTGCCCGTTCAGCAGCACACGCATGCGCTGATAGGCCTGCCAGGCGGTGGAGACGTCCGGTGTCGCGGTCACGGGTCGAATATTACGTCCGTTTGCTGATCGGGCCATGGTTGATGTATCAACGAGTTGACACATCAACCGTCGGGAGACGTCATGACACATCGGGTGCGATTCGGCGCGCTGGTCACCTCGGTGGCCGCCGCCCGCCAGGCCGAACAGCTCGGGTACGACCTGGTGGCGGTGCCCGACGGCCCGGAGACGGACAGCTGGACCCTGCTGACCTGGATCGCCGGCCAGACCGAGCGGGTCGGCCTGGCCACCATCGGGCTCCCCACCGACGGCCGGGAGCCGACAGTCATCGGCCGGGCCGCCGCCAGCCTCGACCTGCTCTCCGGCGGCCGGCTGCATCTCGGCCTGATCGGCCGGCACACCGGTGAGGTGACACAAATCGTGCAGGGCATCCTGGACGCCGGCGAAACCGGGCCGTTGCGGTTCGCCGGGACCCACCACCGGGTGCCCAAAGCGCAGCGTGGCCCCCTGCCCGCCCACCGCGTCCCGATCTGGCTGTCCGGAAACGATCCGGAGAGCCTGCGGACCGCCGGGCGGCACGCCGACGCCTGGCTCGCCGACCTCGCGGTGCTGAGCGCCGACGATCTCGCCACCGCGCACAAGACGATCGACCAGGCCGCGGCCGACGCCGGCCGGGACCCGGGCGAGATCCGCCGGATCCTGATCGTCGAGCCCGGCCTCGGCCCCGACGAGCTGCTCACTCTGGGTGCTGACACTTTTCTGGTACGCGCGGAGCAGCTCCCCACCCTGGACGCCTGGTCGTCGTTGCGCGACACCGGCCCGGCGACCGTCTACCGGCCGCCGTCGGTGCTGGCCAGACGCCGCGACGGCATCGACTACGACGCGATCCCGGCCAGTCTCGCCGAGACCGCCGTCGAACCCGGTGACCTCGACTACGCGCGGGTCCGCAACACCTACATGCGCGGTGGCGCCCCCGGCCTGGTGCTGCGGCCCCGTACCACCGCGGAGGTCTCTGACGCCCTGGCCTTCGCCCGCGCCCACCCGGACCTGCCGCTCGGCATCCGCAGCGCCGGGCACGGCATCAGCGGCCGGTCCACCAACAACGGCGGCATCGTGATCAGCCTGGCCGCGATGAACGGCATCGAGATCCTGGACCACGGTCAGCGCCTGATCCGGGTCGGTCCCGGCGCCCGCTGGATGGACGTCGCCCAGTTCCTCGCCCCGCACGGCTGGGCGCTCAGCTCCGGCGACTACGGCGGTGTCGGCGTCGGCGGCCTGGCCACCGCCGGTGGGGTCGGCTGGCTGGCCCGCGAGCACGGGCTCACCATCGACCACCTGCGCGGCGTCGAGATGGTGCTGGCCGACGGCTCGGTGGTGCGCGCCTCGGCCGGCGAGAACTCCGACCTGTTCTGGGCGGTCCGCGGCGCCGGCGCCAACCTCGGCGTCGTCACCTCGTTCGACTTCGCCGTCGACGAGGTGGGTGACGTCGGGTTCGCGCAGCTGGTGGTGGCCGCCGACGACCCGGCCGGGCTGCTGGTCGACTGGGGCCGGGCGATCGAGGCCGCGCCACGCACCCTCAGCGGGCAGTTGATCATGGGTGGGCGGCGGCCCGGTCAGCCGGCGTTCGCCCAGCTGATGGCCATGGTCGACAGCGCCGACCCGGAGACCATCATCGACACGTTGCAGCCGATCGCCGCGGTCGCGCCGCTCTACCAGCAGAACGTGACCCTGCAGCCGTACGCGTCGGTGATGTCCAACGCCGCCGACGGCTACCACCAGGGGCAGGGTGATCCGGTCTCCCGGTCCGGGCTGATCGAGCACCTCACCCCGGAGTTCGCGGCGGCCGCGGCGGCGCTGATCGCGAGCGGGGCGGTGCACTGGTTCCAGATCCGGACGGTCGGCGGCGCGGTCGCCGACGTGGACCCGGCCGAGACCGCTTACGCCCATCGTACGGCCAACTTCTCGATCGCCGTGATGGGATCGTCGAAGCGCCGGGTCGACGAGGGGTGGGCGGCGCTGCTGCCGCACTTCGACGGGCTGTACCTGAGCTTCGAGACCGATCCGTCCCCTGCACGGGTCGCCGACGCGTTCCCGGGGGCGACCATGGAACGGCTGCGCCTGCTGAAGCGGCGCTACGACCCGACCAACCTGTTCCGCGACAACTTCTTCGTGGAGGCCTGAGCATTATGACCGATTACGGACACGACCTTCTCTTCGGTACGTTCATCACCCCCACCGCCCAGCCGGTCCATCAGGCCGTCGAGCTGGCGGTAGTCGCCGACCGGGCCGGACTCGACCTGGCCACCTTCCAGGACCACCCGTACCTGCCCCGATTCCACGACACCTGGACCCTCATCTCGTACGCGGCGGCCCGTACCGAAAAAATCCGCCTCAGCGGCAACGTGCTCAGCCTCCCCCTGCGCCCGCCGGCGGTGCTGGCCCGCAGTCACGCCAGCCTGGACCGGCTCACCGGCGGCCGGATCGAACTCGGTCTCGGCGCCGGCGCGTTCTGGGACGGCATCGAGGCGATGGGGGCCCGCCGGCTCACCCCCGGCCAGTCGGTCGCCGCCCTCGGCGAGGCGATCAAGGTGATCCGCGCGGTGTGGGACGACGGCCGTCCCGGGCCGGTCAACGTGCAGGGCACCTACTACCAGGCGGACGGCCTCAAGCGCGGTCCGGCGCCGGCGCACGACATGAGCATCTGGGTGGGCGCCTACAAGCCGAAGATGCTGCGCCTGATCGGCCGGGCCGCCGACGGGGTGCTGCCGTCGCTGTCCTACCTTTCGAACGGCCCCGCTGATTATGCCGACATCAACAAACACATCGACGACAGTGCGGCCGAGAACGGACGGGACCCGGCCGCGGTACGGCGTCTGCTCAACATCAACGGCCAGTTCAGTTCCTTCGGTACGTCGTTCCTGAACGGTCCCGCCGAACAGTGGGCCGAAGACCTGGCCGGACTGGCGCTGGAGCACGGGATCAGCGCGTTCATCCTGGCCAGCGACGACCCGTCGGCCATCGAGGAGTTCGCCGCCGAGGTCGCCCCCGCCGTCCGCGAACTGGTAGCCGCCGAACGGGCCGGGTGATCAGATCCGGGCGTGCTCCTGAACCAGGCGCAGCATCTCGGTCACCGATCCGGCCGGGTCGGTGACCGGGAACTGGACCGCGCGCACCGTCGCGGCCCGGTCCAGCAGCAGGGTGGCCCGTTTCAGCCGGTCGGTGCCGGCGGCCCGGAAGGTGGGCAGCAGCAGCGCCGCGGTGAGCCGCCCGTCGGCGTCCGACAGCAGCGGGAACGGCAGGGCGGCGTGTTCGGCGAAGGCGGCCAGCTGGTCCGGGCGCTGGGTGCTGACCCCGTGCACCCGCGCCCCGGCGGCGGCGAAGTCGGCGGCCCGCTCGGCATACGTCCGGGACTCCAGAGTGCAGCCGGGGGCGCCGGGAATGTCCGACCAGTACGGTGGCAGGCCCTGTGCTCCGGGGACGAACGCGCCGGGGAAGCAGTAGAGGACCGTCCACGCGTCCGGGTCGGCGGGCGGAACGGCTGAGCCGTCATGACGTACCACAGTCAGGTCCGGGATCTTCCGTCCGACCAGGGCGTGCATCCGGCGTGCCTCCGCGGAGCCGGCCGCCGCCGTGGCGGTGAGTGATCCGTCGCCGAGCACGTGCCGGTCGCCCCACTCCTGCAACGCGATCAGCACCGGCAGCAGCCCCTCGCCCTTGGCGGTGAGCAGGTAGTCGTAGCGCGGCGGCCGGTCGGTGTAACGCCGCCGGCGCAGCACGCCGTGCTCGGTGAGGGCGGCCAGGCGCTCGGTCAGCGCGCGGCGGCTCATGCCGAGGCCGCGTTGCAGGCCGTCGAAGCGGGTCACCCCACCGGCGATGTCCCGGACGATCAGGAACGTCCACCAATCGGTCAGCACCCCGAGGGACTGGGCGATCCCGCAGTCCGCGTCGGCGAGGTCGACTCTTCTCACCCTCATCACTATAGTCAGTTCCATTATGGAACTCAGTGTGTTCTGGCGCTGGTGGGCCGCCGGCGCGACAAGTCATCTCGGCTCCGCGGTCGGCACGGTGGCCCTGCCGTTGACCGCGCTGACCGTGCTGCACGCCTCGGCCTTCGAGATGGGCCTGATCACCGCGGCCGGCTATCTGGCGTACCTGCTGATCAGCCTGCCCGCCGGAGTGATCGTGCAGCGGCTGCCACTGCGCGGCATGCAGGTCGTCCTCGACCTCACCCGGGCACTGGCCATCGGGTCCGTACCCCTGGCCTGGTGGTTCGAAGTCCTGACCGTGGCCCAGCTGGTCGCCGTGGCGCTGGTGGTCAGCTTCGCCAACGTGCTGTTCGACGTGGCCAACCAGACCTTCCTGCCGGAACTCGTGCCGCCCGCACAACTACAGGCCCGCAACAGCCTCAACTCCGGCACCCACGCCGTCACCCAGCTCGGCGGGCCGTCCCTGGGCGGATTCGCCGTGCAGGCGCTCGGCGCGGTGCCCACCCTGTTCGTCAACACCGCCGGATATCTGATCTCCGCGCTGCTGCTGCGCACCCTCCCGGCCCGGCGGGTGCGGCAGCCGGCCGAACGCCCGCCGATGGCCACCATGATCCGCGAGGGCTGGCACTACGTGGTGCGGCACCCGATCATCGGGCCGGCCATGTGGGACGCCACCGTCACCAACTTCGTCTGCGGCGCGATGCTCGCCCTGTTCCCGTACTACCTGGTCCGCGAACTCGGCGCCTCGCCGCTACTGGTCGGGGTGCTGCTCGCCGCCGACGGCCTCGGCACCCTGATCGGCGCCGCGCTGACCACCCGATTCACCGACCGGGTCGGCACCGCCCGCGGCCTGATCATCGCCGCCGCGGTGAGCGTGGCCGGGGCGCTGATCATCCCGCTCGGCACCGGCGTCACCGCCTATGTCGCCTTCGCCGCCGGCAACCTGATCCTGGCCACCGCCACCGTCGTGCTCAGCGTGACCACCCGCACCTACCGGATGCTGGCCAGCCCACCCGAACTGCTGTCCCGGGTGATCGCCACCGTCAAGTTCGTCTCCTGGGGCGCCATCCCGCTCGGCGGCCTGCTCGCCGGCGCCCTCGCCGGCCCACTCGGCGCCCGCACCACCCTGCTGATCTTCGGCGCCCTGACCATCGCGTCCCCGCTCATCTACCTGTCCACCCCGATCCGCGGCATGCGCGACCTCCCGCTCACGCCCGCCCCGCAGCCGGCGGATAGATGATCGCGTTGGCGCGTTGCAGGACGTCGATCTGGGACTTGTTCAGCAGCTCCACGACCGCGTGCAGCAGGACCGGCTGGGTGGACGGATCGCCGCCCGACTGCACCCGGTCCACCGCCGCGCCCAGCACCGGATTGGCGTCCATGTCACGGCGGATCTCCACGGCGTAGCGCTCGGCCAGATCCTGCCGCGCCTCGTCGGAGGCGTCGTCGGTCAGCGCCTGGAACTCGACCGCCTGCGGTGACGGCGGGCCGGCCTCCATCGTGCGCAACACGTCCATCACCTCCGGACCCAGGACCCGGGAATTGAGCAACATGAACGTACGGTCCAACTCGGTCAAGCCGTCCGCGTGCGCCTCGAAACCCGGCGGCGCCCCGACCAGATCCGGGCGCCGCAGCAACTCGGCCAGCTGGTCGCGCATCCGCTGCTGGCGTTCGATACTGGCGGCCAGCTCGGTGTCGAGGGCGCGAAGCGTCTGCTCCGCGCCCTCGGGCGACTCCTGAACGGCGGCGATGTCGGCGAGCGGCACCCCCACGTCGACCAGCCGGCGGATGCGCATCAGCTGGAGCAGGTGCGGGATCCCGTACTTCTTGTAGCCGTTGGTGTCCCGCTCCGGCTCGTCGAGCAGCCCGATCCGGTGATAGTGCCGGACCGTCTTCACCGTCGTGCCGGTGAACTCGGCCATCTCACGGGTGCTCCAGCCGCCCCTCATCCGCATGCCGCCATTCAACACCGTCTCAGTTACGGCAGGTGGTGTCCCGGGCCGGCATCCGGCCGTCGACCAGGTACGCCGTCGTCAGCTCCAGCGCACAGGCGTTGTCGCTGAGCACGTACACGCCGTGGCCGCTCTCCTCGGCGGTGACCAGCTTCGCCCGCTTGCCGAACCTCTCCTGCAACAGGGCCGCGTTGACCGCCGGGGTGACCGGGTCGTGCCGGTTCTGCAGCAGCAGGATGTTCGCCGCCCCCTGCTTGCTGATCGGCACCGGCGGCTCGGCCGGCTCCCACTTCCAGTGCGCGCACGGCAGGATGTTCGCGGCCGCCGCCCCGTACAGCGGATAGCGTTTCCGGTCCGCGGCCACATCCCGCTGGTAGGTCGCCAGATCCTCCGGCCAGTCGACGTCGTTGCAGGTCGTCGCCAGGTAGACGGTCAGCGCGTTGTCGACCGGATGCGGCGTGCCCGGCTCCACCGGCGGGGCCTCGACGGTGGCCGGGCCGAGCAGCGACTGCCAGATGTGGGCGGTCCGGCCGTACTGCATCGGGTGGTAGACGCCGGCGAAGGTCAGGTAGCGGAAGTGCGCGCCGGTCGTCCCGTCCGCCGCCGGGGCCCGGTCCAGGCGCTCGGCGATCGCGAAGTACGTCTTACGGACCTGCGCGGCCGTCCGGCCCAGGCCGTAGGAGCCGTGCCGTTCGGCCGCCCACTTCGCGAAGTCCGGGAACGTCTCCTCGAAGCCGTGCGCGTACCGGCGCAGTGAGGCCCGGTCCAGGTGCGTGTCGGCCATGTTGCTGTCCAGCACGATCCGGTCGGTGGACTCCGGGAACAGCGAGACGTACGCGGCACCCAGCGCCGAACCGTAGGAGGCCCCGTAGAAGCTGGCCTTCTCCTCGCCCAGCGCGACGCGGATCCGGTCCAGGTCACGGGCCATGTTCGCGGTGGTGATGTGCCGCAGCCGGCCGTCGGAGTCGTTGCCGGCGCAGCGCTGGGCCACCTCGGCGGCGAGCGCCGACTGCTCGGCCACGGCGGTGGTGTCGTTCAGCGCGTACGGCGGAATGTTGGCCCAATAGGCGTCGTCGGCCCGGAAACCGCAGCTCACCGGCGACGAATGGCCGACCCCGCGGGTGTCCATGCCGATCAGGTCGTACGAGTCCAGCACGCTAGCCGGCATGCCCCGGTTCGCCAGGAACGCCGGCTGATCGAGCCCGGTGCCGCCCGGCCCGCCCGGGTTGAACATCAGGATGCCGCGCCGCTTCTCCGGCTTCTTGCTGGCGATCCGCGACACCATCAGTTCGATCGTGGCGCCGTCCGGGTCGCTGTAGTCCAGCGGAACCTGAACCTTCGTGCACTGTGCCGTGTGCGGCGCCGTGATCACTGTCGCGGGGCAGGCCTCCCACACGGGTTCGGCGGCCGCCTGTGCCGGCGGCATCACCGCGATGAACGTTCCGGCCAGGCCGAGCGCCCCCAGCAGGGCGATGCCATGCCGTCGTTTCATGTCCAGCCTCCATGGTTCGTCCGGTTCGTACCGTCCGTTCCATGTGACTCCGTGCCCTTAGGGCACAGTCAAGCGCCGTTCACCGGAACCCGGGCGCGGCCCGCCGGGTGTCGCGCATCCGGGACGTGATGAAGTGGCCCTCGGGGCGGATCTCCAACCACCCGTCCGCGGCCACCACCACCCACATCCGCCTTCGGTGACCGCGGAGACCACACCAACGGCGAACGATGCCCGGGACACCTCCTTCCCGATGTCCGCGCTGTTCAGGGGTCGGGCCGGGACGCTCCGGGGTGCCTCCTGGAGAGGATCGTCATCCTCCGGCGGCAGGGCCGGGTGGCCCCTCTACCCGTCGTCGGTGAGTCTCGGGGTGACCGGTTCGTCCTGGGAGGACAGGGCGGTGGAGACCAGCGCCGCCGGGACCGGTTCGATCGCGAGGGCGTCGTCGGTGGAGCGCATGCGCGGTGCCGCGGGCATCCACGGTTTGAGGTTCTGGATGACCTGTGAGTAGAAGTCGTCGATGGCGTTCAGGACCGAGTCGATGAACGCGCCGCGCCCGGTACCGCGTTTGGTGCCTGCCGGGGCGGTCAGGGCCACCCGGAAGGTGCGCAACTCGCGGGCCGGGTCACTGATCAGGACCGCCGGGTTCTCCCGGACGGCGTGTAGTAGTTCGGCGCTGCCAGCGCCGCGGGCGTGAGCGGCGTACGACTCCAGGCGAACCGTGTCCGGCGCGTCCTTGAGCTGCCGGACCAGCCAGTTCACCCGGGTCGTCGGCCGGCCCTCGCGGGGCGCCTCGATGTCGACGTGGCAGGTGATCTTCGCGGCGCGCAGGTCGGCGGTGATCGACAGGGTGCCGACCGCGCCGGGGATGCGCAGTGCCGCGGTCATCGAGCCGGTGGTGGCGAGTTGAGCTACCAGCGTCTGGGTGCGGATCAATGGTTCGGCCTGTTCCCGGCGGGTCAGTGCGGGGACGACGTCGGTGCCGAGTCGCCGCCCGAGCTTGAGCCCGGCGTACCGGACCAGGGCGTCGAAGCGCCCGGCGATCTCGGGGGCGGCCGCGTCGGTGGGGCGCAGAGTTCCCGCGCCGACCGCGTCCCGGCCCGGAACCCAGGAGGGGCCCATGTCGCTGAACTCCAGGGCGCCGGATTTGGGATGTTCCAGGTAGCGGATGAGTTCGCCGAGGATCCAGGCCTGGTCGGGGTCGGCGACGCCGCGGTACTCCTTCTGCAGCACCGCCATGGTCAGCACCTGGGACCAGGGGATGTGGTGCAGGGCGACCTTGCGCAGTTTGCGCTTGTCGATCCGGGTCGGGTGTTGACCGGCCATCGGCGGGACCTCGTTGGAAATGGTGATCAGGGCGTCGAAGCCCTGCTCCCGGGCGATGTCGAGGTAGCGTTCCAGCTGCTCGGCCTGCAACTCGTTGGTGCCGGTCTTGACTTCGACCAGGGCGGTCCACTGGCGTTGGCCGCGGGTCACCCGGATCAGCCCGTCGGGGAATGACTTGCCGTCACCGAGGGTGAACGGCACCTCGATCCAGGTCTGCACCGGGCCGGCCGGAGCGCCGTAGGGCTGGGTCAGTGCCCGCCCGAACTCGCGGACCGCGCTCATCACCGCGAGCAGCGCTGATGTGGCCCGCCGTTCCTGCTCGTCGGCGCCGTTGATGCCGGAGGTCGGGATCAGTCGTGCCGCGTGCCAGGTCTCTTCCGCCATGATCACCCCTTGTCACGAAACTCTGGCGAAACCTACAGCGGGTGAGGGGTGCGGAGCGGTCGGTCACCGGCGTCGAACGGCTCCTTCTGACCGGCCATGTCGCTGCCGTCCACAGTGAACGGAGGAGGCATTCCGTGACGTTTGTGTTACCGGCGGAAACCGAATCGGTCGTTCAAACGGTTGCCTTAACGTGTTCCGCGTCATAGTCTCCAGTCGTTCAAACGATTGAACACCGGATGGAAGCGAGCACACCGTGGTCTTTGATCTGCTGTCCCGGCTTGGCGGAGATGAACCCATGGCGGCCGTCTTCTCGCAGGAGCGCACCGTGCGTGACTGGCTGCTGGTCGAGGCGGAGCTGGGGCGGGCGCTGGCCGACGGCGGCGTCATCGACGAGGCCACCGGTGAGCGGATCGCCGGGGCCTGCCGGCTCGACGTGGTCGACCTGGAGCGGCTGTGGGCCGAGTCGGCCAACGTCGGCTACCCGATCTTTCCGCTGGTCAAGCAGATCTGCGAGGCGCTCGACGACCGGGACGCCGCCTGGGTGCACTACGGCGCCACCACCCAGGACATCATGGACACCGCCCTGGCCCTGCAACTGCGCGACGCCGCGGACCGGCTGCTGGTGCTGCTCGGTGAGGTCGGTGACGGCCTGGCCCGGCTGGTGGCCGAGCACGCCGGCACGGTGATGGCCGGCCGCACCCACGCCCAGCAGGCGGTGCCGACCACGTTCGGCGCCAAGCTGGCGGTGTTCCTCGGTGAGGCCACCCGGCACCGGGACCGGCTGCTGCGGGCGCGGGCCGCGGTGGCCGTGGTGTCGCTGTTCGGCGCGGGCGGCACGTCGGCCGCCCTCGGTGACGTGGCCGGCCGGGTCCGCACCGGCCTGGCCGCCCGGACCGGGCTCGCCGACACCCTCGCCCCCTGGCACGTCTCCCGGGACACCATCGCCGAGCTGACCCAGGCCGCCGCGCTGGCCGCGGCCACCTGTGTCCGGCTGGGCCGGGAGATCGTCGACCTGTCCCGCACCGAGATCGGCGAGGTGGCCGAAGCCGACGGGATGTACCGCGGCGCCTCCTCGACGATGCCGCAGAAGGCCAACCCGATCTCCTCCGAGCTGGCCGTCGGCTTCGGCGTGATGGCCACCTCGCACGCGCAGGCCGTGCTGCGGGCGATGGAGGTGGGCCACGAGCGGGCCGCGGGGGAGTGGCAGGTCGAGTGGCAGGCCGTGCCCGGTGCGCTGGTGGCCGCGGCCGGCGCGCTGCGGGCCGCCGCCGCGATCACCGGCGGGCTGCGGGTCTTCCCCGATCGGATGGCGGTCAACCTGACCGCCGACGGCGGCCGGCTGATGGCCGAGGCTTACATGATCGCCCTGGCCGCCGAGCTGGGCCGGGACAAGGCACATGAACTGGTGTACGGCGCGGTCCGCGACTCCCGGGCGACCGGGTCGACGCTGCGTGACGCCGTACGCGCCCGGGTCGGTGACGGCGCGTGGTCCGCGATCGCGGAGACCCTGCCCGAACCGGCCGGATACGTGGGTTCCACCCGTGAGATCTGTGACGCCGCTGTCCTGCGGTGGCGCGACGCCAAGCACTGAACCACACGCTCTTAACCGTCCAGACAGGAGCATTTCGTGAAATCGATTCGGACCCTTGCCGCCCTCGGACTCGTCCTGGCCGGCCTGACCGCCTGCAACACCGAGTCCCCGGCCGAGACCACCCCGGCCGGTGACACCACCAGGAAGCTCACCTTCGGCCTGGCCAACCAGCAGGAGTCGGTGACCTTCCCGGCCGCGCTGGCCAAGGGCGCCAAGGCCAAGGCCGACGAGCTGGGCATCACCCTGGTCTCCCTGGACTCGCAGGGTGACCAGCAGAAGCAGGCCAGCCAGGTGCAGGACCTGATCGCGCAGAAGGTGGACGGCATCATCCTGGTGCCGCTCTCGCCCGGCCCTGGTCAGGCGCTCGTCGACCAGGCCGCGGCGGCGAACATCCCGATCGGCACCGCACACGGGTACGTCGGCGCGAACCGGGACGTCGAGACCCCGTACGAGAAGCTGAAGTTCATCGTCACCGAGAACGAGCGTGGCGCCGGGGCGACCGCCGGTGAGATGGCGCTCCGGGTGGTGCCGGACGGCGGCAAGGTCGCGGTGATCACCGGGGCGGCCGGCTTCGACGAGAACACCACCCGGGTGGAGAAGTTCACCGCCGCGCTGGAGGCCAAGGGCGGCTACGACGTCGTCGCCACCCAGCCCGGCAACTGGACCAAGCAGGACGGCCAGTCGGCCTGCCAGAACCTGCTGGCCGCCACCCCCGACCTGGCCCTGATCTACGCCATCTCCGACGACATGGCGGTGGGCTGCGCGGCCGCGGTCAAGTCGGCGAACTCCACCGCCAAGATCCTCGGCGTGGGCGGTTCGGCGGCCGGCATCGCGGCGATCAAGGACGGGACCCTCGCCGGCACGGTCTGCTACAAGCCGTACGACAGCGGTGTGATGGCTGTTCAGATGCTGCACGACGCGGTCACCGGCAAGCTCAGTGGCGCCCCGGCGACCACCTTCTACGACACCCCCGGGGTCACCAAGGACAACGTCGACTCCTGCACCCCGCAGTGGTAGCCGGCGCGGTCCTGGCCGTTCGGGACGTCGAGAAGACCTACACGAGCGGCACCCGTGCCCTGCGCGGGGTGACGATGAGCGTGCGGCCGGGCACCGTGCACGGGCTGATCGGCGCGAACGGCGCCGGCAAGTCCACCCTGATCAAGATCCTCTCCGGGTGGCAGCAGGCCAGCGCCGGGACGGTGGAGTGGAAGAGCCGGCCGGTCGACTGGTCCCACCCGCGGCAGGCCCTGGCCGCCGGGATGGCCGCGGTGCACCAGCACACCCCGCTGGTGGACAGCATGTCGGTGGTGGAGAACGTCTTCCTCGGCCGGCGCGAGACCCGCCGCTGGGACGCGGGCGCCCGGCGGGCCGAACTGCTCGCCCTGTGCGAGCGGATGGGCTACCACCTGGAACCGCACCAGGCGGTGGCCGAACTGTCCGTCGGCGCCCGCCAGATGGTCGCCATCCTGCAGGCCCTGGCCCGTGACCCGGACGTGGTGCTGCTCGACGAACCGACCGCCGCGCTGTCCCCGGCCGAGAGGGAGGTCCTCTTCCGTTCGGTCCGGCGGCTGCGCGACACCGGCACCACCTTCGTCTACACCTCGCACTTCCTGGACGAGGTGATGGAGCTGACCGACCACCTGACCGTGCTGCGCGACGGCCTGGTGGTGGTGGACGCGCCGACCGCCGACGTCACCATCGACGGCCTGGTCACCGCGATCGTCGGCAAGGAACTCGCCCGCGAGCAGCGCGAGGGCCACACGGTCCGGGAGGTCGGCGCCCCGGTCCTGCAGGTGCGGGAGCTGACCTCCCCGGGCAGGTTCGGGCCGGCCGACCTGACCGTGCACGCCGGTGAGGTGGTCGGGATCGCCGGCCTGCTCGGCAGCGGGCGGACCGAGCTGCTGGAGGCGATCTACGGCGCCGATCACAACACCACCGGCTCGGTGCACGTCGACGGGCGGAAGGTCAAGAACTCACCCCGTTCCGCCGTACGGGCGGGGCTGGCCCTGGTCCCGGAGGATCGCGCCAGACAGGGCTTCCTCCGGGACTGGGAGATCTGGCGCAACATCTCCCTGCCGTACCTCGGTGGGATGTCCTGGCGCCGTCTGCTGCCCAGCGCCGCCCGGGAACGCGAACTGGCCCGCCGGGCCATCGCCGACCTCGGCATCGTCGCCGGCTCCACCGAGTCTCCGGTCGGGGAACTGTCCGGCGGCAACGCCCAGAAGGTGGTCTTCGCCAAATGGGTGTACGGGCCGGCCCGGGTGCTGCTGCTCGACGAACCGTCGGCGGGCGTCGACGTGGGCGCCAAGGCCGACATCATCCACCTGGTACGCCGGATGGCCGACGACGGGCGCGGCGTCCTGATGGTCTCCAGCGAGTTCGAGGAGCTCCTGACCGCCTGTGACCGGATCCTGGTGGTACGCCGCGGCCGGATCGTCGCCGACCTGCCCGTCGCCGACACCGATCTGCATGACATCACCGCCCGCGCGAGCGGTTTGACGAAAGGTACGCCATGAGCACCACCTCCGCGCCCGACCACGGCTCCTGGCGCCGCTCGCTGGCACCACGCGCCGCCGGGGTCGTGTACGCGTTCATCGCCCTGGTCGCGATCCTCACCATCACGTCCAGCGTGCAGGGCCGGCCCAGCTATCTGAGCAGCGTCAACCTGAGCAACATCCTGGACCAGTCGGCGCTGATCGCGATCCTGGCGACCTTCATGACCACGGTGCTGATCAGCGGCAACTTCGACCTGTCGGTGGCCTCCACGGCGGCACTGGCCGGCACCGTCGCCCTCAAGATGATCGACGACTACGGCCCGGTGATCGGCACCCTCGCCGCGCTGATCACCGGGGCGCTGGTCGGGCTGCTGAACGGGGTGCTCGTCCAGAAGGTGGGGGTGAACGCCTTCATCGTCACCCTCGGCACGCTGACCGCGGTCCGGGGCGTGGTGCAGGCCATCCTGGACGGGCAGTCCATCACCGCGAGCGACACCACCCTGATGGACATCGCGACCGCCCGCTGGCAGATGCCGATCGTGGTGGCCGTGGTCCTCGGTGTGCTGCTGCTGGCCGGCGCCGGCTGGCTGATCCGGTGGGCCCCGCACCGGGGCGCGGCGGTCCGGTCCACCGCCGGGCTGTGGGCGAGCGGGCTGGCGCTGCTGCTGCTCGCGCTGTTCCGCCCGCTGATGCTGGAACAGACCGCCCCGGTCTGGATCATGCTGGTGCTGGCCGTGCTCACCGCGCTGACCCTGCGGTACACGGTGATCGGCCGGAACCTGTACGCGGTCGGCGGCAACGCCGAGGCGGCCCGGCTGTCCGGCATCGACGTGGACCGCTACCGGATGGTGGCGTTCGTGGTGAACGGGACGGTGGCCGCCCTGGTCGGCGTGCTGTACGCGGGCCGCTTCAACTCGGTCGACCCGACCGTGCTGACCGGCGGCGAGCTGACCGTCATCGCGGCGGCCGTGCTCGGCGGGACGTCCCTGTTCGGCGGCTCGGGTTTCGTCACCAAATCGGTGGTAGGAACATTGATCCTGTTCACCCTGAGCAACGGCTTCAACGTGCTCAACATCGGCTCCAACTACCAGAACGTGGTCCAGGGCACCGTCCTGGTGGCAGCCGCCTCCCTCTACACGGCGACGAGCGGCCGTGAACGCCGCAAGCTGCGACAGGCCCTGAGGAAGGAGAAACCCCCGGCCCCGGCCGAACTGGTCAGACAATGAATGAAGCCCGGTGGCCGACGGCCACCGGGCTTCATCACGGGGTCAGCCAGATCTCGATCTGCAACGAGTGGGAGGCGCGCCGGATCAGATGACGGCGGGACCCCGCCGGCCGGGCCGGCGGCTCAGGTCGTCGAGCAGGGCGGTCAGGTGGGCCGGGGCGGTCAGGTGGGCCAGGTGGCCGCAGTCGTCGAGCTGGTGCACGGTCGCGTGGGGGAGGCGGCGGGCCACGGCGTGGAACGAGGTCCCGTACGGGTCACTGCCCGGGTCGCGGTTGTGTTCGCCGACGATGAGGTCCACTCGGCAGGCCGGTTCGGTCAGCTGCGGGGCCTCGTTGATCGCCCGGGTCTCGGCGTGGACCGGAGTGCCCAGGCGGCGCATCCCGGACCAGATCTCCTCCTTGGCGCGCAGCGCGGCGATCTCCTCGGTGGGCATGCCGGCGACCTGGCGGAGGGCGACCTCGATCCGGGCGTCGGCGTCGCCGGACTCGTGGGCGCGCCGCAGCTCGGGCAGGGCGGTGGCGCCGAACGGGGCCGTCACCGGCTCGTAGGCGATGACCTGGGGAATCGGGATCGTGGTCGCCAGGTGCAGGGCGATCAGGCCGCCGTAGCTCCAGCCGAAGAGGGTGCGCACGTCGGTGAACTCGTGCAGGACCGCGGTGGCGTCGGCGATCTCGGTGGCGATCGTGTAGTCGGCGGGCAGTGGCCCGGAGGGGTGCCGGCCTCGACGGTTGACCACGGCGACCGTCGGCCAGGCCGCCGAAGCGGCGGCCACCGGGCGCCAGGCCGCGGCGTCGGAGAGGACTCCGGGGATCAGGACGATCGCCGGGCCATCCGGGTCGCCGTAGACGTCCACGGTCACCTGACCGTCGGCCACCTGGACTGATTTCTGAATCGTTTGCTCCACAACTGCATTGTGCAGCGAACGCTCTAGAATTGCCAGATGGTTTCGAGATCCGTGGGACGCCCCCGGGCGTTCGATCGTGACGACGCGCTCGGCAAGGCGGCGTTCCTGTTCTGGCGGCACGGCTACTCCGGCACGTCGACACGCATGCTGACGGGGGCGCTCGGGATCTCGAGTTCGAGTCTGTACGCCGCGTTCGGGACCAAGGCCGAACTGTTCGACGAGGCGGTGCGCACATATGCGTCGCGGTACAGCGCGATCTATGAACGGGCGGTCGCCGAGCCGTCGCTGACCGGGGTGATCGAGCGGGTGCTGATCGACTCGATCGCCGAATTCACCAGCGCCGACGACGGCCACCCGGGGTGTCTGACCAGCAGCGCCGCCATGGCCGACACCTCGGCGACCCTCGACGTCCGGTCCTATGTGGCTTCGCTGCGGCGGTCCGACGAAGCCCGCCTCCGGGAGCGCCTCGACCGGGAGACCGGCGACGGTGCCGCGCTCACCGCGTTCGTGCAGACCGTGTGGCAGGGGCTGTCCGCGCGCTCCGAACTGGGCGCCACCCGCGCCGAGCTGACCGAGGTCGCCGCGCTGGCCCTGGACCTGATCGCCGCCGGCCACCGCGTTCGGCCCGGCGGCCGCGGGTCGGTCTCGACCCGCGCCGGCCTCGCGTCGTAGCCACGCCCAGGTGTGGCCCGGCGAGGGTGTGACCGGCGCCGGGCACCACGATTCTTGTCATGCCCGCGAGAGGGTGTCAGCCGCCCGGACGTGACGTGACATGACCGGCGCCACCTTCGGGTTCAGAACCTCCGCACCTGGCCCGACTCGATCGAGGCGTAGCAGGCCTCGACCAGCTGGAGGGTGCGCAGGCCGTCGGCGGCCGTGGTCGGGGCGGGGCCGTGGCCGGCGATCTCGCGCAGCAGCGCCCGCATCGGGCCGGCGAAGGCGTCCGGGATCCACCGGGTGGTCACCGGGTAGGGCATCCAGCCGTCGGTGGGCAGCACCGAACTGTGCACCTCGACGGTGTCCGGGCGGCCGTGCGGGTAGTCGTACAGCAATCCGATCGTCCCCCGGATCGCACCGTGCGATCCGTCGATCCGGAACGTCGCGGACTGGTCGCCGGTGTGGTTCTCGTGATTGACCTTGATCAGGGCACGCCGGCCGTCCTCGTACGTCAAGGTGGTGAAGGTCCTGGTCTCGCCGGCCACCGCCTGGCCGGGACGGCGCCCGCCCGCGCAGTACACCGAGTGCGGGTCGCCGAGCAGCGCGCGGACCGTGTCCAGGTAGTGGATCGAGTGGTACATCAGGTCCAGGCGCGGCGAGGTGACCAGCCAGTCCCAGGCGGTGAAGTCGGTCTCGATGTCGACGTCCACGGTGACCGCGGTGACCTCGCCGATCCAGCCGGCCTCGGCCATCGCGCGGGCGGCGGCCATCCCCTCGCCGTAGCGCATCTGATGGTTGACCACCAGCGACAGCCCGGCCGTGCGGGCCTCCTCGACGAGTTCGGCGCCGATCGTGGAGTCCACCGCGAGGGGTTTCTGGGCGAGCACGTGCTTGCCGGCGGCCAGCGCGCGCCGGATGATCGCGGGCTGGGCCTGCGGGACGACCGCCACGTCGACGACGTCGATCGCCTCGTCGGCGAGCATCTCGTCGAGGGTGTAGGTGCGGGGCAGGCCGAACTCGCCGCGCAGCTGTTCGGCACGGTCGAGGTCGAGGTCGCAGACCCCCAGGACCTCAAGACCGGCTTTGCGGTACGCGGGCAGGTGCGCGACGCGGGTGATGGCGCCCGCCCCGACGACTCCGATGCGCCGTCGCTCGGCGTCGGGGACGGTCAGGTCACAGGCTTCGGCGATCGGCTGCAGCTGGTGGAGCACGGGATTCTCCAGGTTGTCGAGGCGGAACTGTTTCCTATGTCACCATCGCGTGTAACATTAGTCAATCGTTTGAATGACGTACGGAGGCCTCTGATGACCCTGCACCTCTTCGGTCGTGCTTTCGACGGCTTCGAGCGCAGTCTCACCGACCAGCTCGCCGGCCTCGACGCCGACCACCGGCTGCTGGAGATCGAGGACCTGCAGCACGAGGTGGTCGACGGCACCCTCGCCACCGACGGCCGGGCCGACGTGCTGATGCTGATCACCGACTGGCTGCCGTCGCTGATCGCCTCCGGCAGGATCCTCCCGCTGGACTTCTCGACAGCGGCGCCGCAGGGCTGGCCGGACGCCTGGGCGCCCGCGCTGCGCGAGTTGCAGACCGGCGCCGACGGGCGGGTCTACGGGGTGGCCTACCACGACGGCCCGATGCTCTTCCTCTACCGCACCGACCTCTACGAGTCCGCCACCGAGCGGGCCGGTTTCCAGGAGCGGTTCGGCTACCCGCTCGCGCCGCCCACCGACTGGGCCCAGTTCCGCGACCAGGCCCTCTGGTTCGACCGGCCCGAGCAGGGACTGCGTGGCACGGTGCAGGCCGGATACCCGGACGAGCACAACAACGTGTACGACTTCCTCACCCACCTCTGGAGCCGTGGTGGTGAGCTGATCACCCCCGACGGCGGTTCCGGGCTGGACAGCCCCGCGGCTTCCGCGGCCGTCGACTACCTGCAGGGGCTCTGGCACGTCGATCAGGTCGTCGACCCGGCCGCCGCGGCCTGGGACAGTGTCACCTCCGGCGTGCACTTCGCCGCCGGTGAAGCCGCCATGATGGTCAACTGGGCGGGCTTCGCCACCATGTCCGCCGACCCGGCCTCACCCACCCACGGCCTCGTCGGCTGCGCGCCCGTCCCCGGCGGCGCCACCATGAACGCCTACTGGGTGCTCGCCGTCCCGGCCGGCGCTCGCGACCCGCAGGCCAGCCTCGACCTGATCCGGCGGCTCACCACCCATGACATGGACGTGCGCACCGCCCTGGCCGGCGGATCCGCCACCCGCCGCGACAGCTGGGCCGACCCGCGGGTGCGCGCGCTCGCCCCGTACTACACGGTCCTCGAGGACGCCCACCAGAACTCCCGGTCGGTGCCGGTGGACCCGCGCTGGCCGCGGATCGCCGCGGTGCTCAACGAGATGATGCGCGCCGTCGTCGAGGACGGCGCCGGACAGTCCGCCCTCGGCAAGGCACACGTGGAGCTCGGCGCGCTGCTGGCCCTGGGCCGATGAGGTTCCTGGTCCACCTGGAGACCGGCCTGCCCCCGGACATGCCCGATCAGGAACGGTCAGCGCTGCTGGACGCCGAACGGACCCGCGGCGCCGAACTGGTCCGGGACGGCACCATCGAACACCTGTGGCGCCTGCCCGGCCGGCTGGCCAACGTGGGCGTCTGGCGGGCCCCCGGCCCCGACGAGCTGCACACCGCGATCAGCTCCCTGCCACTGTGGCGGTGGATGACGGTACGGGTCGAGCCGCTGGCCACCCACCCGCTCGATCCATCTAGGACGTAGGCTCGGCGCCGTGCAGATGATCGAGCGGCCCTGGGGTGTCACCGCGTACGGCGCGGCCAGTGTGAAGTCGAAACCGGAACTGGTGCGCACCCAGTTCCGGGTGGTGCGGTTGGAGCAGACCCCGTCGGACGCGTTCGCGGCGGCCAACGAGGCGGTCCGGGCGGTGCGCCAGACCTTGCGCCGGCACGACGTCCCGGACAGCGCGGTGGAACGGTCCCGGCTGGACCTGACCAGCTCCTGGGACGGTTACGGGCCGAACCGCAAATTCCTCGGCTACCGGTGCCAGGCCGCGTTCGTGGTCGAGACCGGCAACCTGGAGGACATCCAGCAGCTGCTCGTCGACATCGTCGCGGCCGGCGCCAACGAGATCGAGTCGGTCGACTTCGACGTGGCCGGCAAGGGCGAGATGCGCGCCGAGGCCCGCCGGAGAGCGGTCGCGGCGGCCCGGCGCAAGGCGGAACTCTACGCCGAGGCCGCCGGAGTCCGCCTCGGCCCGGTCGTGCACATCGAGGACGTCGACCCGGACCGGGTCGGCAACGAACGCTACCGGGGCCACGGCTCCGGCGGCGCCGCGTCCGGCGAGGACCTGGCCCCCGGTCACGTCGTCGTCTCGGCCGCGGTGACCCTCGGCTTCGCCCTCACCCACGACTGAGCCGCGGATCTACAGTGGTGGGCGTGATCACCGTGCCCACGCCGCTCGTCGACAACCTGCCCCGCTACTTCGGGGAGCGTGGGCGGGAGTGGGTCGCCGCCGCACCCCGGGTGGTCGAGCGGAAGCTGGCCGAGTGGGATCTCACCGTTGACGGGCCGGTGATGAACGGGGTGGTCGCCCTGGTCGTGCCGGTGCGGTCGGCGGGCGGTACGGCCGTGCTCAAACTGCAGATCGACGACCCGGAGCATCCGGGGGAGGCGGCCGCGCTGCGCACCTGGGACGGTGACGGGGCGGTGCGCCTGCTCCGCGAGGACCCGGACGCCGGCGCGCTGCTGCTGGAGCGCCTCGACTCCGGGTCCGATCTACGCGGGGTCCGCGACGACGTCCGGGCCGTCCAGATCACCGCGGAATTGCTGGTACGCCTCAACGCCCACCCGGCACCCGACGGTGTCCGCGGCCTCGGCGAGATCGCCGCCGGGATGCTCGCGTCGGCGCCCACAGCGGCGGTGAGACTGACCGACCCGGGCGAGGCGAAGCTGATCCGGGACTGGGCGGCGGCCGTGCGGGAGGTGGCCGGCGAGTGCGGTGACCGGCTGCTGCACTGGGATCTGCACTTCGAGAACGTGCTGGCCGCCGACCGTGCGCCCTGGCTGGCGATCGATCCGAAACCGCTGGCCGGGGACCCGGCGTTCGAGCTGCTGCCGGCCCTGCACAACCGCTGGGACGAGGTGCTGGCCGCCGACGACCCGCTCGGTGCGGTCCGCCGCCGCTTCGACGCGATGGTGGAGGTGATGGGGCTGGACCGGGAGCGGGCGGTGTGCTGGACGCTGGGCCGCACCCTGCAGAACTCGCTGTGGACGATCGAGGACGGCGGCCACATCCTGGAACCGGAGCAGGTCCTGGTCGCGGCGGCACTGGCCTGATCGGTGGCCACCGCATTCGCCCGGCGGTCGCGGGTCGGCGGTGACCCCTCGCCGGCCTCGCGGGGTAGCCACGGGAGGTGTGGTTCGGCGAGGGGCCCGCTGGCGTATCAGAAACCGGTGTTGATCTTGCCGACGCCGCCGAAGAGGCACGGTCGATCAACAGCTCCACTCGCCGGGCGGCACCACCGCGTAGATCCCGTCGAGGGCGGCCTGATCCTGGGCGCTCACCCACAGCCACACCCAGTCCGGGCCGTGTGCGCGCAGTAGCTGCCCCGGACCCGAATACCACCGCACCGGCGACGCCTCCGCCTCGATCCACATCGGCAGATCAGGCAGCGGCACCCGATCGAAAGCGGCCACCACCGGCCCGGCCAGCTCCGGCGACAGTTCGGCCGCGTTGCACAGCCGGCCCTCCTCGTCCTGCACGACAGCGGTCATCGCGATGTCGACGCAGGCGAGCGAGACCCGGTCGAGATAGGGCTGCCAGCCACTCCCGGTGTTGATCACCACGGGCGGATCGGGGTGGTCTCGCTCTTCGGCCCGCACGCCCCACAACGTGTCGGTGACCGTCTGATCGGCACCGTGAAAGACCAGCACATCGCCGTCCCGATCAAGCCAGGCAGGATCAAGAACACCCCCGATGGTGTACGCCTCCCGTAACGCCACCGGCATCCCCTCCACCCGGGGCATCGGCGCCGGCCCGGCCGCGAGCCCCCACGCCGCGGTGAACAGCCGCAGAAACTCCCACGTTCGTTCCCGGTCCCCGGCCCGCACCCGCAACTCGGCCGCCGTATCGAACCCCGTCATGAGCGCCAACGGTAGACCAGCCCGGAAACGGCCTCGACCGGCTCGGCAACGATCAGGCAGGGGAGCGGCCCACCACCAGCCGCCGGATCCACGTCGAAGGCGACGACATGCGCGAAGGCGTAGGAGGCTCAAGCCCTCTCGGGGATGCGCGGGACGGCCGCGCGACGGATCATGGCCACATGCCAGTCGTTGAAGCCACAGTCGTGGTGCCGGTGCCGCCGGACGTGGCGTTCGCGGTGTCCCAGACCACCGCGCCGCTACGGTACCGATGGGATCCTTTCGTGCGCGAACAGCGGTTGCTCGACGGCGCCGGCCGGCCCGGCAAGGGCGTACGGACGTTCACCAGGTCCCGCCACGGCTTCACCATGATCAGTCAGTACGTGTCGTTCGCTCCTCCGACCAACGTCGGCATGAAAATGCTTCGAGGCCCGTGGTTCTTCGAGATGTTCGCCGGAGGATGGCGGTTCACCGCTGCCGAGGACCCTCCCGGCCACACCCTGGCGACCTGGCGGTACAGCTTCCGCTGCCGCCCCGCGTTCCTGCGTCCGGTGGCCGAGCGCCTCGGCCACCGGCTCCTCGGCCACGACATCAACCGGCGGATCCACGCCTATGCGCGCGGCTGCACCGACCCGGTCGTCCTGGCAGCGGCAAGGCAAGCCCTGACGGACGGCTACGGTCCGGCCAGCCGGCCTCACCTCTACCCATGAGACCACATCCGGATCTGCCGCAGGCAGGGCATGTCCTGTCTCAGGCAGACGTCACCGTGCGAGAAACGTTGAGGCCGCCGACGACGCGTGGGGTTTGCAGGCGTTACGGTCGCCGGCGTGAAGGCTGCGGATCTGGCTCGACGTTTTCGGAACTATGACGGATGGCTGCCGCCCGTGGTCGCTGACCGGTTGGCCGAGAACGGCCATCTCGACGAGTTGCGGCGTCTGGCTGAGCGAGGTGACTGGTGTTGTGCCGATCGGCTGGGGCGTGCGCTGTTCGAGCGGCACGAACCCGAGGCCGCCATTCGAGCGCTCCGGCCGTTCGTCGACACCGGCTGGTGGCCGGCGGTGCGGGTGCTCGTGGACTTCCACGACTCGCGCGGCGAGACGGATGCCGCGATCGCGCTTGTGCGGGGAGCGTTGGGTAAGGGCAGTCCCTATGGGATCGAGCGGTTGGCGGCGCTGCTGGCCAAGCGGGGGCGGGTGGATGAAGCCATGACGCTGCTCCGGCCGCATGCCGGTGAGCACGTGGTGCTTAATGCGCTGGTGGAGCTGGCCGGGCACGGCTACGACGGCGAGCTAACGGTGATGGTCCGCGAGCAGATGGAGGCCGACAGCCTCGCGCGGTCTTGGAACCCTGCATGGTCCCGGGACGCCGCGCTGGTGCTCGCCACGCTGCTGGAGCGACAAGGACAGGTGGACGAGGCGCGGGAGGTGCTCACCCGGAGCGCTTTCGGTGAGCACTGTGTGTACGTCAACGCCGTCGAGCAGCTCGCCGACATGCTGGCCCGGCACGGTCAGGAGCGGCAGCTTCGCGATGTGGTTGCCGGCGATGGTGGCGAGCACGCTGTCTTCCGGTTGGCCGTCTGGTTGGAGAGCCACGATCGCGTCGACGAGGCCGTCGAGGCGATGCGGCCCTTCGCTGCGGACGGTTCGCCGAACGCTGCCGCCGCCCTGGCGGAACTGTTGACCAGACACGGCCGCGCCGACGAGGCGATCGAGGTCCTGCGGCCGGTACCCAGGCTGATGGGCGGCGACCCGGAGTGGCTCGTCGGAATGCTGTGCAGGTTCCTGGTCGACCAGGGCCGGGCCGATGAGGCTCTCGCGGCGATCGATGACCTTGCGGCGCGGTACGGCCACATGTGGATCGGGCTGCTGTTCGAGCGCCTCGAGGTGCTCGCACGGTCGGGGCGGGTCGAGCAGGCGATCGCCGAGCTGCACGCTCACCCGGAAGGTGCCGACTGGTACGGAAGCTCGAGACTGGCCGGCCTACTGGTCCTCGCGGGTCGCCCGGACGAGGCGATCCGGATGCTGGAGTCCGCCGGCGACTCCGCCGACCTGGCCGTGCTCCTGATCGACCAAGGCCGTGTCGATGAGGCGCTGGCGCTGTTCGCGACCGAGGAGGCGCCGGCCAGCCAGGAGAACACCGCGTTCTGGCGGCAGTTCCACCGGGAGGGCCGTGCTGGTGACTGACCAGCTCACTCGTTCGGCGGGACCGTGATGAAGCCTTCAGCCCACCGATCTTCGTCGAGGGTGTACCGGTCGATGAGAAAGCAGTTTGGTTCGTCGCGGAAGCCGGGCGACTCCCGGGCTGACACGAGGCGCTGCTGGGCCTTCTGCTCAGAGGAATAGGCACCCAGGATCTTCAGATCGTCGCCCTCCTCCTCATCCCAGATCAGTTCACCGTCCTCGCCGTGATGTTCAGTCGGCCGACCGTCGAGAAACGGCGCATGACGGACGTGCCAGAGGAGGTAGACATCCACCTGTTGACCGTATAGGCAGGGAATCAAGCGGCCGCCGGCCGCCATCGACCAGAAGTGACCGATTGTGACCTGCGAGGCTTGCCGTAGGGGCGCGGCTGTGTCGGCAGTGTCGAACGCCGGCAAGGCGTACCTACAAGCCGATCAGCACGAACACGGCGAAGAGGAACAGCCGCATTCGCCCGGCGGTCGCCGGGCGGTCCGGAGTGGCGCCGGGCTCGCGGTGTAGTCAGTGGAGGTGTGGGTCGGCGAGGGGCTCGCCGGCGTACAAAATCGGGGGTGGGGAAGTTGATTCTCGGGGGACCAGCTCCATGGACGCGCTGACCACCTCGGTCACCTGCTCGTCGGAGGATCGGGAGAGCAGCAGCTCGACCGCGCGGGCGCCGAGCTCCTGCAGTGGCATCCGGACCGTGGTCAGTGGGGGGTTCAGGTGTTCGGCCAGAGGCAGATCGTGGACCGCCACCACGGAGACGTCCTGCGGGACGCGCAGGCCGGCCCGGCGGAGGGTGTCCAGGACGCCCACCGCCATCGCCACGTTCGCCACGAAGACCGCGGTCGGGGCCACACCCTTGTCCAGCAGGCCGGACATGGCCTGCGCGCCGCCGCCGGGCGTGTAGTCGCCGCGGGCGATGTCGATGGGGCGGACCGCTATGCCCGCCGTCTTCATCGCCTGGCGGTAACCGGCCGCACGCCGTTTCGCCGTGTCCGTCGCGGCGGGGCCCGCCACATGGCCGATCCGGCGGTGGCCCAGGGACAGCAGATGTTCCACCGCCAGTTTCGCGGCCTGCGCGTCGTCCAGTATCACGTAGCGGTGATGGTCGCCGGTGTCGCGGCGGTTCACCATCATCCACGGCAGGCCCAGGCTCTGCAGCTTCTGATGTTCGCGGGCCGTCGTCGGGCCGGCCAGCAGCAGGCCGTCCACCCGGCCCTGGCCGAGCAGGTCCAGGTAGCGGTCCATGCTGCTGGACCTGGTGCCGGACGACGACCCGGCCACCAGCACGTGGCCGCGATCCAGGGCGGCGCTCTCCGCACCGGTGATGATCTCGGCGTAGACCGGGTTGGCGAAGTCCGGGATCACCAGGCCCAGGGTGCCGGCCTTGGCGGTACGCAGACTGCGGGCGGCGATGTTCGGGCGGTAGCCGAGACGCTGAATGGCCTCCACCACCCGCTCCCTGGTCTCCGGGCGGATGACCAGGGTGCGGTCCTCGTTGACCACCCGCGAGACGATGGCCTTGTCGACGGCGGCCAGCCGTGCGACATCGACGAGCGTCACCCGCGGTTTGCTGGCGCGTCGCGTCGTCATCGAGTCTGTACTCCCGGGTCGTCGAGTGGTGTGTGCATGGTACGTGTCAGGATGGCAGCCGATGCCGAGGCGGCTGGACCAGCTCCAGGGTGATGTCATCCGGGTCCAGGAAGTAGCAGGTGAATCCACCGGTGTTGATCCCGGCGGTGATCTCCTGCGGTTCGCTGACGAAACGCACCCCGGCCTTGCTCAGCCGGGCGTGCTCGCCGGGCGCGTCGGCGACACACATGGCCAGGTGGGCGGCGCCCGGACGGTTGCGGTGCGGGCCGAAGGGCGCACCCCTGGGCGTACGGTATTCGACCAGCTCCAAATCGTGGGTGGAGACGCCCCGTGGCTGGCCGGGCACCGCCAGCTGGGCGATCCGCAGGTCCGCGTCCGGGTAGCCGACCAGCCGCCGGGTGTAGTCGTTGTCCTGCTCCTGCCGGTGCACCAGCTCGAAACCGAGCAGGCCGGCGTAGAAGTCCACCGAACGGTCCAGGTCGGCGACGGTGAAACTGAAGTGCCAGACGCCGTACACGCCGCTCACCGCCCGGTCAGCGCGCGCAGCGCCGACACGATGTCACCGGTCTGCGGCAGCACCGCCTGCGCCAGCTGCACAGCCGCGGGAATGCGGGTGTCCAGTGCGCCGATCCGGCGCGGTGGGGCGCTCAACGGCACCCCGGACTCGCACACCCGGGCCACCACCTCGGCGCCGAATCCGCCGGTCAGGTTCGCCTCGTGCACCACCAGCAGGCGGCCGGTACGCCGCACGCTGGCCAGCACCGCCTCGGTGTCGAACGGGTTCAGCCACACCGCCTCGATCACGTCCGCGCTGATCCCGTCACCGGCGACCAGGTCCACCGCGGCCTCCACCGACCTGGTGATCGCGCCCCAGGTCACCACGGTCACGTCGTCGCCGGCGCGGCGCAGCCGGTGCCCGCCGATCGGCTCGACCGGGCCGCCGATCCGGATCTCCGACTTGGGACCCGGGTACAGCGTCCGGTTCTCGATCACCACCACCGGATCGTCGCAGCTCACCGCGGCAACCGTCAGGTCATGGGCGTCCTGCGCGGTGGTCGGCATGGCCACCCGGATGCCCGGCACGTGCAGCAGCAGCGCCTCCAGGTTCTGCGAGTGCTGCGCACACGCGCCCGGAGCATTCCCCTGCTGGGTACGGATCGTCAACGGCGCCGACATCCGGCCCTCGGAGACGTAACGGACGTTCGCCGCCTGGTTCACGATCTGATCGAACGCCACCAGCATGAAATCCGCCCACATGATCTCCACGATCGGCCGGCGGCCCATCATCGCCGCGCCGACCGCCGCACCCAGCATCGCCGTCTCCGAGATCGGGGTGTCGAACACCCGCTCACCGAACACCTTGCGCAGGCCACGGGTCACCCCGAAGACGCCGCCGGGCAGGGCCACGTCCTCGCCGTACAGCAAGGTCTCCGGCATCTGCTCCAGGCAGCGGGCCAACGCCGCGTTGATCGCCCCACCGTAGGTGAGCTTGGCGGTCTCAGACATAGAGGTGCTCCCGGGCGGTCGACGGGTCGGCGAGAGGTGCGGCCAGCGCGCGGTCGGTCGCGGCGGCGATTTCGGTACGGGCCCGCTGCTCGACCGCGTCCAGCGTCTCGGCGGGCACACCCTGGGTGGACAGGGCGCGCTTGAGCCGTACGATCGGCTCGTTCTTCTCGTCCTCGGCCAGCTCACCCGCCGGCCGGTAGTTCTGGGCGTCACCGATGTAGTGGCCGACGATGCGGCGGGTGGCCGCCTCGATGAACGTCGGGCCCCGCCCATGCTCGGCGGTGGTGATCGCCAGGCCGACCGCGGTCGCCACCTGGGCCGGGTCGTTGCCGTCGATCCGCACCGCCGGGATGCCCAGCGCGTGGGCGCGGGCCGACAGATCCGGGTTGCGGACCATGTCGTTGATCGGGGTCAGCTCCGAATACTTGTTGTTCTCGCAGATGAACACCACCGGCAGATCCATCGCGGCGGCCATGTTCATCGCCTCGGACACGCCACCCTGGTTCATCGCGCCGTCACCGAAGACGGTCACCGCCACCCGGCCGCTGCCGTCGAACTTCGCCGCCAGCGCCGCGCCGACCGCGATCGGGGCGCCCGCGCCGACGATCGAGTTCTCGCCGAAGAAGCCGTACTCCGGGGCGGAGAAATGTGCCGAACCGCCCCGGCCACCGTTCACACCGGTGCGCCGGTACAGCAGTTCGGCCAGAATGCCCACCGCCGGAACCCCGCGGGCCAGCGCCCAGCCGTGCCCCCGGTAGGTGCTGAACAGCGCGTCCTGCGGCCGCAACATCCGGCCGGCGCCGACCGCGATCGCCTCCTGCCCGTTCTCCAGATGCACCGACCCGACGATCCGGCCGTCCAGCCGCAGACTCAGGATCGTCTCCTCCAGCACCCGGATGCGCCACATCGCCAGCAGATCCGCCAATTGCTCGCCACTCACGGGCAGAGTCCTCTCCATCAGTTCATCTCCAGTCCGCCGTCGACGTTCAGCGCCTGGCCGGTCATGAACGACGCCAGGTCGCTGACCAGGAACGCGACGACGGAGGCGAGTTCGCCGGGATCGCCGGGCCGGCCCAGCGGGGTGCGGGCGGCGACGTCGTCCAGGTAGGCCGCGCCGGCGCCGGGACCGAACTCACGATCCCGGTCGGCGAGGATGCCCGACCACATGTCGGTCATGAAGACACCCGGGCAGACCGCGTTCACCCGGACCTTCGGGGCGTACGCCATCGCCGCCGACCGGGTCAGCGACAGCAGGGCGGCCTTGCTGGCGGCGTAATCCATCGCGTTCGGCCGGCCCGAACGCCCGGCGACCGAGCTGAGCAGCACGATGCTGCCACTCTCGGTCATCTGCTCGGCGGCCGCCCGGACGGTGTTGAACACGCCGGTCAGGTTGATGTCCAGGGTGCGCTGCCACTGCTCGTCGGTGATCTCGGCGGGCGGGCGGGTGCGCATCACGCCGACCGCCGACACCAGGATCCGCAGCTCTCCGCCGGCCAGCCGGGCCGCCTCGGCCGGGGCCTGCCGGCTCCGGACCGGATCGGACAGGTCGGTGCCGAGCGTGTGCACGGTGCCGCCCAGCGTGGCCAGCTCGGCGGCGGCCTTCTCCAGGCGCTCGCCGGGCAGGTCGGCCAGCACCACCGGGGCGCCACAGCGCAGCAGGGCGGCCGCGACGGCCCGCCCGAGCCCTCCGCCACCACCGGTCACCAGAGCGGGGCGTCCGGTGAGGTCGGCGGTCAGTGCCGGGCCGGGTTCGTTCTGCATGTCCGCCCACCCATTCGATCGTTCAAACGTTTGACCGACAGTATGTCGCGCACCACAGGATCGTCAAGAACAGTGGGCGTGCGCACCCGGACGGGCAGAACCGCATCCGCGCACGCTCGCGGGGTGCGGCGGTCGCGGCTCGCGCGAGTTCGACCTTCGGGCAGGGCACCGGACGTCCCGGGGTGGGCCCGGCGGAGGGAATCCAGGTCCCGTGACCGCCGACTTCGGGTGAACCCGGACGGGACCGCTGTCGACAGAGGCAAAATGGGCTACGGTTCTTTCGTTGACGAGTGGTTTCCCCCGCTCGTGCGGATTCTGCCGGGAGTTGTATGTCGTCGCGTTCACCGCACATGACCCGTTCAGGGGCCTTGCGATCTGCTGTCGTCCGCCGGCTGCGGCGTCTGCTGGCCATCGTCGTCACGGTGCCCGCGCGGGTCGTCCGGAGGGATGCCGTCGCCCCGCTGCCGGATCGGCCCCCGGAAGGCTCCGGGGCGCCGGTGGTGATGCCGGACCTCACCGCGCCCCGGCGTCCGAGTGCCGCGATGCTCGCCCATCAGCGCAACGCCGCCGCGCACCGCCTGTCCCGCGATCCACGGGGCACCCGTCGGCATGGCAGCCGTGAGTCAAATGATCTTCCTGGTCCGGCGAATGGCGTGAAACCCTGTGATGGCGGGCAAGAATCGATCTCGTGAGCCCGATTCGTACCTCTCCGCCGCCGTTGGACGCCACCGAGTTGACCGTGTGGGTGCTGGACTCGCCCAAGGAGCTGCGTGTGTTGCGCGCCGGGCTGATCGCCGCGCTCAACGAGCACGCGCTGTCATCGTGGGATGCTCTGGCCGACATTCCGGATCGTATGGTCTTGGTCGCTACCGAACTGGCCACCAACGCTATTAAACACGGCATACCGCCCACCATCGTCCGGCTGCTGCGCACACGGGACCAATTCGTCCTCGACGTCGCCGACCACGACCTCAAGACCTTCCCGGAACTCGCCGACACCCGGCCGCTCAACGCCGGCGGCCGTGGACTGCACCTGGCGCAGGCGTTCGCCCTCGTCGTGGGCTGGTACGCCACCGATACCACCAAACACATCTGGGCGGCCTTCCCGCTGGCGCCCTGAGGACCGCCGGGCCGGTTCCATTGTTCCGACACGTGTGCGAATCGTTGTACGATCTCCATCGGCTCGCAGATATTTGCTGGTAGACAAATATCCGTGGATCAGGAGTACTTCACCATCACGCGCCGGGCCCGCAGGCTGAGCACCGACGGGGTTCGGGAGAGTCTGATCCTGCTCAGCGGGGAATTCGACCTCGCGGCCCGGGACGAACTACGCGACACACTGCTCGCCGTCGTCGACAGCGACCGGCCGGGTCGGCTCATCGTCGACCTCGCCGACGTCACCTTCATCGACTCCGAAGCCATCGGCGCCCTCATCGACGGCTATCTCGCCGCCCGGGACGCCGGCACGGTTCTCCGGCTGGCCAACGCCGGCCGAATGATCAGGCGCGTCCTGCAGATCATGGAACTGCAGGAGATTCTGGATCCTGAACCACGGGAGACAACGCACCGGCCGAAGTGACGCACCGGCCGGGCGCTACCGGATTGCCACCGACCCGCACGCTTCTGCTCCGCAGTCATGGGCGTTTGTGGCGATGCGCTGCCGATGCATCGGGAATCCGGTGCCCCGCTCCAGGCGTGTCACCCGTACGTCGAAGGATGGCATCTCGTGGCCCGTCTCGCTGATCTTGGCGTTGCCAAGCGTCTCTCGCTGATAGTGGTGGCCGGTTCGATCACTCTCGGCACCGTCGCCGGTGTCGGCATGTACACCCAGAACACCATGGCGGACCAGTCGGAGCTGACCGCTTCGCTGCTCCGGGGTAAATCCGCGCTCAACCATCTCGACACCCGCGAGAGCGAACTGAAGGTGGACGCCCACCGGGCCGCCGCTGGTGACGATGTCACCCAGGACGTCGCCGACGACATCGCCAGCGTGGACGAGGCGTTCCGGGCCCTGGACGACGCGGGCATGCCCGCCGACCTGGACGCCCAGGTCGGGCAGGTCCGCGACGAGGTGCAGGGGTTCACCGCCTTCATCACCGAGTTCACCGGGAAGGCCGCCGAGGATCCGGGCGCGGTCGCCGGACAGACCGCGCAGATCGGCGAGAACAACGATGTGGTGGACGACGCGCTCAGCGCGCTGCACGAGCAGATCGATGCCGCCGTCGACCGCGAGCAGGCCGCCATGCAGAGCACCATCAGCCGGGGCCGGACGATCTCGATCGTCATCGCGCTGGCCGGTCTGGCGCTGCTGATCCTGTTGTCGATCCCACTGGTCCGTTCGATCCTTCGTCCGGTCACCGCGGTCGGCCGGGTCGTCGACGCGCTGGCCGCCGGTGATCTGACCCAGCGCACCGGCGTCTCCAGCCGGGACGAGCTGGGGCAGATGGCAGCCAGCCTCGACAGCACCCTGGACGGGTTGCGGGAGAGCGTCACCACGATGGGCGGCAACGCCGACACGCTCGCCACGGCGTCCAGCGAGCTGGCGGCGGTCGCGGCGCGGATCGCCGGTGCCGCACAGAGCGCCACGGCGCAGACCGGCGAGGCGGACACGGCCGCGAACGAGATCAGTTTCAACGTGCAGACGGTGGCGGCCGGCTCCGAGGAGATGCGGGCCGCGATCGCGGAGATCTCCAGCAACGCCAGCGCCGCGGCACAAACCGCGGGGACCGCCGTGAACGAGGCCCGTACCGCCGGTGACGTCATCCGCAAACTGGGCGAGTCGAGCGCAGAGATCGGCAACGTCATCAAGCTGATCACCGCGGTCGCGGCGCAGACCAACCTCCTCGCTCTCAACGCCACCATCGAGGCGGCCCGCGCCGGCGAGATGGGCAAGGGGTTCGCCGTCGTCGCCAACGAGGTCAAGGACCTGGCCCAGGAGACGGCCAAGGCCACCGAGGACATCAGCGCCCGGGTCGCCGCGATCCAGGCCGACGCGTCCAACGCGGTGGACGTGATGGATCGCATCAGCCTGGTCATCGAGCAGATCAACGACTACCAGACGACCATCGCCTCCGCCGTGGAGGAGCAGACGGCCACCACCGCGGAGATGAGCCGCAGCATCGGTGAGGTGTCGGCCAGCAGCAGCGTCATCGCCGGCAGCATCAGTGACGTCGCCGCCGCGAGCGCCTCGACGCTCGACGGGGTGAACCAGGCCAATGCCGCCGCCGGCGAGGTCAAGGCCGCCGCCGCCACCCTGCACTCCATCGTCAGCCGATTCACCGTCTGACACGATCCCGCCGCGGCCGAACCGTCCCGCGTCGGAAGGCTTCATCCGCACGGATGATTGCCGGGAACTCATGAGCCCGCTTAACTGGCCACAATCGACATCAAGGTCAGGACGCGTCATTGGGTGACACCGCACGGATCGAAGAACTTCGCCGGGAGTTCGGGCCCGCCTTCGATCCGGGGATCACGCGTGCCACGGACAGCCTCGATCTCCCGGACCCGCCGCCGGACGACTACAGCGACTTCGCCCAGCTGATCCGGGACCGTTTCGCCGCCACCGACGGTGACACGGTGGCCGTCCGGTTCCGGGGGACGAAGCTCGGCGTGTGCTCGCGCGCCAGCGTCGGGGCCGCCGGCGGGACCCTGTCCCAGGCGGAGCCGGTGCCGGTCGGCTCCGGGGATCGCGCCACCCTGCCCGGCGAGTCGGGGCAGTACCGGGCGATCCGCTACTACTGCACCGCGCACGACCACCAGGAGTTCCACATCTTCCACGACGACCGGATCCCGCGGAACTGTCCCGTCGGTGCGGAGCCGCTGGAGTTCGCATGGACCTGAGTTCACTGGACAGTCCGCTGGAGAGCCTGCGGGCCGGGCGGTTCCTGCTCGTCGGCTATCTTCCGGCCGCCGCCTCGGTCCTGTTCGTGCTGGTGCTGGTCTGGGCGGGCGCGCCGCTCGGCCCGCGCGGCGGCGACCACCTGTCGTTCAAGCACGCGTGGACGGTCGCGTCCGGGCTGAGCGTCGGCGAGGTGGTGCTGCTGGTGATCGGCGTGACGCTGATCGCGGCGGTGCTCGCGCCGCTGCAACTGTCGCTGATGCGGGTCCTGGAAGGCGGCTGGCCGAGGTTCCTCGGCTCCGGCCTGGCTCTGAAGCTGCAGCGCCGCCGCCGGGACCGGCTGGTGACGGCCAGCGCGCTGCCGGACCTCACCCCGGCCACCGTGGTCCGGGCCGGGCGGGCCGCCGCGAGACTGCGCCGCCGCTTTCCGCTGCCCGACCACCTGCTGCGGCCGACCGCCCTCGGCAACGCGCTCGCCGCCATGGAGGACCTGGCCGGCCGCGACTACGGGCTCGACGCCGTGGTGGCCTGGCCCCGGCTCTACCCGCTGCTCGGCGAGCCGGTCCGGGCCGTGGTCGACGACCGCCGGGACATCATGGACGCCGCCGGGCGCCTTGCCGTCACCGCCGCCGTCACCGCCCTGGTGACCGTGGGGCTCACCTGGGACGCGGCGTGGTGGTGGCTGCTCGCGCTGGTTCCGGCGGTGCTGGCGGTCGTCGCGTACTCCGGGGCGGTCGCCGCGGCCGTCGCCTACGGTGAGGCCGTCCGGGCCGCGTTCGACCTGCACCGATTCGATCTGCTCACCCCGCTGCGGCTGCCGATGCCGGCCGATCCCGCCGCCGAGCGGGCGCAGAACCAGGAACTGTGCGGCATGTGGCGGCAGGGTGTGCCGTTCACCGGCCCGTACCGGAGGGAATCGTGAAGCCCGAGGACGTGCGGGTCCTGCCCTATCACCTGATCGTCGGGCAGGAGGATCTGCGGCTGGCGCTGGAGATCGCCTATGTGGTGCCGGCGATCGGCGGGGTGCTGGCCACCGGTCAGAGGGGCACGGCAAAATCGACGACGGTACGGGCGTTCGCCAAGATGGTGCTCGGCCGGTTGCCGGTCACGCTGCCGATCGGGGCCACCGACGACCGGGTGCTCGGCGGCTGGGACGTGGAGAAACTCGTCGCCGACGGGACGCCTCAGCTCCGCGCCGGGCTGCTCGAACAGGCCCAGGCCGAGGGTGGCGGGCTGCTCTACATCGACGAGGTGAACCTGCTCGACGACTACCTCGTCAACATCATCCTGGACGCGGCGTCGGGCGGGGTGCTGCCCGTCGAACGTGAGGGCATCGACGAGCAGGCCCGTCCGGTCCGGTTCACCTTGGTCGGGACGATGAACCCGGAGGAGGGGCAGCTCCGTCCCCAACTGCTGGACCGATTCGGGCTGGTCGCCATGGTCGCCGACGAGTCCAGCGGGGAGACCCGTCGCGAGATCCTCCGCAACGTCCTCGCCTTCGACGCCACCCTCGACGGACAGGTCTCCTCCCTCGTCGACCAGGCCCGGCGCGAAGACGAGTCCTTCGCCGCCCAATTGGCCCAGGCCCGCAGTCTTGCCCCGCTCGTGCATCTGAGCGACGACATCATCGGCCTGTGCGCCGACATCGCCGGGAGTTTCGGTTCCGCGGGTCATCGTGGAGATCTCACGATCGCCTATGCGGCCCGTGGCCTCGCCGCGATGAGCAGTACGACGGCGGTACGCCCGGAGCACGTTGCCCGAGTGGCCCCGCTCGCCCTGGCACACCGCCGGGCCGGATCAGAATCGGGCACGATCGAGCCGTGGAACGAGGATGAGAAGGACCGCCTGAAGCAGCTCGTCGACGCGGCGAGCTGACCCGATGGCGCCATCCCGGGTCCACACCCTGCTGTCCTGCCTGGCCTACGACCACCGCATCGGCGGCCTGCTGCTCCTGGACGCCTGCCCCGGACTGCTGACCGCGATGGCCGCCGGACTCGCTCGCGCGCTGGCGCCCGAGGGCGCGAAACCGCTGGTGGTGACGGCCGGGGCCGGGGTCGGTGAGGACGACCTGTGGCTGCGGGCCCGGTTTGCCGACGGCGAGTTCCGGATGACACCGGGACTGCTCGTCGAAGGGGACGTGCCACCGGTCGTGGTGGTGCCCGACCTGGCCCGCGCGGGTGTCACCGTGGCCCGCGCGGCGGTCACCCTGCTCGGGGCGCCGGCCGCCACCGCCGAACGGCACGGGTGGAGCACGGCGTGGGAGCCGCGGGCACGCTGGATCGCCGCCACCGATCGAGGGGCCGCGGCCGGGCTCTCCCCACACCTGCTGGACCGGTTCCCGCTGCGGGTCGACGCGTCCGGAATCGACCCCGGGGATTTCACCGTGCCGGCGCCGGTGCGCGACCCACGTCCACCGTTGACCGACACGGCGCTCGACGCGGTGGTGCGTACCGTGATCGGGGGTCATCGTCTGACGCTGGCCCTGGCCCGTACCGCAGCTGCTCTCGCCGCTCTCGACGGCGACGGCAGAACCACCGACGATCATGTACGCCGTGCCGCCGACCTGCTCGGATTCGCCCGCCCGGAAGGACCGTCGGCCTCCCCGCCACCGGTGCCGGAGCCGATCGAACCGGAGACCGCCGCCGCCGAACCGGGCCCGGAGATCGTGGACGGCGAGGTCCGCACCGCCGACGAGCCGGTCCCGGTCGCCGACGACCCCGGCCTCTACCCGGAGGCGCTGCCGGACGCGCTGCCCGAACCCGCCTCGCTGCGCAGTCCCTGGTCCGGGGTCAGCCCGCGACGGCAACTGCGCGGGGCACGCACCGGCTCCGAACGCACCCGCTCCCGGTTCGACCTGGCGATCCTGCCGACCCTGCTGGAAGCCGCCAAATACCGCCGGGTCCGGCCGGACACCGGACGCCTGATCGTGCGGCCCGAGGACTGGCGGCGGTACCGGCGCGGCTGGACCCCGCACCGGCTGCTCGTGCTGGTCCTCGACCACACCTGCCACCGGGACTGGGACTGGATCCCCGACCTGGCACCGCACCTGCAATGGGCGTACGTGGAACGAGCCGCGGTCAGCGTGATCGATCTCGGGCACGAGTCGGCCGCCAGCGAACTGCGCGCCGAGCACTACCGGGCGGCGAGCGTCCGGGACGGCCGGGTGCTGCGCTCACTCCGGCACCGGCCCGGGAAGGCCACCCCGCTCGCCGACGGGCTGCACCTGGCCGTGCAGGAGTTGCTGCGCCGGCTGCGTCGTAGCCGGGCACACACCGACCGGGCCCGGCTGATCGTGGTCACCGACGGGCGCGGCAACATACCGCTGGAGGCGAGCATCCGCGGGGCCGTCGACGGCCCGGTCGGGCGGACCGGAATCACCGACGCGCTCACCGTCGCCGCCGAGGCCCGCACCATCGCCGGCCTGCACACCGTGGTCGTCGCGCCGGTCCTCGGAACGTACGCCACCCTGCCGTTCGAGCTGGCCGACGAACTCGGTGGGGTAGTGGCCGCACCGGCGAGACCGTCGTGACCGCGCCCACCGGCATGGCCGGCATCGTCCGGCCCGGCACCCGCACCCCGTCCACCGCCGTCGCCCAGCGCCCGTCCGCGCCAGCCGACACCGACGACCTGGTCACCTCCGCACCGACCGAACTGCCGGCCACCCCCGGGCAGGTGCCGCGGACCCTGCCCGCGGGCACCGTCCTGCTGCGGGTCATCCGCCAGCGCGACGACCTCGGCCACGAATGCTTCCGCCTCGAACTCCAGACCGACCGGGAATTCGCCAGCACCGGCGCCGCCCAGGACCTGCGCAGCCAGCGGCGACCGGAGATCCGGCTCTCGGTGGCGGCCGCCCGCAACGAGTGGACGCAGATCCTGCGGAGCATCAATACCTGGTCGGCCAACAAGGCGACCCTGCATGACTGGCTGGGCGCGCTCCGGAAGAAACACGGCACCGGCCTGCGCCTGATCGTCTGGGACGAGACCGGCTTCGAAATCCCGTGGGAACTCTTCGTCCTGCGCGACGCTGAACACCGCTGGCTGGCGGCCGGCGTCGAACTGATCCGCTGGACGTCGGCGAACGCCGGAACGGGCGCCGGATCGGTGTGCCACGGGCCGGTGCTCAGCTTCGTCGACCCGAGCGTCGGAACGGTCGCCGAATACTTCGCCGACTGGCCGTACCGGCAACTCGACACGATGCAACAACTGATCCGGTCACTCACCGACGACAAACACGAAGTGGGTCTTGTCCATGTGTGGGCGCACGGGAAGGTCGGCGCCAACGGGGCGGAGGCCACCCTCGGTGGGATGACCATGGACGATCTGCTATGGGACCCGATGATAGCGCTGGCCGGGCGGCGCACATTGGTGCTGCTCAACGCCTGCGGTAGCGCGCAGCTCATGGATGACGATCGGTTCAACGAGCAGGCCACCCGCAGTTTTGCCCAGGTGTTTCTGGAGTCCGGTGCGCCCGGGGTGGTGGCTACGGTCGGTGAAGTCGGCAGGGACTATTCGATCAACCTGCTCAACTTCCTTCTCCGGCGTACAGCTCATGGGCAGCGCAGTGTGTCGCAGGCGCTGCTCGACTATCGGGCACGGCTCGCCGGCCAGCTTCAGCGGACGCCGACCGATGAGATGGCGCAGAAGTTCGTCAACGGGTTCATGTACCAGTATCTCGGCTCCTTCGACACCACCCTGCACCTGACGACCAAAGGAGACGCCGGGTGACCGTCGAGGCCATTCCCCTGGAACCGGTGGTCAGCTGGCCCAGTGAGGCGGCGCCCGGTGGGCGGTATCTGATCACCGTCGATCTGCGTTCCGGTGGGCCGGAGGAATGGCCGTATCCGGATGAGGAGTATCCGGTCGGGCTCATGCTCAGCGGGCGACTCGGGTTGACCGTTGAGACGCTCGGTGAGGCCAGCGTCGTCCTTCACCGATTTGGGGGTACGTATGGTGAGGCTCGTTTTGTCCTGAGTGTTGACGAGAATCTTCGCGAGGGTACGAATACCGAACTCCGGCTCACTCTTCTGAGTAGCGGTGGTGTGCCCCTGCATACCGTTCCGTTGCCGATTCTGGTCACCCGGGACGCCCCTTATCGTCAGCCGGCGGCCGGTGTGGTGCTGCCGAATGCCCCGGAAACCGTGCGCTTCCGTTCCGCGGCGCTGGTCTCGTCGGTTTTGGTGCTAGGTGCGGATGACGGGTCGGTGCACCTGTGGGAGCCGGGGAAGCCGATGGTTCGCTGGGGTGAGGTCGGCCGTGGACCGGCTCTGGTCGTCGCGTCGAGTGTCCCCGGCCGGATAGTGACCGTTGCTGACGGCGCATTGTCGATCATGTACCTGGCTGTTCCGGGCACAGTCCGGTACTCCCGTGAGGAGAAGGAGTACTCGGCGCTCTGCGTAGTGCCTAATCCCTCCGGTGAGATAGCCGTGCTCTCCGGTACCAGCGGTGGCCTCGATCGCGTTCCTCTGGAAGTGCCTCTGTCCAACTTCGGTGAGGTCCTCGTCTCGAACGTGGCTATCCACGCCCTGTGTCACGTGTCGGCCATCGATGGTTCCGTTCTCGTGGTCGGCAGGGCCGACGGAGTGCTGGATGTCGTCGACTTCGCCTCGATGCGGGTTGTCGGCACGATGCGCGGGCACACCAGCCGGATCCGGCACCTGGTCACCATTCCGAGCACCCAGGGCCATGTCGTCTCGGTCAGCCATGGCTCGGTGCGGATCTGGAACGTCGCGGCCCGCCGGGAAGAGCGCCGGTTCGACCTGACTGAAGAGGTCAACGCGGTGACCGTACTGCCCGGGGACCCTCCGCGGATCGTCTGGGGTGACAAGGCGGGGGCGCTCACCTGGCTCGACGGCCCGCATCAGCCCGTTCGCGTCGACCGTCGGGCTACCGGTGCGGTGACGGCTCTGTCTCCGTTCCCGACGGCTGACGGCATAGCCCTGGCGGTCGTCCGGCGCGATCAGGTCACCCTAATCGAGGTGCCCACGGAGCCGGACCCGACCGCCCTGACAGGTCAGCGACTGATCGCGTACTTCTTCGCCTCCCTCGACGGACCCACTGCGCAGATCAGTGCACTCTGGCGCAACTGCCACAGCCATGTCGGAAGCGCGGATGGGGTACGGCGAGTACGTGAGGCCGGACGGCTTCTCACCGACCCGAGATCAGTTCCGGAAGGTACGTCCACCGACCTCCGGGAATCGGACACCGGGTTTTCGGCGATCCTCCGCCGGGACGAGGACTCGCTCAGCCTGACCATCACCATGGCATCGACGGTTGACGGGTCCAGCCTGTCGGGGCCGGGCTGGAACTACTTCGAGCGGGACTGGGCAAAAATCACCGAAGGAGGAATCGACGAGCTTCTCGGTAGTGCTCGGATCTATGTGGCGAGATCCCGCGAGGTGCGGGACTCCGCCATCGAGAGCGCCCTTCCGCTGGGCGCCGATGTGTCGCTTCGTCGCCTCGATCTCCGCGGATGTTCGGCATGGGACGCCACCGCGAGGGGGAACGAGACACATCGGCGTGTCGTAGTGGTCGGCGATGACGATGCGATCGAATCGGCCCTGTCATTGCTCGATGAGTATCTGATGTATGCCGTGGAGCTGGGGTTCTCGGCCCGCACCTTCCGGCCGAGGCCCGTCTCCGGTGACCTGGAAGCACTGCGGATATCGGTGCAGGAGACCAGACGGCGTGCTCAGTACCTCTGGGACCGGATGGCCCTGGCCCTGGGATCTCTGTTGCCGGGTGACCAGGCGGTGGCCACAGCTTTCATCAACGAACTTTACGACGTCGACACCGAGATCGATCGTGCCCTGGCGGCCCGGCCCAGAACCGAGGACCGCATCGGGTTCGCCGTCGACATCACCGGCTACGGCAGCCGTCCCGGTTCGTGGCAGCGGGCCGCCCGACGCCAGTTGCAGGATCTGTTGGAGCAGGTTGTCGAGGATCTCGGGCTGACGATGGACCAGGTCCACCTTCAGAGCCGGGGCGACGGCACGTTCGTGGTGCTTCCGCCGGAACTCTCGCCGGCCGCAGCCCTACCGGTCCTGTTGCGAGGCTGGCGCAACCTGCTGGCACACCGGCCGATCACTGCTGCCGACGGCCTGCGGCTCAGACTGGCCGTCGGGATGGGCGCCATGTCCCCGGCATCCGACGGTTTCGGTTTTGTCGGCGCCGAGATCGTCCAGATCAACCGTCTGCTGGACAGCAACGCGCTTCGCCGCGCCGCGAAAGATGATCCGATCGCCGCCTTGATCGCCGTCATCACCGATCAGCTGTACCAGAGTGTCGAAGACACGATCGACCTTGGTTTCGAGCAGATCCAGGCAGAAACGAAGACCGGTCGAGTGACCGCCTGGCTGTGGACCGGCGGCGACCCAGGCCCTCTGCCGCCCGGCTCCCGGGAGATAGTGCTGCTCCACAACGGCGACGAGCCGGTCCGCCGCGCCATGACCGACCTGCTGCGGGCGCTGGGCCTGCACCCGGCCGAGGTGAGCGACCTGTCCCCACCGACCGGAACCGCCCTGGAGAAACTCAACACGGTGCTCCGGGACTCTGCCGCCTCCGGCCGTACGGTGCTGGCGGTCCTGCCCCGAGGGGGCGCCAACGCCAACCTGAACCTGGAACTAGGCCTGGCCCTGGCTCTGGCCCCCCGAACCCTGGTCATCGACCTGGCCGATCAGCCGACCGCCACCGACTCGATGCCGGTGATCCGCTTCAACACCGACTTGACCGATTCGGTACGCCGCCTGGTCGGCCGCCTCCTGTCCCTGGGATGCCCGGTGGACCCCAGCGGCGTCGAACTCCTGGACCCGGCAACCCTGGCCGCGTTGCGACCGCGGCCTTGATGCCGGCCAGATCCACCGAATACGTTCCGGCTCGCGCGCCCGCTGGGTCTGCCATCACGACATCAAAGGCACGATCATCCCGATGCTCCGCCGCAAGGCCGGTGTCCCCACCGCCGACTTCGCCCGGTGCATCGTAAACCGCGACAACGCGTTCCTCCAGCTCGTGCCGTCCCGGGTCGCCTACTGTCACGGGGCGGACGCCACTTACCCAACCGGATCTTCAGTCGTGGGTATCGCGCTCTGACGCGTGGCGGGTCTCGATCACTACCTGGCTCGAAGCCGGCGAGCAGATGAGCAGACTCGCCTCTGACCTCTATGAGTTCTTGCCACTGCCGCGCAAGGTCAACTGAATCAACGTCCCCGCGAAACCCGACCCGAGAAGTCCGCCAGCATGATCACGCTGGCGACGATCGACAACCTCGCCCGACGGCTCACCGCCGAAACCACCCCACTAACGGAACCTGCCTGACACGAGTGGGTCAGCGCACGGGTCTTCTTTCGCGTGCCCTTGGCCCGGCGCTCGGCATGAAGCAGCCGCTACGCGTGATATCAGCAGCCTTGACGGCCAGGCCGGTGCCGGGAACGCGCGATCGCGTCAGGGAAACTCGGCGAGGGTGAGCGTGCCGTCGCCGGGGTGACCGACAGTGACGTCGAAGGTGCTGTCGTCCGCGAATTGGAGAGTGAAGTACGGGTTCCAGCCGTGGATCTCGCGGACATCGGCAAGCGTCGACAGGTTCTGCAGAGTCGCCCGTGTGAGGTCGGGGCTGATGGTGACCGGCCACGGGCCGACGGCCAGGGAGCCGTTGAGCCGCCACATCAGGTCCGCGGCCATGGGCTCATTCTGCCCGGCATCGCCGGAACCGCGATCGGGTGGAGTGGTTGTCGCATAGGGTCACGGCGAGGTGCGTGCCCGTCGGCCGAGAGGACGTTCACGGTGTCGTTCCCGGTCACGATTGTCATGTCCGAGGACGGGCCGGGCAGTGCGCTCCGGCCGCTTGAGCTGCTTGAGGAGGCCCTCGGGCGGGTGGGGCTGGAGGTTCGGCGGTCGGGGCCGATCGCCGCTGTCGCCCGGTCCAGTTCGGCCGTGCTCTACACCCTGCCGGGGGACGGTGCGGACGTCGCCGCGTTCGTGTCGGCTCTGCGGGGGCACAACGACCGGGTGCCGGTGCTGCTCTACGGGGAGCAGCTGACCGCCCGTACCATCCCGCCCTCGGTGCTGTCCCGGATCGACGGGGTGGTGAACGCGGACGAGGACACCCCGGACTTCCTGGCCCGCAAGATCCAGCGGGAGGTCGGTCACTATCTGGGGCAGCTGGCTCCGCCGTTCTTCGCCGCACTGATGCGGTACGCCAACGACGGCGCCTACTCCTGGCACTGCCCGGGGCACTCCGGTGGCACCGCGTTCCTGAAGAGCCCGGTCGGCACCCTCTTCCACGATTTCTTCGGTGAGAACCTGCTGCGCGCCGACGTCTGCAACGCGGTCGAGGAGCTGGGGCAGCTGCTGGACCATTCGGGGCCGATCGCCGACAGTGAGCGGATCGCCGCCCGTACGTTCCGGGCCGATCATCTGTTCTTCGTCACCAACGGCACCTCCACCTCCAACAAGATCGTATGGAATTCGCTGGTCGGGCCGGGTGACATCGTGGCGGTGGACCGGAACTGCCACAAGTCGGTGCTGCACGCGATCGTGCTGACCGGCGCGATCCCGATCTATCTGATGCCGACGCGGAACAGGGCGGGCATCATCGGGCCGATTCCGCGTAGTGAGTTCACCGCCGAGGCGTTGCGGGCGAAGATCGACGCGAGTCAGCTGATCACCGACAAGTCGCGGCGGATCCGGTTGCTGGCGCTGACCCAGTCGACGTACGACGGCGTCATCTACCGCGCCGACGAGATCCGCGCGGGTCTGGACGGGGTGGTGGACGCCCTGCATTTCGACGAGGCGTGGTTGCCGCACGCGTCGTTCCATCCGCTGTACGAGGGCATGCACGGGGTGGCCAACGACCGGCAGCGCACCGCCCGGACCGTCGTCTACGCCACCCAGTCCACCCACAAGCTGCTGGCCGGGCTGTCCCAGGCGTCGCAGATCCTGGTGCAGGACACCATCGACGGGCACTTCGACGAGCGGGTGTTCGCCCAGGCGTACCGGATGCACACCTCGACCAGTCCGCAGTACGCCATCATCGCCAGCTGTGACGTGTCGGCGGAGATGATGGCCGGCCGGCGAGGGCCGGCGCTGGTGGAGGAGGCGATCACCGAGGCGATGGAGTTCCGCCGGACCATCATCCGGATCGGGGCGGACACCCCGGACTGGTGGTACGGGGTGTGGGGCCCGGACACCCCACCCCGGACCGGGCTGCCGGACCGTACCGAATGGGAGTTGACCTCCGGGGCCGGCTGGCACGGTTTCGACACGGTGGACGACGGGTTCGCCATGCTCGATCCGATCAAGGTCACGCTGACCACGCCGGGCCTGACCGTGCACGGCGAGTTCACCGAGCCGAGTGTGCCCGGTGTGGTGCTGGCCCGCTATCTGGCCGAGCACGGGGTGGTGGTGGAGAAGACCGGGCTGTATTCGCTGTTCGTGCTGTTCACCATCGGCGTCACCAAGGGCCGGTGGAATTCGCTGGTGGCCGAGTTGCACCGGTTTAAGAGCGCCTACGACGGCAATGCGAAGGTGGAGCGGTTGATGCCGGCGTTCGCCGCGGCCCATCCCCGGTACGCCGGTCGCGGCCTGCGTGATCTGTGCGCCGAGCTGCACGCCACCTACCGGGACGCCGATCTGGCCGAGCTGACGACGGCGATCTACACCGAGCCGGTGGAGCAGGTGACGGCGCCGGCCGAGGCGTGGACGGCGATGGCGGCGGGGCGGGTGGAGCACGTGCCGGTGGAGAAGCTGGCCGGGCGTACCACGGCGGTGTTGTTGACGCCCTATCCGCCGGGGATTCCGCTGCTGGTGCCGGGGGAGCGGGTGAGTGCGGCGATCGTGCGGTTCCTGGAGCACGAGCGGGTGCTGGCCGATCGGTGGCCGGGTTTCACCGGGATCACCCACGGTGTGACCGAGGACGCCGACGGACATCGCACGGTGGCCTGCCTGTAAAACCTTACATAACAGACATTTCGCCTGTACGTGTAAGGAGTGCGCATGTTCTCATCAGTGCGACACCGGCTGGCGGCCACCGCGGCGGCCCTGCTCGGCGCGGTGCTCACCCCGGTCCTGCCGGCGGCCCCGGCCAGCGCCGCCACCAGCGTCATCGCCTACATCGCCGACAGCGGGTACAGCCGGGTGCTGGCCGTCGACACCGCGACCGACGAGGTCATCGCCCGGATCCCGCTGGCCGAGACCCCGGAGGGGGTGGCCGCGGCCCCCGACGGCAAGACCGTGTGGGTCACCAGCTACCGGGCCGACCAGGTCTCCCGGATCGACACCGCCACCAACACGGTGACCGCCACCGTCACCGTCGACAACCCCCGGGCCGTCGCCGTCCGGCCCGACGGCGACCGGGTGTACGTCGCCAGCCAGGTCCACAACGGCGTCCTGACCGCGATCGACACCCGCACCGGCCTGGTCACCGGCACCACCGAACTCGGCCCGGACGGCAACGGCAGCGCGGTCGCCGTCAACCCGCGGGGCACCCGTGCCTATGTGACCAACCCCGGCGGCCGGGTGCACGTGGTCGACCTCGCCGCGAACACGGTGACCGAGACGATCCCCGTCGGGCAGACGCCGACCTCGGTGGCCGTCGCGCCGGACGGCACCCGCGCCTACGTGACGAACCGGGACACCAACACCCTCTCGGTGATCGACACCGCCACGAACACGGTCAGCAGCACCGTCCCGGTCGGCGCCAGCCCGCGCTCCGTCGCGATCTCCCCGAACGGCTCCAAGATCTACGTCAACGCCTATCTCGACGACAAGGTCTCCGTGCTGGACGCCGCCACGAACACGGTGACCGGCACGATCCCCGTCGAACAGGTCACCAATCAGCTGGCGTTCCTGCCGAACGGCACCCGGGCCTACCTGACCAGCCAGAACAACGAACTCTTCGTGATCGACGCGGGGACCGACACGGTGCTGGCCAAACCGTCCCCCGGGTACGAGTACGCGGGCGGCATCGCGATCACCACGGTCAACCGGCCGCCGTCGGCCGACCTGCGGATCACCGTCGCCGACGGGCCCGACCCGGCCCCGCTCGGTGGCGCCTACACGCTCACCGGCACGGTGACCAACAGCGGCCCGTCCGCCGCCACCGCAGTCACCGCCAAAACCGTCCTGACCGGTGGTGCCGCCATCTCTACCACCGGCACCGGCGGCTGCACGGTCGCCGGCAGCACCGTCACCTGTGCCGTCGGCAACCTCGCCGCCGGTGCCTCGGTGCCGTTCACCGTGACGGTGGAGCCGCAGGCCGCCGGAACCGTCACCGCCACCGGCACGGTCCAGGGCGCCGAGGCCGACCCGGTCACCGGTGACAACACCGCCACCGCCACGACCGCCGTCAGCAACATCTACGGCTGCACCGTGATCGGCACCGCCGGCGCCAACTCGCTGTCCGGCACCAACGGCAACGACGTGAACTGCGGCCTGGGCGGCAACGACGCGATCAACTCCGGCGGCGGCGACGACCGGATCCACGGCGGCTCCGGCAACGACGCGATCAACGGCGCGGCCGGCAACGACACCATCGACGGCGGGCCCGGCTTCGACGTGGTCAACGGCGGTCCCGGCACCGACGTGTGCACCACCGCCGAATCCCAGGTCGACTGCAACCCTTAGCACCTGCCGTCACCCCGCGTGCCACCTTCCGGTCCAATCCGAGCCGCAAGTAACCACACGCCCGCCCGCACAGCGCCCCGCAGGGTTCCACGCGGTGCCCGCCCACAACCGTGTGCCGATTTGCGGTCGGATTTGCGCCGCAGGGTTCCACGTGGGGCCTGGCTGCGATCGTGTGCCGACTTGCGGTCGGATTTGCGCCGCAAGGTTCCACGCGGGCCCGGCTGCGATCGTGTGCCGATTTGTGGTCGGAATTGCGCCGCAAGGTTCCAGGTGGGGCGGTGAGTGTCGCATTCGCCCGGTGGGCGCCGGGCGGTCCGGTGGGTCGCCTGGCTCGCGGGGACGTGGCGGGGCGGTCCGATTTCTGTGGGCCTGAGAAGGCGTACCGGAGCGGGGTTTGAATTGTTTTATCCGTAAGGCTGGAATGGGATCGCCGTGGGTTTGGCGGCGTTCAGCAGATACTCGAACGACCCGTCTTTGATTTTGATGGTGGCCGAGCCGAAATCGGCCGCCATCAGACGGTCGCGCAATGCGGTGGTGGGGTAGCCGTTCCAGTCGACGAGCGGGGGACGACGCCAGTTGTGGTAGTGGTTCTCCGGCGGCTCGTCATTGCTGTTGGCCAGCCGGAAGAAATGCGTGGACGCGCCGTCCTTGTGATAGACCACCTTCGGATGACTGCCGTCGAAACGGACCTGCGAGCGGGTGTACGTCCGCTGCGAGCCGTGCTGGGTGGTGCTGACGTATTCCACCTGGTTGGACGACTGGTTCACCCAGGAGACCACGTGCTCCCAGTCGTGCCGGTGGCCGCCCAGCCCACTTCCGGCCACCGCCTGATCCTTCTCGAAATAGCTGGCGTAGACGATGGCGCACCAGCCGTTGTTGCATTTCGAGCGGGCGTAGGTCTGGGAGTTGTCCAGATCCGACTGGTCCCGGCAGTTGCCGTTGACCGCGCCGGTCGTCTTCAGGCCGCCGTTGAGTGTGCCGTCCGGCCCGATCGCGGGGGTGGCGTAACAGCCGTCGGTGTCGTAGTCGTAGGCGGGGGAGAACGACTGCTCGTACCCGCCGGCGTTCTGCGGCAGGTGGGGCGGGGGAGCGGCGAGGGCCGGGGCGGCCGACGCGACGAGAAGCAGCGCGGCGAATCCGGAGACGGTTCCGGCTCGAGCGAGGCGGCGATGACGAGGCATAAGCGATCTTCAACGCCGCCATCGACTCAAGTCAATAGCCGGATGCTCATCCCTGCGCGGCGTGCGCGACGTGCTCCCAGCCCGCCCAGGTCTGCAGGCGCTGCGCGTAGATGTGCTTGACCAGCTCGGTGGGCTGCGAGCCGAACAGCACTCGCAGCGGTGGGTTCTCCGCGTCCACGATCGTCAGCAGCGCGGACCCGGCGGCGATCGGGTCACCGTAGGAGGCGTCGCCGCGGCGGGCCGCCATCGCGTCACGGATCGGCTGGTAGGCGGACAGCGGCTCGGCGTGCACGGCCGACGAGCCGCCCCAGTCGGTGGCGAACCCGCCCGGCTCGACCAGGGTGACCTTGATGCCGAGCCCGGCGACCTCCTGGGCCAGCGACTCGGTCAATCCTTCGAGAGCCCACTTGGAGGCGTGGTAGCCGCCGAGCGATGGGAACGCGCCGATGCCACCGATCGTGGAGATCTGCACGATGTGGCCGCTGCCCTGGGCGCGCAGGATCGGCAGCACGGCCTTGGTCACGGCGAAGGCGCCGAACAGGTTGGTCTCCAGCTGGTCGCGCAGCTGCCGCTCGGTGATCTCCTCGACCATGCCGAACAGGCCGTATCCGGCGTTGTTGACCACCACGTCGAGCCGCCCGAACCGGTCGTGTGCCGCGGTGACCGCGGCGGTGACGGCCTCGGTGTCGGTGACGTCCAGGGTCAGTGGCAGGAGTGCGTCGCCGTACTTCGCACTCAGGTCGGCGAGGCTGCCGATGTCGCGGGCGGTGGCGGCGACGCGGTCACCACGGCCGAGGGCGGCCTCGGCGAACTGGCGGCCGAGCCCGCGGGACGTTCCGGTGATGAACCAGACCTTGCTCATGAGGGGTGTCCTTTCGGGTGGGAGCCCCACGGTACACGAAACTTGGACTGCGTCTAATTATGGATGCGGTATAAGTTACTAGGATCGCGATGTGAACCTGCGCGAACGTAAGAAGCTGGCGACCTGGAGAGCCATCCGGTCGGCGGCCTTACGGCTGTTCGAGGAGCGCGGGTACGACGCGGTCAGCGTCGAGCAGATCGCGGCCGCCGCCGACGTGTCCCGGGCGACGTTCTTCAACTACTTCGCCGGCAAGGAGGCCGTCGTCTTCGACCAGGATCCGGAGGAGCGGGCGAACCTGCGGGCCCTGATGGCGGAACGGCCCGGCGACGAGCCGCTGTGGACCTCACTGACCGCGATCATGATCGGGTTCAACGAGCGGCTGGCCGACCGGATGCCGCTGCAACGCCGGCTCAAGGCCCGGTCGCCGGGGCTGGCCCAGTCGACGCAGGAGTTCGGCGAACAGTTCCGGGCCGACCTTCAGGACTGGGTGACCGCCCGCAGCGGCGGCGCCCCGGACATGACGGCGATCCTGCTGATGAACCTCGCGTTCGCCGCGATGGGCTCGGCCTACCAGGCGTGGCAGGCCGACGAGCCGTTCGGCAGATACCGCGAGCTGGTCGCCGAATGCCTGGCCCGCACCGGCGCCGGTGTCGGTCGGGAGCCTTAGCCGAGGTGGCGCTCCACCTCGTCGGCTGCGGCGGGCACCCCGCCGGCTGCCGAGATCTCGGTGCGCATCCAGGTCAGCCGGTCGCGGACCGCCTCGTCGGTGGAGACCGACTCGACCGCTGACCACAGGGTGGCCGCTGTCACCTCGGACGGGGCCAGGGTCACGCCCAGGCCCAGTTCGGCGATGCGGTCGGCGTTGGCTCGTTGCTCGGCCATCTGGGGGACCGCCACCAAGGGGACGCCGAAGGACAGCGCCTCCATCGTGCTGCCCATGCCCGCGTGCGTGACGAACGCCCGCGCCTGCCGCAGCACCGGCACCTGCGGGACCTGGCGGTGCACCTCGACGTTGGCCGGGATCTCGCCCAGGATCGCCGGATCCACGTCACCGACGGCCAGCACCACCTGCCAGGGGCGGCCGGCGGAGGAGGCCACCACCGTACGGTAGAAGTCGGGTCGGTCGTTGTAGGCGGTGCCCAGCGACACCAGCAGCACCGGCAGGTCGCCGGCCGGCTGCCGAACGCCCTGGTCCGGAAACAGCGGGCCGACGAAGGTGTACCGGTCGGTGAAGGTCTCCCCGGCGTACTGGAAAGCCCGCGGCAGCGTCACCAGCCGGGCGGCGGCGCGATCGCCCCGCATGAAGGCCCGCATGTCGCCGGCGCCCTGTCGGCGCAGGAAGCCGCCCAGCCGGGCGGCCAGCAGCAGGAACGCGGGGCTGAGCAGGTTGACCGTGGTGTATTCGTCGGACATCGACCAGTGCTCGTTGCTGACCAGATTCGGCCACGTCTCCACCGACGGCACCTGCCAGCGGGAGGCCAGGATCCGGCCCCACCAGCCCATCGTCCCGTCGTGCACGACCAGGTCGGGGCGGGGCGTGCCGTCCAGTTGCCGCAGCATCGCCTTCGTCTCGGTGAACGCCATGCGCATCGCCCGGACGAACTCGCGGCCGTGCATCTGCGGCACCCCGGCGGCGCCGTTCTCCCAGGTGGAGACGACCGGGACGACCTCGGCTCCGGTGGCGGCGACGCGGTCGGCGTACACCGTGGTGGTGGCGTAGGTGACGTGATGCCCGCGGCGGACCAACTCGGCGGCCAGGCCGAGGGTGGGGTTGACGTGCCCCGCGGCAGCCGGGGCGTAGAACGCGATGGATGCCATGGCAAAGCATTCAACCGTCTGCGGGGGACACCGCGGAAGCGGCACGATGGCATCGTGGCGAAAGGTGATGAACCCGCCGATCGGGCTGTTGTCGGCATCGGGACCGTCGGTGTGCTGGCGATCGTGGTGTGGGCGGTGTCGGCGCCGGAGTCGGCGGCGCGGGCCGGGGACGCCGGGCTGTCCTGGACGATCAGCACCTTCGGCTGGTTCTTCGTGCTGGCCGCGGACGCGTTCCTGGTGCTGGCGGTGGTGATCGCGGCCGGGCGGTTCGGGCGGATCCGGCTGGGCGCCTCGGACGACGACGATCCGGAGTTCAGCACGCTCGCCTGGGTGGCGATGATGTTCAGCGCGGGGATGGGCATCGGCCTGGTGTTCTACGCGGTGGCCGAGCCGATCCAGCACTACGCGGGCCCGCCGCCGGCGTCCGGGGCGATCGCGCAGACCGGGCCGGCGGCGTCGGTGGCCATGCAGTACACGCTGTTCCACTGGACGCTGCACCCGTGGGCGATCTACGCGATCGCGGGGCTGGCGCTGGCGTACTCGACGTTTCGCAAGGGGCGCGGCAACCGGCTGTCGGCGGCCTTCGAGCCGCTGCTGGGCGCCCGGGCGGACGGCTGGATCGGGCGGCTGGTCGACCTGATGGCGGTGTTCGCCACCGTGTTCGGTTCGGCGACCAGTCTCGGGCTGGGCGCTCTGCAGGTGGCGGCCGGGCTGGGCATCGTCGCGGGGGTGCCGGACACCCGGACCGTCGAAATGATCATCATTGCGTCGCTGACCGGGGCGTTCGTGGCGTCGGCGTTCTCCGGGCTGGACCGGGGCGTGAAGTGGCTGTCCACGATCAATGTCGGACTGGCCGTGATGCTGATGGTGTTCGTCTTCCTGGTCGGGCCGACCGTCTACACCCTGGAGGTGCTGCCCGCAGCCGTCGGTGACTACCTGAACAACCTTCTGGTCATGTCGACGCGGACCGGCGCGTTCTCCGATCCCGGCTGGATGGGTTCGTGGACGCTGTTCTACTGGGCGTGGTGGATCTCCTGGGCGCCGTTCGTCGGCACGTTCATCGCCCGGATCTCCCGCGGCCGGACGGTCCGCCAGTTCATCGTCGGCGTGCTGCTGGTGCCCAGCGGCGCCAGCGCGGTCTGGTTCTCGATCATGGGCGGTAGCGCGTTGCGGGCCCAGATGTCCGGCTCGGCGGATCTGGTCGGCCGGGTCGAGGACGGCGCCGAGTACGCGCTGTTCGGTTTCCTGGAGTCGCTGCCGCTGTCCGGGGTGACCACCGCGCTGACCGTGCTGCTGGTCGGCCTGTACTTCGTCACCAGCGCCGACTCCGCCTCGCTGGTGCTGGCCTCGCTGTCGTCCCGGGGCGCGCTGCGCCCGCACCGGCTGCTGGTGGTGATGTGGGGTGTGCTGATCGGCGCCACCGGGGCGGCGCTGCTGCTGGCCGGCGGGCTGCAGGCGCTGCAGCAGGCCACCATCGTGGTGGCGCTGCCGTTCGTGGTGGTGATGCTGGCCCTGGCGGTGGCCCTGATGCGGGAGATGGCCGCCGATCCGGCCGCCGGGACCCGGCCCCGGCACACCCGCCCGCACGGTCTGGGCGACGCGGTCCGGACCGTCAACCCGGTCAAACAGAAGGATTGACGGTACGCCACCTCAGCATCGCCGCCGTGGCGTCGTCGCGCAGATCCCCGTTCTCGTACGACACGATGGTGTTGACCAGCCGCCGCATCACCTCCGGCGCGGGAATGCCCTGGGCCAGGGTGTCGCGCAGGAAGGCGGCCAGCCGGTCCGGCCCGAACAGCTCCCCGGCGGCGTCCCGCGCCTCGGTGATCCCGTCGGTGTAGAGGACCAGGGTGTCACCCGGTTCGAGGGCGATCTCGTCGACCCGCGGCGGCCGGTCGATCATGTGCCCGAGCCCGAGCGGCAGCGTGCCCGGAGTGGGCAGCGGAGGCAGCACCCGCCCGTCGCGCAGCAGGATCTCGGCCGGGTGCCCGGCACTGATCCGCCGGTAGAGGCCGGTGCCCATGTCCAGTTCGGCCAGCAGCGCGGTGACGAACGCCCGCGGGTACTGCGCGCGCACCCACTTGTCGATCGACCGGCAGGTGTCCAGCAGGCTCAGCCCCGAGCGGCGGGCGTTGCGGTACGCGTTGAGCGTCAGGGTGGCCAGCGCGCTCGCCGCGATCCCGTGCCCGACGGTGTCGAACAGCGCCAGGTGCAGCACGTCGGCGTTGGCGGCGTAGTCGAAGGCGTCGCCGCCGACGTCGTAGCAGGGTTCGAGGACGGCCGCGACGGTGGTGCCGTCGAGGGCGTAGGTGAGCGGCGGCAACTGATTCCAGATGATCTCGGCGGCCAGTTGCATGGGCAGCCGCCGCCGGGTGTGCTCGACCGCGTCACCGTAGAACCGCCGGCCGGCGATCAGCTCGGCGACCAGCGCCGCGATGATCTCCAGATCCCGCAGCACCGGCTCGCCCGGGGAGTCGATCATCCGCAGTTGCAGGACCCCGAACCGTTCGGCGCCGTGCATCAGCGGCAGATGCAGGAACTCGCCGTGCCACTGGTGGACCGAGGTGGTGAAGGCCCGGCCGGCGGCTGTCGCGTCCACCGCCAGCCCTTCGGAGTTCTGGTGTGCCGTGCGCAGCGGGTGCAGTGCCACCTGCCCGTAGTCGGCGAGCAGCACGGTGGCGCTGTGCGCGCCCAGCAGCGGCGCGGCGGCGGCCAGAACCGAGGGCAGATCCTCGGCCCGGCCGCTGTGCCGTAGGTCCATCAGCCGCCGTACGGCCTCCATCGATTCCATCGAGACCATCATCCGGCCCGGAGGCCGAAAGCGCGATGCTCAGACGAGTGGCGGGAACCTCAAGATTCGGTCGTCGGCGCCGGCCGGGGTGCCGCGGCCGTCGCGGTTGCTGGTGGTCACCCAGAGGGCGCCGTCCGGGGCGCGTTCGACGGTGCGCAGCCGGCCGTACTGGTTCTGCAGGCGGGCGATCGGGGTGCCCGCGCCGCCGGCGCCGGTCAGCGGCACCTGCCACAGGCGCTGGCCGCGCAGGGCGGCGACGTACAGGTTGCGGCCGTCGATCGCGGCGCCGCTGGGGGAGGCCTGGGCGGTGCTCCACACCGTGATCGGGTTCCGGAACCGGGTGTCGCTGCCGTTGCCCTCGACGGTCGGCCAGCCGTAGTTGCCGCCGGCCACGATCAGGTTGACCTCGTCCCAGGTGTTCTGGCCGAACTCGGCGGCGTACAACCGGCCCTGGTCGTCCCAGGCCAGGCCCTGCGGGTTGCGGTGGCCGAGGCTGTAGACCAGGGAACCGGCGAACGGGTTGCCGGACGCGGGCACGCCACCGTCCGGGCGCATCCGCAGGATCTTGCCGTTGCGGCTCTGCGGGTTCTGGGCGTTCGCGGTCACGCCCGCGTCGCCGACGGTGGCGTAGAGCATGCCGTCCGGCCCGAACTTGATCCGGCCGCCGTCGTGGGTGCTGGCCCGGGCCAGGCCGCTGAGGATCACCTGCCGGCTGTTCGGGGTGTCCAGCCGGAACCGGGCGATCCGGTTGTCGGAGGCGGTGGTGAAGTAGACGTACACCAGATTGTCCTGGGTGAACGTGGGGGAGACGGCCAGTCCGAGCAGGCCGGCCTCGCCGGTGGCCGAGACGCCGGGGATGGTGGTGACGGTGGTGGTCGTGCCGCCCGGGGTGATCCGCAGCACGCGGGCGCTGTTGCGTTCGGTCACCAGGGCGCTGCCGTCGGGCAGGAAGCCGAGGCCCCACGGGACGGTCAGGCCGGTGGCCAGCACCCGGGGATTCGCCAGGTCGGGCTCCTGGGCGAGGGCGGGCGGGCCGGACACCAGTAGCGTGGCGCTCAGACCCAGGGCGATGATCGTGCGGCGCATGCGCACCTCCAAAAATAGACAAACCTCAATGTACTACCGAAGGTGGGTGCCCGCCGCCGGAACCGATCAGCTGTCCCCGCGCGCGTCGGCCGTCACCGATGGTGGAGTGCTGAGCAGACGTTCCGTCGTGCCCGCCCGGCCGGGTAATGACAGTTCTGTGACGGATGGTGGTCTATGAGCTGGGGATACGTACACTCTCCCGGGTTGGAACCGGGGAAGGAACACCATGTACGACCAGTACCAGCCGCCCGCCGACCCGAACGCCGGGGCTATCGCGCTCACCGCGCGTTACCACTGGATGACCTTCATCCTCGGGCTGTTCCGGCCCAAGGTGGCGATCAACGGGCACCCGTCCGACCTGACCTGGGGGCGCACCGTCATCCCCCTGCCGGCCGGGCAGTACCACGTCGGCGTCCATGTGCCGTACCTGCTGCCGCCCCGGATCGGGGTGGCCGAGACGGTCGTGCCGGTGTACCCGGGTCAGGTCGTCGAGGTGGAGTACCGGGCGCCGGTGATGGCCTGGATCGGCGGGTCGATCGGGCCGCCGCCGCAGCGGTACCGGGGGATGAGCGCCGGAATCGCCCTGATGATCATTCCCCTGGTGGCTCTGCTGTGCGTCTGCGGGTTGTTCGGTGCGCTCGCCCTGACCGATCGGGACACCGAGGCGCTGCCGTCGCGGCCCACATATACCGCACCGGCTCGGCCCACCTACTCCGCGCCGCCGCCTCCCACCCGTTCCGCTCCGGCCCCCGACGCCGGTGCGCCCACGCTGCGGTCCACTCCGGCGCGCACCCTGGTCGGGCCGTCGTATGCCGCCGGGGACGAGACGTACACGATGGCGATCAGTGGGGTGCCGTTCGCGTTCCGCACCCCGCCGCAGTGGGGCTGCCTCACCGGCAAGATCGACATTCAGGGCGCGAAGGCCTGGGTGTGCATCCACGAGGGTGACCCGTTCGACGCCGGCGCCCCGAAACCCGACCGGGGCAAGCGCCTGCAGTTCATGCTGCGCCCCTGCCCCGGCTCCTGCGCGGCAGCCGTCCGCGCCGACCTGAGCGGAGACTGGTTCGACGCCGGTGCGAAACCGGTCACCATCGGCCGGACGTCGTACGTGGAGACGGCCCGCAACGCCGAGGGCCGCTACACGCTGGACATGAGCCACTTCATCACCGACGCGAGCGGCGCGAACTGGCAGCTGGCGGTGGGCGTCCACAGCCAGCCGGCGAGTAAGGCAGTGGTCCAGAAGATCGTCAACGACATGTTCACCCAGGCCGGCTGAGCCACGGTGACCGGGAACGCCGGCGACCGGTGCGACGACATCTGATCCACCTCACCGGGACGTCGCAACGATGCGCAGCGGCAGCGCGATGGCGGCACAGACGCACTCGCCGAGGGCCGGGCCGGTCCAGACGCCGGTCAGGCCGGTGAGGCTGAGCGCGGCGACCAGCGGCATCTTGCTCAGCAGCGGGCCGCCGGCCGAGAGCAGACACGACGGGACCGGCCGGCCCGGCGACTGGATGTCCCACCGCAGCCGCCCGATCGGCAGGGTGCCGAGCGCCCCGGCGGTCGCCGTCTTCAGCGCCCGGCCCGACCGAACAGGGCCATCACCTCGTGCAGGCGGTCGCGGGCCCAGTCGCACTGCACGGTGTCGGTGTGACCGCGATAGTTCGTCTCAATGATCATGATGAGGATCAGGTAGAGGGTGTAGAGGTTACGGCGGCGTCGCTCGGTCGCGGTCAGCTCGGCCTGCCCGTACCCGCGCAGGAAGGCCGTGGGGTCGCCGAACGCGGGCAGGTCGATCGCGGTGAACCCGGCCTCCATCAGGTGGTCGCCGTAGAAGGCGCGCTCGTGGTCGATGACGCAGACGATCTCCCCGCCGCCGATCATGACGTTGCTGTCCCACAGGTCCCACTCGACGAAGCGGGGCTCGGTCACCTCGTCCAGGCAGTCCTGATGTTCGGTGATCACCGAGCGGACCAGGTCGTAGCCGTACCCGAGGTCGACGGTGCGGCGCTCGCCGTCGGCCAGCACGTCGCCGATCATCCGGGTGAAGGCGGCCCGCCAGGTGGGCTCGCCGGGACCGGCGATCGGACCGAACCACCGGCCGCGAATCGCGTTCAGGTCGCGGGTGGCCGCGCCGAGAGTCTCGTCGTACGCGGCCCGCTCCGCCGTCGACAGGGTGTCCCTGACGATGCCGAAATTGTCGGCGTCGATGTACGGCATGAAGAAGTAGCCGGCGTCGCACAACTCCCGGCTGTGATCGGCGAAGTGCACGTCCGGCACCGGCACCGCGGTGTTCTCCCGGATCAGGCGCAGCGACGCCAGTTCGATGTCCATCGCCCCGTGCTCGTACGTCATCACCTGGACGTGCGGCGGCGGGGCGATCTTCAGGACCACCCGGTCGCCGCCGCGCAGCCGGATCAGGTACGCCACGTTGAACCAGCCGTGCCCGAGCTCGCTGTACCAGCCCGGGTCGTCCGCCGGCACCTGATCAGGGCCGTAGGCGCGTTCGATCATCGCCCGCAGGGTCGCCGGGGACTGCCGGTTCTTGGTGATGCTCTCCATGAGGCGCACGGTAGGAGCGAGAGCGCTCTCTTGCCAAGGTGCACTCCCGTACCACTACCAGTTCGACGTCGAAGCGCTGCCGGAACCCGACCTGATGCGTGCCGTCCGGCGGCAGCCTGGTCGCGCCGGCGTCGTACCCGCCCTCGCGGCGGAACCAGCCGACCGCGTCGGCCGGGGTGAGCCCGAAGTCCCGTACCGCCCGCGGATAGCCGGCCGGCCGGTCGATGGCGCACGAGTCGTCGTCCGGCCCGTGGATCGCCGCGATCCGGTCCAGGGCGCCCGGCGCGCGCCGGGCTGCTTGTTGATCACCCGGGACACCCCCGCGACCCGTGCGACGTCGTGCTGACTCTCACAGGTTGACGGGACGTGTCACCATAACGACCACATTGGACAGTGCGGTCGTTTTCCGGGGGAAGGGCGAACTGTTGCGCCAGGAAGAGATCCGGACGGTTTCGTCACTCCTCAGAAAGAACGTTCGTTCTCGCGGGGACCGGCTGGCGTTCGCCGACGACCACCGCCGCGTCACCTGGGGTGAGCTGGGGGAGCGGACCGCCCGGATCGCCACCGGGCTGGGCGTCGAGCGCGGCGACCGGGTGGCGTTCCTCCTCGGCAACAGTGTCGAGCTGGTGGAGTACGTGCTGGGCACGGTCCGGGCGGCCGCGATCGGGGTGCCGCTGAGCCCGCACTCCACCGACGCCGAGCTGGCCGCGCTGCTCGCCGACTGCGCTCCGGCCGTCCTGGTCACCGACGAGTCACATCTCGCCCAGGCCCGCCGGGTGACCGCCGGCCGGCCGGAGACGCGGCTGATCGCCGCCGGCGCCGAGCCTCCTCCGGACGGTACGCCCCGGGACGACCTGGGACTTGATGAGCCGGCGTTCATGCTCTACACCTCCGGGACCACCGGGGCGGCCAAAGGCGCGGTGTCCACCCAGCGGGCGGCGCTCTGGTCGGCGTTCGCCTGCTACCAGCCGGTCCTGCGGATGACCGCCGACGATCACCTGCTCTGGCCGCTGCCGCTGGCGCACAGTTTCGCCCACTCGTTCTGCGTTCTCGGGGTCACCGTGGCCGGGGCCAGCGCCCGGATCGCCGGGGAGCCCGGCGCCACCCACGTGGCCCGGCTGATCGCCGAGGAGTCACCGACCGTCGTCGCCGGGGTCCCGGCCGTCTACCGGCAACTGCTCGACGGCGGGCCGATCCGGGGCTCCTCGCTGCGGATGTGCCTGACCGCCGGAGCGGTGAGCGATCCGGCGCTGCGGGCGGACGTGGAAGCGCTGTTCGGCGCACCGCTGCTGGACTGCTATGGCACCACCGAGACGTGCGGGATGATCGCCGTCGAGCGCGTCGGTTCGGTGCGGGCCGCGGGATCCAGCGGCCCGCCCGCGCCCGGTGTCGAGGTCCGGCTGGTCGACCCGGTCACCGGTGCGGAGGCCGCGGCCGGCGGTGAGATCTGGGTGCGCGGGCCGAACCTCATGCTCGGCTACCACCAGCGGCCGGAAGTGACCGCTGACGTGCTGGTCGACGGCTGGTACCGGACCGGTGACCTGGGGCGCCTCGACGCCGGCGGGAATCTCAGCGTGGTCGGCCGGGTCAGCGACGTGATCATCCGGGGTGGGCTCAACGTCGACCCGGCCGAAGTGGAACTGGCCCTGATCGCCCTGCCGGAGGTGGCCGACGCGGCGGTGGTGGCCCGGCCCCATCCGCTGCTCGGTGAGGTGCCGGTGGCGTTCGTGGTGACCACCGGCGAACTCGGCGACCCGCACGGCCTGCTGCGGGGACTCGACCGGGTGCTGTCCGCGCACAAGGTCCCCGAGGAGATCATCCAAGTTCCGGTCATTCCGCGTACGCCGTCCGGAAAGCCCCGCCGCCACCTGCTGAGAGAGACCTTCACCGTCGAACCGGGCCCGGTGGTGCCGGCGGACCTGGTCCACGCTGAGATCACCGCGCTCTGTGGGCCGTTCGACGACCCGGGCACCGCGTTCGCCGACCTCGGGATGACCTCGATGGGCGCGATGACGGTGTGGAATCGGCTGAGCCGGGCCACCGGGCTGCGCCTGCCGGCCACCCTGCTGTGGGACCACCCGAGCCCGTCCGCGCTGATCACCTACCTGGAGAACCGGCTGGCCGATGAACCTGTCGGCGGGCGGTCTCTCGTGGCGAGAGCGGCCACCGAACCGATCGCGATCGTCGCCGTCGGCTGCCGCTATCCGGGTGGCGTGCGCACCCCCGACGACCTGTGGCGGCTCGTCGCCGACGGGGTGGACGCCACCGGTGACTTCCCGGCCGACCGGGGCTGGGACCCCGATTTGTACGACCCCGACCCCGACCGGATCGGCAGGAGCAGCACCCGGCGCGGCGGCTTCCTGTACGACGCCGCCGACTTCGACCCGGCATTCTTCGGCATCTCGCCGAAAGAGGCACTGGCCGCCGACCCGCAGCACCGGCTGCTGCTGGAAGTGGCCTGGGAGACCTTCGAACGGGCCGGGATCGCGGCGCCCAGCCTGCGCGACAGCGACACCGGGGTCTTCCTCGGGCTGATGCACGGCGGCTACGGCCCCCGTGGCGACGCCCACGAGTTGGAGTCCCACCTCGGCATCGGCTCGGCCGGCAGCATCGCGCCCGGCCGGATCGCCTATCTGCTGGGGCTTCGCGGGCCGGCCATGACCATCGACACCGCCTGCTCGTCGTCGCTGGTCGCGATGGACCTGGCCGCCAAGGCGCTGCGGGCCGGCGAATGCTCACTGGCCCTGGCCGGTGGCGCGACGGTGATGGCGTCGGCCCAGTCGTTCGTGATGTTCAGCAGACAGCGGGGACTGGCCCCGGACGGGCGGTGCCGGTCGTTCGCGGCAGGCGCCGACGGCACCGCCTGGGGTGAGGGCGCCGGGCTGGTGCTGCTGGAACGCCTCGACGACGCGCTCCGCAACGGGCATCCGGTGCTGGCCGTACTGCGCGGATCGGCGGTCAACTCGGACGGCGCCTCCAACGGGCTGACCGCGCCGAACGGCGGGGCCCAGCGGGAACTGATCGGGCTCGCACTCGCCGACGCGGGACTCGGCCCGGCCGATGTGGACGTGATCGAGGGGCATGGCACCGGCACCCGGATCGGGGACCCGATCGAGGCCAACGCGCTGCTGGACACGTACGGCAAAGGTCGTGATCTGCCGGTGTGGCTCGGCTCGGTGAAATCGAACCTGGGGCACACGCAGGCAGCCGCGGGGATCGCCGGGGTGATCAAGATGATCGAGGCGATGCGGCATGGTGAGATGCCGCGATCGCTGTACGCCGAGGATCCGTCCCCGCGTGTGGACTGGGACGGGGGAGCGCTGCGGCTGCTGGACACGGCGCGGCCCTGGCCGGCCGGGGACCGTCCACGGCGGGCGGCGGTGTCCGCTTTCGGTCTGGGCGGCACGAACGCCCACGTGATCATCGAGGAACCGCCGCCGGCTGATATCGATGGGCTTTCGCCGGCCGGGGTGACCGTTGACGTTCAGCCGGGCGGTTGGGATCACGCGCCGTGGCTCATCGGCGGCGCTGACGAGGCCGGGCTGCGGGCTCATGCCGCCCGTCTGGCTGACCTGCCGCACGGCCGGGACACGGCGTTTTCGCTGGCCACCGGCCGGGCGCCACTCGGGGTGCGGGCGGCGGTGCGGGGTGGAGACCGGGACGGCCTGGCCGCGCTGGCCGCCGGAGTGCCGCATCGGAGCGTGCACCGGGCGCCCACCCGGCGGGACCCTCAGCTGTCCTTCCTGTTCACCGGGCAGGGCGCGCAACGGATCGGGATGGGACGGGAGCTGGCGGCGGCGTTTCCCGACTTCGCCCGGGTGTACGACCGGGTCTGTGCCGCCTTCCGCCCGCACCTGGACCGGCCGCTGCCCGAGGTGATCGGCACCGAACTGCTGCACCGGACCGATCATGCCCAGCCGGCGATGTTCGCGTTCGAGGTGGCGTTGCACGCGCTGTACGAGGCGTGCGGTGTCCGGCCCCGGCGGCTGGCCGGGCATTCGATCGGGGAGCTGGCGGCCGCGTACGTCGCCGGGGTCTTCTCCCTCGACGACGCGGCCCGGCTGGTCGCGGCCCGCGGGCGGTTGATGGCGGCGCTGCCCGGTGGCGGTGCGATGATCGCGGTGCGGGCCGGCGAGGACGAGGTGGTGAAGCTACTCGCCGACAGCGGCGGTCCGATGTCGATCGCCGCGGTCAACGGGCCGGATTCGGTCGTGATCTCCGGTGCCGAGGCGGCGGTGACGGAGCTGGCCGGGCGGCTGGACGGCCGGTACGACCGGTTGCGGGTCAGCCACGCGTTCCACTCGCCGTTGATGGAGCCGATGCTCGACGATTTCCGGGTGGTCGCGGAGTCGGTCGCCTATCACCGGCCGTCGATTCCCCTGGTCGTCTCGGGTGATCCGGGAACCGCCGACTACTGGGTACGCCATGTGCGGGACACGGTTCGGTTCGCTGACACGATGGCCGGGCTGGACGCCAGCGCCTATGTGGAGATCGGGCCGGCCGCCGTGCTGTCGGTTCTCGCCGAACGATGTGTGACCGCGGACGCGTTCGTGCCCGGTGTGGTCGGGCCGGCCGGATTCCTCGACGGGCTCGCCACCCTGCATGTGCACGGGGTGCCGGTGGACTGGGCCCGGGTGTACGCCGGTAGTGGTGCTCGCCGCCGTGACCTGCCGACATATCCGTTCCAGCGGCAGCGATACTGGCTGTCGTCGACCTCCGCCTCGCATTCATCCCCGTCCGCGGGGGAGGAGACCGGCCCGATGATCGGCGGGCCCCGGGCCGATGCCGACGGGCCGCGGATCCGGTACTCCGGAGTGCTGTCCACGAACCGTCAGCCGTGGCTCGCCGACCACGTGATCGGCGACGATCTGATCGTTCCGGCCGCCGCCCTGCTGGAACTCGCCTTCCAGGCCGCGCCCGGCGCCCGGATCACCGAGCTGTCGCTGGACGCTCCGCTTCTCGTCTCAACGTCTCCATCCTCCTCCTTCTCCTCCTCCGACGTGCAGGTCGTGGTGGACGGCGACCGGCTCACCATCTGGGCACGGCCCACCGGCTCGGCGGACCCGTGGACCGGTCACGCCACCGCTGTCCTCGCGACCGCTTCTGGTCATCTTCCGGAGGCGCCTGCGGTCTGGCCGCCGGATGGTGCCGAGCCGGTCGCCGTCGACTACGGGCGGCTCGCTGAGCGGGGATTCCACTACGGTCCGGCGTTCCGCGGGGTCACCGCGGTCTGGCGGGGGAACGGCGAGATGTACGCCGAGATCACCCTGCCGTCCGTCGACACCACCGGCTACCTGGTGCATCCGGCCCTGCTCGACGCGGCCCTGCACGCCTCCCTGCTGGCGGAGCCGCCGGACCGGCTGCGGGTGCCGTTCGTCTTCGGTGGCGTCGAGCGGCACGGCGCCGGGGTCGGCACCGCGCGGGTGGTGCTGACCCCGCTCGGTCCCGACGAGGTCCGGGTCACCGTCACCGACCGTGCCGGGCGACCGATCGTGACCATCGCATCGCTTGTCACCCGGGCGATCGACATCCAGGACGCGGTGACCCGGCGGTCGCTGCACCGGCTGAGCTGGGTTCCGGCACCGGGCGCACCGGGGGAGACCCCGATCAAGATCATTACCATTGCCGGTACGGCCGGAAGTGACGTCCCCAGCCGCGCCCGCCACCTGCTGGGCGAAACGCTCGCCCTGGTGAACGGCTGGCTCGACACCGACCGCCCGGAACGGCTCGTGGTGGTCACCGAGCGGGCCACCGGTCCCGACCCGGATCCGGCCGCCGCCGCGGTGTGGGGGTTGCTGGGCAGCGCGGTGGCCGAACATCCCGGCCGGATCAGTGCCGTCGACCTGTGCGGGGCTCCGGAATCGGCCGCTGCTCTGGAGCAGGCGGCCGCACTCGCCGAACCTCGGCTCGCCGTCCGCAACGGCCTCGTGCTGGCACCGCGCCTGATCCCGTCCGGGGCTGCCGACGCGGTGCCGCCGGTACTCGCGGGCGGGACAGTGCTGGTGACCGGCGGGACCGGTGCCCTCGGCGCGGTGCTGTCCAGGCATTTGAGCAGCGCGTACGGCGTTCGGCGGCTGGTGCTGGTGAACCGTACGGGGCACGTACCGCAATGGGTCGAAGATCTTGATGTTGACGTGACCGTCACGGCCTGTGATGTCGGTGATCGGGCTGCGGTGGAAGCTCTGATCGCCTCCTGCGGTCCGGAATTGATCGCCGTGTTCCACCTGGCCGGGGTCCTCGACGACGGGGTGCTGACCGCGATGACACCCGCCCGGATCGACGCCGTGCTGGCCCCCAAAGCGGACGCCGCCTGGCACCTGCACGAGGCGACCAGGGACCTGGACCTGGCCGCGTTCGTGCTGTACTCGTCGGCGTCCGGAATGCTGGCCCGCCCCGGCCAGGCCAACTACGCCGCCGCGAACGCCTTCGTCGACGCGGTAGCCGCCCACCGCGCCGCGATCGGCCTGCCCGCACAGTCACTGGCGTGGGGCTTGTGGGCGACCGAAAGCGGCGGAATGCCGGATCGAGTGACATCCGGCGCGGCCCGCCGTTACCTGACCGGCGGCGGCATCCACCCGATCAGCGAGTCGCAGGGCATGGCGCTGCTGGCCCGCTCGCTACGGACCGCCGCGACATCCCTCGCCCCGATCGCCTTCGCCGCTCCCACCCCGGAATCCCGCGACGGCGCCCTGTCTCCCGCCTCTTCTTTTGGCGTCTCGCCTTTCGGAGTTCCCGCTCCCGGCCCTGCTTCCCACGGGCCTCGCGACTGGCGGCACACTCTTGCCGCACTGCCGGAAAGCGACCGCCCCGAAGCCCTGGCCCGACTGATCCACGCCGAGATCGCCGAACTGCTCGGATTCCCGGACCCGTCAGCGGCCGACCTCAGCAACGGCCGGCATCTGGCCGATCTCGGATTCGACTCACTGGCCGCCATTCAGCTGAGAGACCGGCTCGGCACGATGGCCGGTGTCCGTCTGAAAGCGACCCTGGTCTTCGACCACCCCACCCTCGAAGAGTTGACCGCCCACGTATACGAATCCCTGCCCGCCCCCGATCCGCTCCCGCCCTCCCCGGGTCCCATCGCATCGCCGCCGGTCTCGCCCTCGCCGGGTACTGCCTCGTCCGGGCGGGCTTTCTCCCCGACCGCGGCTGCGCTTTCCGGGCCGTCGTCGGCTACCGATCGTTTCACCGCCATCTACCACCGGGTGATCCGCGAGCGGGGCCCGGCCGAGGCGATGGCGTTGCGCTACCTGGCCTCTTACGGACTGCCCACCTTCAGCGCCGAGGAACTGCAAGACCACACCCTTGCGCCGGTACGCCTGACCAACGGCACCCCCGACCAGCCACTACTGATCTTCCTGCCCGGCTATCTGGCCCTGCACGATCCGGCCCCGACAGCGCTGGCCAGGGCATTCGACGGTGATTTCGATATGTGCATGCTGGTGCATCCCGGGTTCGGGAACCGGCGCGCAGTCCCCGACAGTGTGCTCACGTTGGCCCGTGCGCACGCTGACACGGTCCGCTCCCTGTCGGCAGAACGAACGTTCTATCTAGTCGGTGACAGCGCTGGCGGCCTGGTAGCCCACGCGGTAGCCACAGCTTTGTTCGCCGACGGCACCCCACCCGCCGGAATCATCCTGATCGACTCCCACCTGGGCGGCCGCGACGACCCGCGCGCGCTGGCACTGGTAGCCGCCGACCGCCGCCGCCCAGCCGAACTGTTCCACGGTGTCTTCGCCGACACCACCATGATCGCCGGTGGAGCCTACGTCCGAATCTTCGAAGACTGGCACCCCGAACCCTTCCCGCCCGCCCAACCCCAGCCGCTCGGAGAGAGCCTGCCTGAACTGGCCGGGAAAAGCCTGCCCGAACCGGTCGAGGCGAGTCTGCCTGAACTGTTCGGGGAGGGCTTGGGCAAACCGGTCGAGGCGAGTCTGCCTGAACTGTTCGGGGAGGGCTTGGGCAAACCGGTCGAGGCGAGTCTGCCTGAACTGTTCGGGGACGGCCTGCCCGAACCGGTCGAGGCGAGTCTGTCCGAACCGGTCGGGGAGGGCCTGTCCGAACCGGTCGAGGTGAGTTTGACCGAACCGGTCGGGGAGGGCCTGCGTGAACCGGTCGAGGAAAGCCGGTTCGAAGCGGTCGAGGGCAGACTGGGCGAGCCGGTCGAGATTCGGCGGGCTGGAGTGCTCGACGATCCTCTGGGCGATCCGATCGAGGGGCTACGGTTCGAACCGGTTGTGGGCCCGCTACCCGAGTTGATCGAGGATCGGCCGTCCGAGTTGATCGAAGACCCATTGACCGCGCCGTCCGAGGACCGGCGAGCTGAACCGGATCGCGTTTCCGCCGCTGCTCAAGAGACGGCCGGGGTGCCGACCCTGCTGCTGCGAGCCGCCCCGACCCGGGAGATGCGCGAGGCGGACCCGGATCGGGACTGGAGTCCGCACTGGCCGTTACCGCACGCAACCGTGGACATTCCCGGCGATCATTGGACGACCACCACTACCGACGCCCCCACGACCGCGAACGCCATCCGCCACTGGCTCTCCACCCTCGCGACGCCAGCCGGCCCGATGGGGTGACGTCGGGACCCGATCAGGGTCCCGCTGATCACGTCTTCTTCTTGGCGGAGGGCCGGGTGTTGCCCAGCGTGAAGGGCCGGCTATCGCGCAGCGTGAAGGGCTGGCTGTCGCGCAAATCTTCGGCCGGTGACTGGACTTCCGCCCCGGTACGGGAGCACTGTGGCCAGTCATGCGCAGGCGCGGACGCCCTGGGCCCGGTGGGGGATCACGGTCCACCGGTCGTGTTCCTGCGCCGGTATTGGCGGTCTGACCAGCGCATACGAACCGCGAAAGTGTGCGCGGGTCGGGCCAGGCCGGGGCGTCGTCAGCGGATGACGGCCGAAGACACTTAATAGCGTCTTGTTCTCGGTTGCCTGATCACTTGCGGTCAATCCCTCGCGGGGGCAACCCGTCCAGCCGAGATCTTGGCGGATTTACCACCGTAAACGGTGGTAAATCTACCAAGGTCGGCCAGGGCGGAGCTGGAAGGTGGACACTCGCGCGAGGAATTGACCGCGAGCGGGGCAGCAGCTGAGAGGAAGGCTCTATCCGGTGGAAAATCCGCCAAGATCGGCCAGGGCAGGGCCGGAAAGCGGGCACTCGCGCGGGGAATTGACCGCGGACGGGCCAGCGGCCCAGAGGAAGACTTAATAGGGGGTTTTACCTACCGAGATCTGGCGGGAAGTGCGTCTGTAGCGCCAGGTGGGGCTGTGGCGCGCCGGGTGGGGCTGTGGCGCGCCGGGTGGGGCTGTGGCGCGCCGGGTGGGGCTGGGGCGCCGGGTGGGGCTGGGGCGCCGGGTGGGGCTGGGGCGCCGGGTGGGGCTGGGGCGCCGGGTGGGGCTGGGGCGCCGGGTGGGGATGTGGGGTCGGGGCTGGTGTTGGCTTCGTGCTTGGGGGCGGTGACCACCGCATTCGCCCGGTGGTCGCCGGGCGGTCCGGTTGATCGCCGGCGTCGCGGGGACGGGGCGGGGCGATCGGATTTCTGTGGAGCCGATGGGCGTACCGGAAAGGGGTGGAGAACCGGTCGCCGAGTCGGAGAGGGACGGCTACCTGGAGTGGCGCTGGTTCGGGCGAGTCGGGACGGGTGCGTCGACGATGGTCGCGGAGGGTGGGCGGGAGGCTCTGTCCGGGCGGTTCGGGCGCCCCGTCGTGCCGTAATAGCGGCGACGCCTTGTCTTAACATCGATCAGTGCCTATCGTCCACAGGAAAGCGCTTTCCCCCCGCTTGAAGGCGCGACAAATCCCCAACACGAAGGTGAGTCCTCGATGAACAGACCCGCATTGTTGCGGTGGTCGGCTGTGGGCGCGACCGCGGTGGTCAGCGCCGCTATCGCGATGGCACTGCCGACCGGTTCCGCTCTGGCCGCCGACAACCTCAGCATCGGTGCCGGAGCGGACGGCTCCAGCAAGGCCAGCGGCACCAGCTACGGCAACGTGATCGACGGCAACACCGGGACCTACTGGGCGCCGGGCAGCGCCACCGGCAGCGTCTCGGTCAAGTGGAGCAGCGCGAAGTCGGTCTCCTCGGCCGTCATCCAGCAGGCCTCCGGCGGTGGCTCGATCAGCGCCTGGCGGGTGCTCAACCACGACACCGGCGGCGTCCTGGCCTCCGGCAGTGGCAGCCCGAGCACCATCAACTTCTCCTCGACCTCGCTGAAGAAGATCACCTTCGAGATCACCAGTGCCTCGGCGGCGCCGCGCATCGCCGAGTTCCAGACCTTCTCCAGCGGTGGTTCCAACCCGACCACCAGCCCCACCTCCGGGCCGACCAGCCCGACGCCCGGCCCGACCGGCAACCCCGGCACCCCGACCGGCGCGTGGCCGTCCTCGGCCGGCAACGTGAGCATCTCCGGCACGGTCAACGTCTCCGGCACCTTCGACGGCGGGATGAAGACCTACTGCTGCATCGGCGACGGCGGGCAGGGCGAGTCCCAGGACCCGATGTTCAAGATCGCCAACGGCGGCACCCTGCAGAACGTCATCCTCGGCTCCCCGGCCGGCGACGGCGTCCACTGCGAGGGCACCTGCACCATCCGTAACGTCTGGTGGAACGACATCGGTGAGGACGCCGCCACCTTCAAGGGCACTAGCGGCGGTACGAGCTACGTGATCGGTGGCGGCGCCCGGAGCGGCAGCGACAAGACGTTCCAGCACAACGGCAACGGCACGGTCAACATCTCCGGCTTCTACCTCAGCGGCTCCGGCAAGCTCTACCGTGGCTGCGGCAACTGCACCAACTCGTACCAGCGCCACGTGCGGATCGACAACGTGCTGCTGAACGACATCGACATGGTCGCCGGCATCAACAGCAACTGGGGCGACACCGCCACCATCACCCGGGTCACCCTGACCAACGCGTCCAGCGCCACGGTCTGCGGCAAGTACCAGGGCGTCGCGAAGGGCAGCGAACCGAAGTACCTCGGTGAGGGCTGGAACGACGCCAACTGCAAGGTCACTCAGAGCGACATCACGCGCAGGTAGTTCGCCACCGGGTCCGGGCGCTCATCCTTCGATGGGCGCCCGGACCAGCATGTATCCGTGTGCGGGCTGCGAACCCTCCGGCGGGGTGCTCGCCTGGATGATCAGCGTGAAGCCGGCGGCAGTGAAGAGGTCCGCCATCTCCCGGGCGGAGAGCCAGTACCGGTCGTAGTCGACGCCGAGGCTCTCCACGACGCTGCCGGGCTGGTTGCGATGCGCTGAGCCGTCGCCGTGTTTGAAGACCGTCACCAGGTACCCGCCGGGTTTCAGCACCCGGGCGAGCTCGGTGAACGCGGGCACCCGGGCGTCCGGGGCGAGAAAGATCAGCGAGAACCAGCACACCACCCCGGCGAGCGAGGCGTCCTCGAACGGCAGCGCGCGCAGATCGGCGACCTGGTAGTCGAAGCCCGGATTCGCCCGGCGCGCCGTCTCGATCATGCCGGGGGAGAGGTCCACACCGCGCGGCGCCAGGCCCCGATCGGCGAGGTGCGGCATCAGCCGGCCGGTGCCACAGCCCACGTCGGCGACCTCGGCGCCCACCTCCAGGGTGGCGGCGGCGAACTGGTCGAGCATCGTCAGCTCCACCGGCAGGCCGTCCAGCACGCCCGTCAGATTCTCGGCGTACCACGGCGCGAGCACGTCGTGTGCGTCCCGCAGTTCGGCGGTGCTGGCGTCCATTCCCCGTCGACCTCCACTTCGGATCGGTGCGGCGAGGAATCTACCGCCCGGCGGCTACCGCCACGTGACCGGGAACACTTTCGAGACGATGCCGTTCCGATATTGCGGGTGGGGCGTTAGCTTGCATTGTGAAACGGAACGGTTCCGTTTCGAAAAGGGGCACGCGCAGATGGACACCCAAACTCAACCTCGGACCGGGCATCCCCGGCGCTGGCCGATCCTCGGCGTGCTGGTCATCAGCCTGCTCGTGGTCGTGCTCGACAACACGGTGCTCAACGTCGCGATGAGCACCATCGCCGACCCGCAACGCGGCCTCGGCGCCACCCAGAGCGAACTCGAATGGGCGATCAACTCGTACACCCTGGTCTTCGCGGGCCTGCTCTTCACCGCCGGGATCCTCGCCGACCGGCTCGGGCGGCGGCTCAGCCTGGTCGTCGGGCTCGCCGTCTTCGGCATCGCGTCGCTGATCTCCGCCTACGCCACCTCACCCGACCAGCTCATCGCCGCCCGCGCCCTGATGGGCCTCGGCGCCGCCGCCGTCATGCCGGCCACCCTCTCGATCATCGCCAACGTCTTCGACCCCCGCGAACGGCCGCGTGCCATCGGCGTGTGGGCCGGTGCGGTCGGCCTGGCCGTCGCGATCGGGCCGGTGCTCGGCGGGGTGCTGCTGGAACACTTCTGGTGGGGCTCGGTCTTCCTGATCAACGTGCCGATCGTGGTGGCCGGGGTGGCACTGGTGCTGATCCTGGTGCCGGAGTCCCGCGACCCGAAACCGAACCGCATCGACGTGGTCGGCGTGCTGCTGTCGATCGTCGGGCTGACCCTGCTCACCTACGGAGTGATCAAAGGCGGAGAAGACGGCTTCGGTACGGCCCCCGCATGGTCCACCGTCGTCACCGGACTGCTGGTGCTCGTCGCCTTCGTGATCTGGGAGCGCCGGATCGCGTACCCGTCGCTGGATGTCCGGCTCTTCACCAACCGGCAGTTCTCCGCCTCCACCGGCATCATCGGCCTGGTCTTCTTCGCGGCGATGGGCTCGATGTTCTTCGGCGCGTTCTACCTGCAGATGGTCCGCGGGTACGGGCCACTGGCGTCCGGCGCGCTGTTCGTGCCGTTCGCCGTCGGGCAGATGATCTTCGCGCCGGTCAGCGCCTCGATGGTCAAACGGTTCGGCCCGAAAGCGGTCAGCACGGTCGGCCTGCTGCTGGTCTCGGCCGCCCTCGGCCTGTGGGTGTTCATCGACGTGGACACCCCGATCGCCCTGGTCGCGGTGGCGTTCTTCGTGCAGGGCGTGGGCATGGCCAACGTGATGCCCCCGGCCACCGAGGCGATCATGGCGACGCTGCCCCGGGAGAAGGCCGGGGTCGGCTCGGCGGTCAGCAACACCATCCGCCAGCTCGGCGGCGCGCTCGGGGTGGCCGTGCTCGGCGCGGTGGTGTCCTCGGTCTACCGGGCGCACCTGACCGAACCGGCCGGGCTGCCCGGCGCCGCCGCCGACCTGGCCCGCGAGTCGATCGCCGGCGCGTACGCGGTCGCCGGTCAGGCCGGCCCGGCCGCACCCGCCCTGCTCGACGGCGCCAATGCGGCGTTCGTCACCGGCATGCACTACGCGGCCGTCGGCTCCACCGTGTTCGCCCTGCTCGGAGCCCTGGTGGCGGTGCTCTGGCTGCCCAGCCGCAAGACCGTCACCAGCCCGGCCGAACCGGAACGGCAACTGGCCGACGCGTAACCCGGCGGTAACAATGAACGACATGACCAGCAGCACCACGGCCGGCCAGGAGCGTAAGGCTCCGGGCCGGCCCCGCAGCGCCCAGACCGACGAGTCGATCCTCGACGCGGTGCTGGGGATGCTCAGTGACGGACAGAGCGCCGCCGCCATCACCATCGAGGCGGTCGCCGCCAAGGCCGGCGTCGGCAAGGCCACCATCTACCGCCGCTGGCCGAACAAGGAGGCGCTGCTGATCGACGCGGTCCGGTCGATGAAGGGCCCACTGCCCGAACCGGCCGGCCGGTCGGTCCGCGAGGACCTGATCGCCCTGATCAACGCGAACCGGACCCCACGTGCCCAGCGTTACAGCAAAGTCACCGCCTGCCTGCTGCCCGAGCTGCAGCGCGACGGCGAGCTGGCCCGGATGTGGCACGACTTCATCGAACCCCGCCGCGAGGTGACCCGGCAGGTGCTGCGCCGGGGTGTCGAGACCGGCGAGTTGCGCGCCGACCTCGACATCGAGCTGACCCAGCTGATGCTGTCCGCCCCCGGCATGGTCCAGTCGATGCTGCGGCGGCCCTCCCCGGTGCCGGAGGAGCGGTTCGCCGAAGCCCTGGTCGACGCCGTCCTGCGCGGCGCCGCCGGGCCGAACCTCAGCCCCGGCCTCAGCTGAACCTCAGCCTCGGCCTCGGCTGAACCGCACCCTCAGCTGAGGCGCCGGATGTCGCCGTAAGCCCGGTAGAAGCCGCCGCGGGACGCCTCCCGGATGCCGCTGACCACGTAACGGGTGCCGCGCTCACGGATGCCCTTCGGGAACTGGACCTGCCAGTCCTGGTGGTAGCCGGAGGTCACCACGCGGATGCGCAGCCGGCCGGACTCCTCGACACACTCCACCACGATGCCGTCGGCCGGGTCGTGCACGACCTCGACGGTGGTGGACGGCGCCACCTCGGCCATCCGCGGCGGCGCCTTCACGTCCACCACCTGCGGCACCGTGCCGTCCACCGCCGCGCGGATCGCCTGCTCGCTGGCGTCGATGCAGGCCAGCGAGCCGTCGGTGGTGACGATGTAGAGGCGCTCGTTGTGGTACTGCATGGAGTAGGCCGAGCCGCAGCCGGTCCCCAGCTTCCACAACCGGTTGCCGGCGGCGTCGAAACAGTAGATCGACGACGAGCTGTCACCGGCGAAGACATAACGACCGTCCTCGGCGGCGGCACACGAGAACACCGCGGCGTCACACTGGTAGGTCTGCCGGCGGGAGCCGTCCTTGCCGAACTCGGCGACCAGGCGGTCGCTCGTGCCGGCGTAGACGGTGTCCCGCTCCTGCCAGCCGAACAACACCGCGCCGCGGGTGCCGGTGTGCCACAACTCCTTGCCGGTGCGCCAGTCGTAGCTGGTCACCCCGGCACTGTGGCCCTGGTGCACGGCGTCGTCGTCACAGCGGACCATCCAGCCCGACGAGCCACGGCCGGGCCGCTGCCACAGGAACTCGTCCTCGTGGTCGATCGCCGAGATGCCCCCGTTGGCGTCCGACACACCGAGGACACCGTCGTGGATGTCCAGCCAGTAGATGTCGATCTCGGGCGCGATCCGGTACGCCAGACGGGGCACCTTGCCGGACAGGTCGTAGACGTTGCCGTCGTCGCAGCCCGCGTAGATCCAGCGGTCGTCGGCGACGATGCACTTCACCCCGTCCGGCAGGCGGAACTGCTGACGCACCTCGGCCTGGTGGCTGAGCGTGGTGATCAGCCCGGCCTCGTTGCCGACCATGCACACCTCGTCGTCGACGAACACGCCGAACGCCGGGCTGCCGCTGCGGTAACGCCACAGCACCGGCGCGCTCTTGGCGGTCGACCGGGTGCTGACGATCTGCCGGCGGGTGATCGACCGCGGCTGCCGCTGACCGATCACCGCGGGGGCGTACCCCTTGCGGACCTTCTCCCCGATCTTCTTGGCCGCCTCGGACTTCGCCTTGTCCTCAGTGGCATACGACGTCTTCTTGACCTGGCCCTGGTCGCCGATCCGCCCGTAACGGACGGTCAGATCCATGCCGTCGATGGTCACCTCGTAGAACTTGTGGGCGGACCCACTGTCTTCGGAGAGCTCGAGGTACGTCGTGTCGGCCGGCATCGGGCCACCTTTCCGCGTGGAGGGGGAACACCGAAGAACTTAGCCAGGGGGTACGACATTTCCTTCACACGTACGGATGAGCAGCGAAACTATGCCGTCGGGCGGGCTCTCGAACCAGGTAGTCGAAGCCCCGTCCCGAGGAGAGCGCCATGAGGATTCGTACCATCGCCGGAGCCGTCGCCCTGTCCGCCGCCCTGCTGTTCGGCTCGCCGGCCGCCGCGCGGGCCGCCGACACCCCGCTGCCGGTCAGCGGCGACACCGCGGCACTGATGGAGCAGATCAACGGCCAGCTGGCGACCGCCCGCGAACTGGCCGACGTGAACGAGCCGCTGACCGGCTCGGTGAACGCGCCCTTCATCTCGCCGTCGGTTCAGGACACCCTGGACATGCTGCGCGGCCTGCAGGACGGCGACCCGGGAGCCCTGGGCAAGATGTCCGGCCTGATCGAGGGCGAGATCTACCGCAACCAGGTCGGCACCGACGTCTACCGCTACCACCAGGGCACCGGCGAGCCGAACGGCCACGTCGAGTACTGAAGACCCGGTGACCGGTGGCGGCTCCAGCCTAAACCGCGGAGCGCCACCGGTCACTCGGCCGTTTCACCCCTTTCGGGGTGCGGGGTCGCCTTCTACTGTCGGGATCTCCCGGCTGCCGGAGGTTGATCCTGAGTAACGACGACGACATCGGACGGGCCTGGCTGAGCGGTCTGGCCCGCAACCCGAACATCCCGCCCATGCTGCTGCGCCGCATCGTCGATGACCATCGTGACGTGCTGCGGTGGCCCTACCTGGACCGGAGGGTGTGGACCGGCGGGCAGTTCGACGCGCTCGCCGATCATCCGGATCAGCGGGTGCGCGAGTGGCTGGCCGAGGCCCTGCACGTCACCCCGGAGCAGCGGGCCCGGCTGGTCGAGGACCCGGCGATCCAGGTGCTGCGGATCCTCGCGCTGGGTCAGGACCGGTTCGTGCTCGCCGTGGACACCTGGGAGCCGCCGCCGGCTCTGCCCGCCTGGGCGTACGACCGTCTGCTCGAACGGGAGCCGAGCCTGCTGCCGTATCTGCGGGACAACCCGGACGCCCCGCAGTACGTGGCGTACGAATGGCCGCAGCCGGTGGAGGAGGAGGACCGGGACCCGGCCGCGTACGACTTCCCGGTCGGTCCCGACGAGCGGATCCCACCGGTGCGCTGGGCGGTCGGCACCACCGATCCGGAGACTCTGCGGGAGTGCGCCCACTCGCCGCACATCGCGTTGCGCCGCAGCGTGGCCCGCAACCGGAACCTGCCGGCCGGCCTGATCGCCCTGCTGGCCGAGGACGACGACTTCGCGGTCCGGCTGATGCTCTGCGAGTCGCACCGGGACGTGCCGCCGGAGGCGCTGCTACGGGTCTACCTGGAGGCGACCACGATGAGTCATTTCACGTTGCAGGGGCATCCGGCGTTTCCGCGCACCGGGTTGGCCCGCCTCGCCGATTCGCCCGATCCGAAGGCCCGTGCGCTGGTCACGCGGGATCCGGACGCCGGCACGGAGGTGATCGACCGGCTCAGCCGCGACCCGGATCCCACCGTCCGGGCCCGGGCCGCCGCCGACCCGCGACTGTCGTTCGAGCGGCTCGGTGAGCTTCTCGACGACCTGTCCGTCGCGGCGCCGGCGGCGGCCAACCCCCGGGTGTCCCAGGGGTTCATGGAGCGGGTCGTCAGAGAGGCGGCAGCGCCCGGATCACCGTCTGCGTGACGGTGGCGGCCCGGCCCGCGGCGGTCACCCGCAGCGAGGTGTGACCGTCGCGGGGGACCACGGCCCGGTACGTGCCGTCGGCGTCCCGCCGGGCCACGGTGCTCTGCCACGTCGTACCGTCGTCGGTGGAGAACCGCAGGGTGACCGACCCGGTGCCGGCCGGGACCCGCATCCGCACGCCGCCGCCGGCCGATGGGGTGATCCGGACGGTGTCCAGGGCGGGCACCACCGCCGGGTCGGTGAAGGTCCAGTCGACGGTGGTCGCGGTGGACGTGGCGAACGCCTCCGGCCGGGTCTGCTCGACGCGCAGCCGCCAGTCGGCGCGGGCCCGGCCGAGCCGGAAGGTGGCGTCGCCGCCCCGGTCCGAGGCGGCCACCTCGGCGCCGTCGCGGAACAGGGTGGTGCCGCCGGGCACGTTGCTGGTGGTGCCGGGGTGGCCGGCGCTGTCGCAGTTCATCGCCACCCGGACCCGCAGCCGGTCGCCGGTCCACGTGCTGCCGGTGGGGCAGGGCGCGACGACCGGGGCGTTGTAGGTGGCGGTGTACCGCCGTCCGGGCTGGTAGCGCCGCGGTTCCCCGGCGGTGCGGATCTCCTCGTACCCGCCGTCCTCGCGGTACTCGTTCATCGACGTGCTCCAGCGGATGCCCCCGGCGGTGTTGAAGTGCCGGGTGGCGGCCTGGTCGGTGCTGAGCCCGGCGAGGGTCAGCGGGATGCCGGGCACGTGCACGCCGGCCTCCATGTAGGCGATGCTGCCGGGTGCCTGCCGGTGCATCTCACCGGTCTCCACCGCGAGGTCGCGGGCGGTGACGGCGCCGGTGAAGCCGGTCGGCACCCGGCCCGTCACCGGCCAGGCGAGATGGTAGGCCCCGGAGGCGGCGGTGTACGCCAGCCGCAGCACGGTACGGAACCGGTCGTCGCCGTCCGCACCGAGCTGGGCGCTGTGCAGGGTGCCGCCGTAGCTGTTGACCGCGTACGACGTCCAGCCGTGCGGGGCGCGTACCCCGAAAGCGACGGTGCCCGCCTCGAATCCGGCGTCCGCGGCCGGGACCCGGGCCGTCACCGGCTTCGCGATCCGGGTGTCCACGGTGATGTCGGTGGTGCCGGTGACGGTGACCGACGGCTGGGCGACGGCGGTGCTGGCCCAGCTGCCGTCCTCGGCGGCGGTGAAGTACTGGGTGATGATCGCGTACCGGCCGGTGGGCACCCGCAACGCGAGGTCGGCCGTCGACGGGTACTCGTAGAGGCTGTCGTACAGGTACGGCGTGTCCAGCCCGATCACCTGCGTGTAGTGCTCGTCGGTGGGCTGCCCGTCCCGGCCCAGGACGTGCAGGTTCAGGTCGGTCCTCGTGGTCTCCCGGACCACCGCGACCGGGGTGGTGACGTCCTGCCCGCCACCGGTGGCGGTGAGCCGCCCGGTGTTGGCCCCGCCGCTGGTGCCGGCCGGGGCGGTGACGTTCGCGGTGGCGGTGCCGCCGGCCGGGACGGTCAGCGAGGTGGTGTCGACGGTGAACGGCGCGGTCACCCGCAGCGTCACGGTCAGCGGCGCGGTGCCGTGGTTGCGGTAGGTGACCGCTCCGGTGGTCGTCTGACCGGCGGTCTGGTCACCCAGGCTCAGGGCGGGCGGGTCGGCCAGCAGGGTGGTGCGCACCGCGCGGGACACGTCGGCACGGCCGGCGCCCTGGGCGTACGCGCTGAGTCCTTCGGCCGGTTCGGCGCTGCCCATCAGGGCGGCCTTGAGCTGGGCGGGGGTCCAGTCGGGGTGCTGCTGGGCGAGGATCGCGGCGCTGCCGGCCACGTGCGGGGAGGCGAACGAGGTGCCGTCGCCGGACGCGTACGAGCCGTCTCCGGCGTCGCTGCTCCGGGCGTGTGTGATGGCGACCCCCGGCGCGGTGATCTCCGGTTTGATCGCCTGGCCGTCCCTGCCCGGACCGCGGCTGGAGAAGCCGGCGAGCCGGTCGTCGCGGTCCACGGCGCCGACGCTGAGCGCGGCCGGGGCGTCGGCGGGGGAGTTGATCTGGTAGTCGTCGCTGTTGTTCGGGTCGTTGCCACTGTTGCCGTCGTTGCCGGCGGCGACCACGAACAGGGTGCCGTACCGGCCGGTCAGTTCCTCGACGGCGGCTTCCAGGGGGTCCAGGCCGGGGGTGTTGGGGAAGCCGAGGCTCATGTTGACGACCTTGGCCCGTTCGGTGCCGGCGGTCCACTCCATCGCGGCGATCACCGCGGATTCGGTGGGCTCCCAGTCGCCGGCCTTGGCCGAGACCAGCCGGGCGCCGGGGGCGACGCCCCGCTGCCGGCCGCCGGAGGCCGCGCCGCCACCGGCCAGGATCGAGGCGACGGCGGTGCCGTGCCCCAGTATGTCCTTGATGTCACCGGTGGCCGGGACGCCGGTGGAGAAGTCGACCTGCGCGGCCACGTTCGCCAGGTCGGGGTGGGTCACGTCGACCCCGGAGTCGATCACGCCGACGGTCACGCCCGCACCGGTGAACCCGGCCTGCCAGGCCAGGGTGGCGCCGATCTGCTCGGCGCCGTCGGCGGCGGTGTACCGGCCCTTGGCGTCCAGCCACACCTTGCCCGCGCCGGTCCGGTTCTGCCAGGACCGGGCAAGATCCTTCTTGGGGGTACGGGTGACGACCGCGTCGATGCTGGCCAGTCGCCGCACCCGGGCGCCGGCCGGGGTGGCCCCGCCGCTGGTGATCAGCGGGAGGTCGGCGCGCCGGTCGTCGTAACCGGCCGCGATCAGCCCGGTGACGTCGAACAGCCGCCGGTCGAGCCACCCGTCCCGGAGCAGTGGCAGCGCGTCGGCCGGGACCACCCGGGTACGGCCGCCGGCCGTGCTGGTCGCGAAGGGGATGCCGGAGCGGCCGGGCGCGGGCCGGACGCTGACGGCACCACCGGTGACGGTGACCCGGTCACCGGTGATCAGCGTCACGGTCTGCGCCGGATCGGCGGCCGGGGCCGGTGCGGCGGCGGCCGGCGTGGCACCGGCCGGAACCGCGGACAGCGCCACGACCAGCGCGGTCGCCGCGGTCAAGGATCTTCTCAGGGGTGTGAACACACCCAGGAAGACGAAGATGGATCGAATCCTGTGCACATCGGACAAAGAATTTCCGACGTTCCGCCGACGTCCGCCCCACTGTCCCGTCCAGGCCGGGCCGTCCTATTCTGGTCGGCGTCAAGTCCTCATGATCGGGCCGACCGGGTCGATGAACCCTCCAGCCTGATCGGTGGCCGCTCGGTCCCGGTGTTGAGGGGAGACGGCTTGACCACCGTGAACGCGACCGACAGCGACTCCCTGCCGGTGCACGTCCTGCTGGAGCGGGCCGAGGAACGCCGGCTGGCCGGGGACTACCAGGTCGGCGGCGAGCTGGCCCGCAGCGCCGCGGACCTGGCCGCCGCGATCGGGGACGCCGCGGGCGAGGCGGCCGCGCTGCGCTCGCTGGCCAACCAGGTGATGCGGGTGGGCCGGCAGGAGGAGGCGATCGCGGCCTGCCGCCGGGCGGCGGTGGCCCTGGAGGGGCTGGACGACCCGGTCGGCCTCTGCGAGGTGCTCACCCTGCAGGCGATGCCGCTGCTCGAACTCGGCATGCACGACGAGGCCCTGGAAGTGCTGGCCACCGCCCGGGACATCGCCCAGCGGCTGGGCAACCGGGAGCTGCTCTACTGGGTGCACAACCGGACCGGTGTGGTGCACGGCAGCATGGGCAACCGGGAGATGAGCACCGAGACGCTGACCCGGGCGCTGGACATGGCCGACGGGATGAACGCCGAGGCCCGGTTCTGCATCCTCAACAACGTCAGCGACAACGCGGTGTACGAGGTGACCCGGCTCCGTGGCCGGGGGGAACGCGAGGCGGCCGAGTCGATGCTGGCCGACGCTCTCGGGCACGTGACCGAGGCGCTGCGGCTGGCCCGCGAGGCCGGGCACCCGTACCGGGAGGCGATGAGCCTGGACAACCACGGGATGCTGCTGGCGCTGGCCGGTGACCTGGACGGGGCGGCTGGGCTGATCGAGGAGTCCCGGCGGATCGCGGTCCGGTCCGGGTACCGCTCGCTGGAGTCGGCGGCCCTGCAGCACCAGGCCCGGATCCGGCTGATGCGCGGCGACCACGCCGAGGCCATCGACGGCCTGCTCCAGGCGCTGGACCGGGCGCGGCAGGCCGGGGAGAGGCCGATGGCGATGGAGATCTCCCGGGAACTGTCCGAGGCGCACGAGCGGATCGGGGACTTCGTCGCCGCGCTGGCCCACTACCGGGACTTCCACGATCTGGAGCGGGAGCTGCACAACGAGGTGGCGGCGGCCCGGGCCCGGATGGCGGCACACCACTTCGAGCTGGACAACGTACGGCTGGAGGCGGAGAACGCCCGCCTGGAGGCCGAGCTGCACCGGGCCCGCAGCGCCGAGCTGGCCGCCGACAACCTGCTGTGGCAGCGGCAGGCCACCGAGGACGCGCTGACCGGCCTGCCGAACCGGCGCTCGGTCGACGAGCGGCTGCCGAAACTGCTCGCCACCGGTGGCCCGGTGTGTGTCGCGGTGGCCGACGTGGACCTGTTCAAGCGGGTCAACGACCGGTACGGCCACTTCGTCGGCGACGAGGTGCTGCGCCGGATCGCGGCGATCCTGCTGGACCGGATCGGGGAGACCGATCTGGTGGCCCGGTTCGGTGGGGAGGAGTTCCTGATCGCACTGCACGGGTCCGGGATCGAGGACGCGCGTGCCCAGTGCGAGCTGCTGCGGGCGTCGGTGGCGGCGTACCCCTGGGAGACGATCGAGAAGGGGTTGACCGTCACCATCAGTCTGGGCCTGGCCGAGGTGGCCGGCCCGGCTTCGCTGGCGGACGCGATGAGCCGGGCCGATCAGCGCCTCTACGACGCGAAACGTAACGGCCGCAACCGGGTGCAGGCCGACTGAGTCACCGCTTGGGGTAGAGGGTGGAGACGAAGCGGGCGTCGGCCGAGCTGACGTCGGCGCCGCCCTCGACCGCCACACCGTCCTTCATGATCGCGGCGGGCAGCTCGTAACACATGATGGAGTGCTGGTCGGGTTCGGCGGTGGCGTTGAGGGCCGACCGGTCCAGCGGCGTCAGCACGTTGTGGATGGTCAGCTCCGGCGACCAGCCGATCTCCCGGCGGAACCAGTCGATGGCGGCCTGCCTGTCGATCCGGGCGATGATCTCGCGGCGCAGGTGTTCGTGCGGGAAGCCCAGGGTGTGGCCGGTCTCGTGGCGCACGATCCGGGTGAACTGGCGCTCCGGGGTCTTCATGGTGAAGCCCTGCAGGTTCATCGTGGGCCGGCCCTTGGGGATGCGCAGCACGTCGGTGCCCAGGTAGGACCAGAAGCCACCGTTCTCACCGCCGGCGCGGGCGATCCGCACGTGCGGGTCGGTGGCGGACTCCACGAAGCTGACGTTGGCCCAGCGGTTCCACGCGTTCATGTGGGACAGGATGCGTTTGCGCAGTTCGGGCTCGGGGTTGTCGAGGAAGCCGACGGTCAGGCGGACGCCGCTGGGACCCCAGTACTTGGCGGTCAGCACGGCGAGGTGGGCCGGTTCGATGACGACGTCCGGGGCGATCTCGCGCAGGGAGCCGAGGGAGAGCGCGTTCGCCGGGTTGATCTCGGCGGCCGCTTCGGCCGCCGGCACCCACTCCTCCGGGGCCAGGGTTTTGATGGTGCAGGTCATGGTTTCGGTAAGCGTGTCCATGACGCAGATGGTTCGCCTCCCGAACGGAAAAATCCGGCTAAACCTGTCCAATTACGCTCTAAGGGTAACGAAATCAGGTTTGAAGGTGACCACGCGGCTTCAGTAAGGTTTCCTAAATTGACACGCGTAGATCTCGCGATGGAGGACCCCCATGCCCCGTCCCCGCTGGCTCGTCGCCCTCACCTGTCTGACCCTGCTCGGCAGCCTCGCCGCCGGACAGCCCGCCTCGGCCGGCCGCACCACCCTCGGCGGCGCCGACCCCAGCGTCATCAAGGTCAACGGTTTGTATGTCTCGGCCAAATCGGTCGACGGCGGAGTGGCCGTGCGCACCGCGACCACCCTGGCCGGCATCGCCACCGCCCCGAAGAACCAGGTGTGGCGGGACACCGGCGGCCTCGGCGAGGTGTGGGCGCCGGAGATCGTCCACCACGACGGGCAGTACCGGATCTACTTCGCGGCCGGCACCGGCGCGGCCCACCGGATGTACCACATCAGCTCGGCCAGCCCCACCGGCGGATATTCGGCGGCCACCAAGGTGGCGCTGCCCAACGACAAGTGGGCCATCGACGGGGTGCCGTTCACCTACCAGGGACAGCGCTGGTTCGTCTGGTCCGGCTGGTCCGGTGACACCAACGTGGAACAGAACCTCTACGTGGCCAGGATGAGCAGCCCCACCACCACGACCGGTGCCCGGTACGTCATCTCCCAGCCCCGCGAGCCGTGGGAGCGGGTGGTCGGCAACCCGTACATCAACGAGGCGCCCCAGCCGATCCTGGACCCGAACGGCCGGCTGCACATCGTCTACTCCGCGAACGGCAGCTGGAGCAGCCGGTACTGCCTCGCCGACCTGCGACTGCGGGCCGGCGGTGATCCGTCGTACGTCTGGGACTGGTACAAGAGCAACGGCTGCCAGTTCGGCTCGCACGCCTCCGAGCTGATGTCCGGCTGGGACCCCACCCTGCACGCCGACGGCCCCGGTCACCACACCTTCGTCCTGGAGCGCGGTGACATCGCCACCAGCCCGCCGTCCGGCAACCGCTTCCCGACGATGTACCACGCGGTCGCCAAGGGCACCCCGTACTCCTGGTCCAACCGCTACTGGTACACCGGCACCGCGGTCTGGTGGGGCAACGTCACCTACCGCCGCGCCAACGTCCCCGGCGCCACCACCGACACCGGCTTCGGCCTCAAGTTTTTCGAGTGACACCGACTGTCCGATGCCGACCGCCCACGGGGCTGCTAAGAATGCCTGATGCCCGCCCAGGACACCGCTGAGATCGTCGCCGCCGTCCGCGCACAGTTCGGCCCGGCGTTCGTGGCCGACCGCGTCGCCGCCGAGGACCAGGTGCGAGCCTTCCTCGGCGAGCGGCTCGGCGCGATGGACGCCGCGCAGATCGTCACCCTCGGCCGGTTGATCAACCGGCACGGCAAACTCGGCCGGGAGCGGTACGACCGGTTCACTCCCGGATTCACCGGCGCGGTGATGAACCGGCTCGGTGCCGACCTGGACACCTTCAACCGGATGACGAGCCGGCTGTGGCGGGAGCCCATCCCGGACGCCCTGCACACCCTCGGCGGCGTGTACGCGGTGCGGACCCGGTTCCCACACGCCGGGTCCTCGCTGCCGAGTTTCCTGCTCTACCTGCGTGACCCGGAGCAGTTCGGGATCTGCGTCAACGCCACGATGATCGGGCTCGGCCACGAGTCCGGCACCACGTACAGCGCCCGGAGCCTCGCCACCTACCAGCGGTTCTGCGCCGACCTGCGGGCCTGGCGGGAGCGGTACGGGGTGGCGCCGCAGGAGGCCGACGCGATCCTGACCGCCGTCATGCGGGAGCACCGGCAGCCCTCCGCCGAGCCGGAACTGCCCGCGCAGGCGGGTGTCGAGGAGGTCGCCGAGGGCTGTCACCTCGAGGTGGAGCGGGTCGACAAGTGGGTTCAGGCGCTCACCACCGGGATGCGGCAGGCGGTCTTCCACGGCCCGCCCGGCACCGGCAAGACACACGTGGCCCGGCTGCTCGCCCGGCATCTGGCCACCTCGCCGGAGAACGTCGAGCTGGTGCAGTTCCACCCGGCGTACTCGTACGAGGACTTCATCGAGGGCCTGCGGCCGCAGGCGACCAGCGGCGGACTGGACTACCAGGTGCGGTCCGGGGTCTTCGCCCGGCTCTGCGACCGGGCCCGGAAGGCGCCGGGGGAGTCGTTCGTCATGATTATCGACGAGATGAACCGGGCCGATCTCGCGGCGGTCTTCGGTGAGCTGCTGTACCTGCTGGAGTACCGCGACCACGAGATCGTCCTGCCTTACTCGCAGCGCCGGTTCTCGGTGCCCGCCAACGTCTTCCTGCTCGGCACCATGAACACCGCCGACCGCAGCCTCGCCATGCTCGACTTCGCGCTGCGGCGCCGCTTCAACGCCTTCCCACTGCCACCGGACGAGAATGTCCTGGAGCGCTGGACCCGGGGCCGCCCGGACCTCAACGCCGAACTGGCGGTCGGGGTCTTCCGGCTGATCAAGGAACGGGTCGGCCCGGACGCGCCGGTCAGCCCCGGACACTCCTACTGGATGACCGAGACGCTGGACGCGGCGACCGCCGAACGGATCTGGGACTACCAGCTGCGGCCCTACCTGGCCGAGTACTGGTTCGAACAGCCCGCCGAACTGGACCGGCTGGACGCCGAGGTGCGCACCCTGATCGCGGAGCTGGCCTGAGATGTTGCGGCTGGCCGAGTACGAGGTCGCGACGGTCCACCTCACCCCGGCCGAAGCCGCCGAACTGGCCGGCATGACGGTGGGGGCTCGCGGCGCCGGCGGCCGGCCCCGGGTGATCGAACGGCTAGTCCCGACCGCCGGCCCGAACGTGTACGATCTGCAACCGGGCCCGTTCGTCGGCCGGTTCCGGCTGCTCAGCGGACGGACCGTGGAGGTGTCCGGCCGCTTCCCGTTCCACGACCTGGCCACGCTCCTCGGGCTGGGCCGCCGGCCCGCGCTGCTCACCGAGGCCCCTACCGACGGAGACGGCGCCCACGGCCTGGTCGACCTGATCGCGCTCGCGTTCGTCCGGGAGGCCGAACGTCTCACCGGCCAGGGGCTGGCCAAGGAGTACCGGCGGCGGACGTTCACCCGGCCGCCCTATGCCGGGGCGCCGTCGGTGCCGCTGCATCTGCGGGCGCACGCGGGCCGCCCGGACCGGCTGGCCACCACGGCCAACCGGCTCACCGTGGACGTGCCGTTGAACCAGGTGATCGCCACCGCGTATCGCCGCCTGGCCGGTGTCGCCTCGCCGAACGCCCGGGTGCGCGCACTGGCGCCGGCCTTCGGTGGCGTCACCGTGCTGCCGGGGCGGCCACCGGTGCTTCCCGCGGTTCCTGCTCGCTACCGGGAGATCGAGAAGCTCTCCCGTCTCGTGTTGTCCGGGCGCAGCGTGCTGCCGGCCGGGTCCGGGGTGTCCGGTGCGAGCGTGCTGTTCGACATGACCCGTGTCTGGGAGGACTACGTCGGCGACTGGCTGCGCCGCGGGTCTCCGGGTCGGGTGGTCGTCGCGCAACAGCCGATCCCGTTGACCGACACCGGGCCGCGGCGGACCGGTTACGCCGACTACGTGGTCCATCAGGGCGGAAGACCGATTGCGGTGTACGACGCCAAGTACCGGCCGTGGCATCCTTCGCCCAGCACCGACGAGATCTATCAGCTGTTCACCTACGCCCAGCGGCTCGGTGTCTCGCGGGCGGTGCTCGTCCACCCCGGCCGGGAGCACGTCAGCACCACCACGACGGTCGGCCCGGTGACGTTCGAGAGCGTGGCCCTGCCGATCGTCGAGGCCGTTATCTTTCCGTTACATTCAAGTTGAAATCAGGTGCCCGGGTGGGGCGTGTCCCTGTTGATCGCAAGGAACACACCCCACACAGAAGGAGCACCCCCATGCGTTCTTTCGTCTACGGCGCCGTCGCGCTGCTGAGCGCCACCGCCCTCTCCGCCTGCGCGAACGGCGCGCCCGTCGCCGGTGGTGAGGCCTCGCCGGTGGCGGCGCGGCAGCCGGCCGCCACCTCCGCGGCGCCCGCCGAGACCTCGGCCGAGGCCACCACCGAGCCCACCAGGGCGGCCGCTTCCAAGACCGCCGGGTCGAAGGGCGCCACCAAGCCCGAGCCGGAGTCCACCAAGGTCGTCAAGTCCGACCTGAGCGCGCTGAAGAGCCTCGGCATCGCCGTCGAGAAGAGCGTCCTGATCGACGTGGCCGACGACGGCGAGGACCGCTGGCTGTCGATCGGCAAGAACGGTGTCGTCGACTTCACCGGCACCAAGCGCACCGACAACACGATGATGTTCCTGGCCGCGGCCCCGGTGGCGGGCAAGAACCGGGTGGTGATCAAGCCGCCGTTCTACAACGAGGACCTGGGTGGCGGCTACTGCGTCGCGGACACCAAGGGCGCTCCGCTGAAGCTGGAGGAGTGCGAGAACGACCGGCGGCAGCAGGTGTTCGAGCTGGTTCCCGCCGGGGACTCGGGACAATTCGAACTTCACGGGATGTACGGTGTGATCCGGGTCGACAACGGCAAGATCACCACGAACGGTGCGGGCCGCGTCGGACTGCAGACCATCGTCTACGCCCAGTGATTCGGAGCCACACTTGCGGGACGCCGAGGACTTCGACACCTTCTACGCGATGTCCTCGCGTCGCGTCCTCGCCCAGGTCGCCATGATGGTGGACAGCCGGGCCGAGGCCGAGGACGCGGTGGCCGAGGCGTACCTGCGGGCGTGGAACCGATGGCAGAAGATCAGTCAGTACGAGAACCCGGAGGCCTGGGTACGCCAGGTCGCCTACCGCCAGGCGGTGAGCACCTGGCGCAAGGCCGTCAACCGGATCCAGGCACACTGGCGCGACACCACCGACCAGCGCGTCGAGGCCCTCAACCCGGACCATGTCGCGATCGTCGCGGCACTGCGTGAGATCCCCGCCGACCAGCGACGGGTGATCGTCCTGCACCACATCGCCGGTCTGAGCGTGGCCGAGATCCATCAGGAGACCGGCGTCCCGGCCGGTACGGTCACCACCTGGCTGGCCCGGGGCCGCCGGGCACTGGCCGCCCACCTCACCGACAGCGACACCCTCGAAACGGGCCGGGAGCACCGCGATGTCTGACGATCGCATCCAGCAGGGCCTGGACTCGTACGCCGAGCACCTCCAGCGGACCACCGGCCTGGCGCCGTCCGCGGAGATCCGCCGCCGCGGCGACCGACGGCGGCGCAACCGGGCCACCGGAGCCGCCTTCGCCGCCGTCCTGATCGCCGCGGTCGGCGTCGGCACGGTGCTGACCCGCCAGCCCGGCACCGGCCGCCCGATCCAGCCGGCTGCGACACCCAGCCCCTCGGTGTCGCAGCCGTCGATCAGCCCGAGCCGGACCAGCTCGGTCGCCTCCGACGTGAGCCGGCTCCGGGCACGCGGCCTCGACCTGGAGACCGGAGTGCTGATCTTCGCGCCGGACGCCGCCCTGGACCGGTGGATGGCCGTCGGCGCTGACGACGTGGTCGACTTCACCGGCCGCACCAAGGACGCCTCCACCGAGATGTCCCTGATCCCGGCCGTGGTCGAGGAGGACGACCGGGTGATCATCGTGCCGGTGGCCAGGCCCGGCTGGTGCGTGACCGACACCCCCGGCGCCGGTCTGCCCCTGGCCCTGCGGCCGTGCCGCGACGGCCAGGCCGACCAGACCTGGGCGGTGACCGCGGCCGGGGACTCCGGGAATGTCAGCCTGACCGGCCCGGACGGCCCCCTCTACGTCGGCCCGGACGGCCTGGCCCTCGACGCCGGCAGCGGCTTCAGCAGCCTCCAGATCAAACGGTTCGACGGCTAGGTCATGTCCTCGCTCCCATACGATCCGCCACCCCGGATCTAGGGACGCAGGGCGATCGCCAGCCACTTGCCGAGATCACCCATGTCGGTGCCGGCGTAGGGGTCCGGGACGGCGCCGTTCACCGCGTTCACCAGTGCCAGGTAGCGGCCGTGGGTGGCCTCGTACCAGTCGTCGTGATCGGTGTCCTCGAATTCCGCGATCATCGCGAAGCCGTCCGCCATCCGCGCCCGCCGCTGCGGGCTGTCGACCGTCCCGATCGCTTCGTTGCTCTCCCGGGCCATGCGGTCGGCCAGCTCCCGGGCGTACGCCGAATCCGCCGGCAGCCCGGACCGGTACGCGTTCAGGATCATCTCCATCACTTCGTTCGGCCCGTGGATGTACTCCTGCACCGGCGTCGCCGTCATCCTCGCCACCGCGGACCCGGTGTAAGTGTCGCGAAGATAGGTGCGCACCTCACCGCGGAACGCGGCGTCCCGCAGCAGATCGGCCAGCTCGATCCAGGCGTCCAGCTGGGCGGTGGCCGGATCGTCGGGCAGCCGGGGCCGCATGGTGCCGAGCCGTTCGGCGAAGTCGGGCGGCAGATCGGTGCCGGCCTCCGCCCAGAAGTCGTCGACCAGCCGCTCCCGGTCCTCGTCGGACATGGTGACCAGGCGTTGCATCAGGGCGGCCCGGCGTACCGGCTGATCGTGGCGGTTGAGGGCCCGCAACACCGAGCGGCGGGCCCGCAGATCCCGGTCCTGTCTCTCGACCAGTTCCAGATGCTCGGCCAGCAGGTAGCGCAGGGTGGTCTCGCCGTCCAGCAGCCGCCGGACCTCGTCCAGGCCGGTGCCCAGGTCGCGGAGGGTGCGGATGAGTTCGAGCCGGGCGATCGCGGTCACGTCGTACATCCGGTGCCCGGCGCTGTTGAGACCGGACGCCGGGACGATGCCCTCGTCGGCGTAGAAGCGGATGGCGCTGACCGACAACCCGGTCCGGCGTGCCACGTCCCCGATCGGATGAAGATCCTGATGTGCTGTCATGCCGGCGACCATTCCTCCTCAAGCCGCTTGAGCCGCAAGGGTCGGCACCGCGTCACCGTCGGCCTCGATGAACAGCCCCCGGTCAACGCCGGAACCCGGTGGCCACCATCATCCCGTCGTATCCGTCGCGCAGCCCCTCGCTGTCCACCCGGACCACCCGGACCTCGCGCGCCACCGGCTCCAGCGCCGACTCCACGTCCGCCTCTTCGATCTTGCAGGCCGGGAACGCGGTGCCGCCCACCACGTACCCCAGGGATTCGCGCATGAACGCGGCGGCGAACGGCGCACCGGCCACCAGACAGCCGGCGAAGGCCCGCAGCGCGCCGACGAACTCGCTGTTCACCGTGGTCATCGATTCCGCGACGAAGAACATGGTGGCCAGGTCGTACCGGCCCGCCGGCAGGTCCAGGGCGTTGCCGTGCCGGACGCGGGCCCGGGCGCGCAACTCGGTCAAGGGCTGGGCGATGCCCGCGTGGTCCGGGTGACCCGCGACGATCTCCCGCCAGAAGTCCATCCACGAGTCCCGTGGTGCGGCCAGCTCCCGGTGCAGCCACGTCCGGTTGGAGCGGGACCGGTCGAGCAGGGTGACGCCCGACGCGTACGGCAGCATGGTCAGTGCCGGGTAGAGGTTGGTCCCGGTCCCGACGTCGATCGCGCGGGCCGAGCCGAGGGGCAGCCGGGCGTCCGCGAAGAACTCCTTGACGACGTCGATGATCTCCGCGTCATCCTGGCGGAGCGTCCCGTAGTTGTGGGCGAAATAGTCGTTCGAGTCGAAAGCGTCCCAGTCGACCGCGGAGTTGGTCACCATCCGGTCCGTCGGTGTCCTCTCGGGCACGTGATTCCTCCGTCGCGGTGGCGAGCGCCCAGACCTCGTCGAAGGCGGTCTGGCGTGTTTCGACCTTCGTGTCGAGCACATCGGTGTCCCTGCTCAGGGACACGCCGTTGATGACCCGGCGATTGTTCTGTGCGATCTTGAAATCGAACCCGATCTCTCGGTCGAAGATGATGAAGTCCTCGAGGATGTGCTGGTGAGAGTCGGGGATCGCGTCCAGCCGGATGGTCCGGACATCGACGCCGACATGGGTGTGCCGTTTCAGCAGCCTCGCCAGCCGTTTCTCGTCGGGCTCCTCGTCGTGCAGCACGAAGAGCCTGCGGACGTGGACCTTCCGCCTGATCGCATGCCGTTGGGCCTCCAGGTACCGGATGCCCAGATCGCTCTCCCAGAAATCGCCCTCGTCGACGAAACCCTGAAGCTGCTCGAACGAGGTCATGCTGGTGGCCGCGATGCTGGCGGTCGCGGTCTCGGTCAGCCCGAGCATCCACTCCGGGGCGTCGCCGGGGTGTTCGGCCCGGCCCAGTTTGAGGCCCTCGAACAGCTGGGAGAGCTTCTCGCCCTGGCGCCGGGCGAACCGGTTCTGCAGGCTGTTCCCGGATTCCAGGCGGGCGGCGGCCTCGACCAGGCGGGTCAGGCTGTGCCGGCCGAGGCTGCCCTCGGCGCCGGCCAGGTGGGCGGCGGCCTCGCTGATCCGGCCCACCTTCTCGTTGTTGCGGCGCAACTGGTCGGCCACCTCGATCAGGAACTGGACGACCAGGACCACCCCGCCGACGAAGACCGACAGGGTGATCTGCCAGATCTTCGGCTGCTCGGTGATGTTGGTGAGCAGGTAGGCCACCCCGCCGGCCAGCAGAGCGACCACTATCTTGATCAGGATCTGCACGCGCATCCCCCCGGAAGGCTCACGGACCTCTATCAGATCCGATGGGGTGAAGCATGTGCAATCAGTGGCGGCTCACCGGGGCAGGCCGAAAACCTCCGACAGGCCGGTGACCTGGATGGCCTTGCTCACCGGTGGGGACGGGTTGACCAGGGTGACGGTGACGCCGGCAGCGGCGGCGCTGTTGCGGACGCTGACCAGAGCGCCCAGCGCGTACGAGTCGATCAGGGTCACGTCCGCCACGTCGATCTGGAGCACCTGGTAGCGGGACGCGCGCGCGGCGGCCGCCAGGTTGTCACGGACCTCGTCGGCGTCGGCCAGGTCCAGTTCCCCGGATAGTGCGACACGCAGAGTGACGCCGTCGGTGCTGGTCTCATACGTGATCAATGCGCTTCCGGACATCCCCCGACGGTATCGGTGATCCGCCACCCCCGCCCGCCGTGGTCCCCGGCTGAGTGAGAATCCGGGCCTCCGGAGGCGTCACGAACTGCGCCACCCGCCGCTGAGATCAACCCCTTTGCCGGGGTACGCCCATCGGCCCCACGAAAATCGGGTCGCTCGATGGGGTCCGCGCTAGGCGGGCGAGACACCGGACCGCCCAGCGGCCGCCGGGCGGATGCGGTGGTCACCGACGCCCGTGCGGTGGTCACCGATGTCCGTGTGGTGGTCACCGACGCTCGTGCGGTGGTCACCGATGTCCGTGCCGCCGTCGTCCGCCGTCGGTTTTCGCGTGGTCACTTCCGGTCAGGATCGAGCCGGAAGTGACCACGCTGGCCGGTTGTTCAGAGGTCGGCCGGGGGCGTGAACACGTCACAGGCGCGGCTACGCTCAGCGAACCGGACGGTCAAGCCGCTGCACAGACGAAGCGCGGGCTTGGCTCCGCCCCGCAGGAACTCCGACTGGGCCCGGAACGCCGACTTCCCCGGCCGGCAGCGACTGCCGACGGTGCGCCAGGCGATACCGTCGGTAGGGCCGTTGTAGGCGATCTGCACCACCCCGCACCGCAGCAGCTGATCCACGGCCAAGGTGCCGTTGACGGCCACCGGCGGAACCGGCCGCCCGGGGATCCCCATCATCCGGTCATAGGTCCCGTAGGCCGATGTCTTGTTGGCGGCCAACGCGAACGTGTTACCGGCCCCGCGTGCCGGAGCAGCGGACGCGGCAGACACCGGGTGTGCGGCTGCCGTGTGCCCGAACGCCGCGCGCGTGGAGGGCGTCTGCGTGGAGGGTGTCTGCGTGGAGACCGTGTGCTCGGACACCGCCTGGGCCGACGCCGCGTGCCCGGGAGTTCCGGCGAGCGCGACCACCGCCCCGGCGAACACGGCGAACAGGGCCCGCATCAGCGGACCAGCAACGTGTAGCTGGCCACGATGCCGGTGCGGCACCGGTACGACACCCACACCCGCCGGGCGACCCCGTCGGCACCGACCTTGCGGCACTCCGCCTGCGCGTCCTTGACCTCGTTGAACGCGGCCGTGTAGACGGTCCGTTCGGAGCGGCTCGGGCTGGTGGCCCGTACATAGGTGATGCTCAGGTCGTCCCCGGCGAAACCGGACCGGACCGTGTACGACTTCCACACGCCGGCGTTCTCGCCGGCCTGGCCGATGACGGCGGCACGGCCGAAGTCGTAGGTGCCGAGCAGACTGGTGACGGGCCGGGGCTTGGCGGCCTGGGCGGGAACCGGGGCGAGCGCGGTCACGGTGGCGGCGGCGAGCAGAGCGGCTCGGAAGATCATACGCACGTGGGGGACAACCGTGACGGAGCGGATTCGGTAACGTCGTCCGGTGAGATATCGCTATGTCGGGCCGGCTGGATTGCGGGATCAGCCGCCACCGCCGGTCACCGGCCCGGACCCGGACGAGGCGTCCACCTATGTCATCGACCTCGACGGCCGTCTGCGGCTGGCCCCGCGCCGCAGCGAGCACGTCGCCCTGGCCGGCGGGCGGGACGTGCTGGCCGCCGGGGAGATCACCATCGTGGACGGCCGGGTGACCGAGGTGTCCAACCAGTCGACCGGCTACTGCCCCGACCCGGACTGCTGGCCGGCAGTCGCGCGGGCACTGGACCGGCTCGGGCTGGCCCACCCGGGCGGGTTCACCACAGCGATCGTTTTCCGCCGCTGCCCCGACTGCGGCGAGCGCAACATCGTCCGGGACGGCGACTTCATCTGCGCACTGTGTGACGCCGAGTTACCGCAGCGCTGGAATTTCGACCCGCTCGCACCGCTGTCGGACCGCCAGCGGGAACTACTGGACGCCTGGTTCCCCGGGGCCGAGGTCGTCCATGATCACAGTTGGGGGGTGGCGGCCACCACGGTGCTGGAGTTGGCGTACGACAATCGGCACTTGATCGTGAAAGCCGGCGGCGAGACCGATCATCACATCGCCCGCGAGCTGCACGCCCACCGGAACTGGCTGCGACCGTGGACCACCCGCAACCGCGCCCCGCGCCTCCTGCACGGCGACGACCAGGCGAAACTGCTGGCCACCACATATCTGCCGGGCTCGCTGGCGCTGGATCACGAGGCCGAGCCGTCGTTCTACCGGCAGGCCGGCGAGTTGCTGGCCCTGCTGCACGCCCAGACCGCGACGGTCGACGCCGATTTCGAACGCCGGGAGAACGAGAAGAACCTGCTCCTGCTGAACGGCCCACACCGGATCGACGCCGCCACGGTGCGGCGGCTGCGCGATCTGATCACCGGCTGGCCGACCCCGCCGGTGACCCTGGTGCCCACACACGGTGACTGGCAGCCCCGCAACTGGCTGATCCACGACGACACGGTGAGCATCATCGATTTCGGTCGAGCCGCGATGCGCCCGGCGTGGACGGACTTCAACCGCCTGACCGTCCAGGACTTCAGCACCCGCCCCGACCTGGAGGAGGCGTTCCTGCTCGGCTACGGCCCCGACCCCCGGGCCGCCGACGGCTCCTACCGAAGCCACGTCCGCGAGGCGATCGGCACCGCGTGCTGGGCCTTCGCCCACGGCCAGGAGGCGTTCGAGGCCCAGGGCCTCCGGATGCTGGCCGGCCTCCGGTAGAGCCGCGCCTTCCTCGGCCGCCGCCCCGCAATCACTCGTCTCCCAGCCAGACCTCGGTGGATTAACCACCGTTTCAGGTCTTCTCCTCGGCTGGCGGCCCGCTCGCGGTCGTTCCCCCCGTGCGAGCGTCCGCTTCCTGCCCCCAACCAGGGCGATCTTGGTGGGTTAACCACCGTTTTGAGCCTTCTTCTCAGCTGCTGACCCATTCGCGGTCAGTTTCTCGGGCGAGCGTCCGCCTTCCGGCTCCACCCCGGCCGAGCTTGGTGGATTTACCACCTTTTCGAGCCTTCTTCTCAGCTACTGGCCCGCTCGCGGTCAATTCCTCGGGCGAGCGTCCGCCTTCCGGCTCCACCCTGGCCGATCTTGGTGGATTTACCACCGTTTTCGGTGGTAAATCCACCAAGATCGCTGCTGAGTGAGTCGCCCGCGCGAGGGATTGACCGCAAGTGATCAGGCGGCCGGGAACCACGCTGTTCCCGGTGGCAAATCCTCCACGATCGACCGCGGGAGGGGTGTGGCCATGACCGGCGGCCCTCGTGACCGGCGCTGCGACACCGCGACCGCATCGGCCGCCATGGCTACCAGCCGTAACCGTCCACTAGCCGTTACCGGATCACCACGGCTTGCCGCACGGCTACCAGCCGTAACCGTCTACTCGCCGTGACCGGATCACCACGGCTTGCCGCACGGCTACCAGCCGTAACCGTCTACTCGCCGTGACCGGATCACCGCGGCCGGCCGCCATGGCTACCTTCCGTGACCGCGGTTACCGTCCGGGATCGGAGGTCTGCCGTAAACCTGGTTGCGGCGGTGGGTCACGGCATCCGGCTGTGTGTCGGCCGGCCAGCCTGGTCGATCCGTCACCATCGCATTCGGCCCGGCGGTCGCCGGACGGCCTGGGATGATGCCCGCGTCGCGTGGACCGGACAGGGCGTCCCGATCGTTGTGGGCCCGATTGGCGTACCCCCATCGTCGGTTGACGACCGCCTGCCTGGAGGTGGGCGCGGACCTGGAGGGGGGCGGACCTGAAGGGCGCGGACCTGGAGGGGGCGGACCTGGAGGGGCGGGGACCTGGAGGGGCGGGGACCTGGAGGGGTGCGGGCCGGCGGTGGGAGACGCCGCGGTCAGTGCTTGTCGAAGGCGGCCAGCAGCTGGTCGGCGGCCTGGGCCGGGGTGAGGGCGCCGTCCAGGATCTGCTGCCGCACCGCACGGCCGGTGTCACGGACCGCCTGATGGTTCTCGAAACGGGACAGGACCGCCTCGCGGGCCATCGCCCACATCCAGCCGACCTGCTGCCGGCGGCGCCGGGCCTCGACGTCGGTGCTGTCGCGATGGGCGGTCAGCTGGGTCCAGACGTCCTTGACGCCGGTGCCCTCGACGGCGCTGCACGTCAGGACCGGTGGGGTCCACGTCTCGTCGGCGCGGAGCAGGCGTAGCGCGCCGGACAGTTCGCGGGCGGCGGTGCGGGCCTCGGTGGTGTGCGGGCCGTCGGCCTTGTTGATGGCGATCACGTCGGCCAGTTCCAGGATGCCCTTCTTGATGCCCTGCAACTGGTCGCCGGTGCGGGCCAGGGCCAGCAGCAGGAACGAGTCGACCATGTCGGCCACCGCGGTCTCGGACTGGCCGACCCCGACCGTCTCCACGATCACCATGTCGTAGCCGGCCGCCTCCACCACGACGATCGCCTCGCGGGTGGCCTTGGCGACGCCGCCCAGCGTGCCGGCGGTCGGGGACGGGCGGACGAACGCGGCCGGGTCGGCGGCCAGCCGGGCCATCCGGGTCTTGTCGCCGAGGATGCTGCCGCGGGTGCGGGTGGACGACGGGTCGACGGCCAGGACCGCGACCCGGTGCCCGGCCGCGGTCAGTTCACTGCCGAACGCGTCGATGAACGTCGACTTGCCGACGCCGGGCACCCCGCTGATCCCGATCCGGTGCGACCGGCCGGAATCCGGGGTGAGCGCCACCACCAGCCGCTGGGCGAGTGCCTGATGGTCGGGCCGGGTGGATTCGACAAGGGTGATGGCCCGGGCCACCCAGGACGGCGTGCCGGCCCGGACGCCCTCGGCCATCACCTCGACGTCGATCACCGGCCGGGTCATGCCACCGGGTGCCCGAGCCGGCCGGACAGGGTGGTGAGCAGGTCGATCGCGGCATCGGCGAGGACCGTGCCGGGCGGGAAGACGGCGGCCGCCCCGGCCTCGCGCAGCGCCGCGTAGTCCTGTGGCGGGATCACCCCACCGGCGATGATCAGGATGTCCGGGCGGCCCTGCGCGGCCAGTTCGTCGCGCAGCGCGGGCACCAGCGTGAGGTGCCCGGCGGCCAGCGAGTTGACGCCGACGATGTGCACGTCGGCCTCGACCGCCTGGCGGGCCACCTCGGCCGGGGTGGCGAACAGCGGGCCCACGTCGACGTCGAAGCCGAGGTCGGCGAAGGCGGTGGCGATCACCTTCTGGCCGCGGTCGTGGCCGTCCTGGCCCATCTTGGCGACCAGGATGCGCGGCTGGCGGCCCTCCTCCTCGGCGAACGCGGCGGCCGCCTCCCGGGCCCGTTCGATGTTGGTCACCTTGCCCGCCTCCTGCCGGTAGACACCGGAGATGGTACGGATCCGGGCGGTGTGCCGGCCGAACACCTTCTCCAGGGCGTCGGAGATCTCACCCACCGTGGCTTTGGCCCGGGCCGCGCCGACCGCCAGGTCGAGCAGGTTGCCGTCCCCGGACGCGGCGGCACCGGTCAGCGCGTCCAGGGCGGACCGGCAGGCGGACTCGTCCCGTTCGGCCCGCAGGCGGCGCAGCTTCTCGACCTGGCCGGCCCGGACCGCCGCGTTGTCGATCTTCAGAACGTCGATCGGCTCGTCGGTGGCCGGACGGTACTTGTTGACCCCGATCACCGGCTGGCGGCCGGAGTCGATGCGGGCCTGGGTGCGGGCCGCCGCCTCTTCCACCCGTATCTTGGGGATGCCCTCGTCGATGGCGCGGGCCATCCCGCCGGCCGCCTCCACCTCGCTGATGTGCTCCCAGGCGCGGGCGGCCAGGTCACGGGTGAGTTTCTCGACGTAGGCGCTGCCACCCCACGGGTCGATCGCCCGGGTGGTGCCGGACTCCTGCTGGATCAGCAGCTGGGTGTTGCGGGCGATCCGGGCCGAGAAGTCGGTGGGCAGCGCCAGGGCCTCGTCGAGCGCGTTGGTGTGCAGCGACTGGGTGTGACCCTGGGTGGCGGCCATCGCCTCGATGCACGTACGCATCACGTTGTTGTAGACGTCCTGCGCGGTCAGCGACCAGCCGGACGTCTGGCAGTGCGCCCGCAGGCTCAGCGACCGGGGATCCTTCGGCCCGAACTCGCGCACCAGTTTGGCCCAGAGCAGCCGGCCGGCCCGCAGCTTGGCGACCTCCATGAAGAAGTTCATGCCGATCGCCCAGAAGAACGACAGCCGGGGTGCGAACGCGTCGACATCCAGCCCGGCGGCCTGCCCGGCCCGCAGATACTCCACCCCGTCGGCCAGGGTGTACGCCAACTCCAGATCGGCGGTCGCCCCCGCCTCCTGGATGTGGTACCCGGAGATGCTGATCGAGTTGAACCGGGGCATCCGCTGCGAGGTGAACGAGAAGATGTCCGAGATGATCCGCATCGACGGCGCCGGCGGGTAGATGTAGGTGTTGCGGACCATGAACTCCTTGAGGATGTCGTTCTGGATGGTGCCGGACAGCTGCTCCGGCTTCACCCCCTGCTCCTCGGCCGCGACGATGTAGAGCGCCAGGACCGGCAGCACCGCCCCGTTCATCGTCATCGACACGCTCATCCGGTCCAGGGGGATGCCGTCGAACAGCTGGCGCATGTCGTAGATCGAGTCGATCGCCACCCCGGCCATCCCCACGTCACCGGTGACCCGCGGGTGGTCGGAGTCGTAGCCACGGTGGGTGGGCAGGTCGAACGCCACCGACAGGCCCTTCTGCCCGGCGGCCAGGTTGCGGCGGTAGAAGGCGTTGGACTCCTCGGCGGTGGAGAACCCGGCGTACTGGCGGATCGTCCAGGGCTGGTTGACATACATCGTCGGGTAGGGGCCGCGGACGTACGGCGCGATCCCCGGATAGGTGCCCAGGAAGTCGATGCCGTCCAGGTCGGCGCCGGTGAACAGCGGCGGCACCGTGATGCCCTCCGGGGTCCGCCACAGCAGATCCCCGGCCGGGCTGCCGGTCTCGGCGAGCACCGCGGCCCGCCACGCCTCGTGGTCGGGCGCCGGAACGGAGCCGGTCAGCTTCGCGCTGGAGAAGTCGGGGATCACAGCGGCACTCCCAGGTCGGCCAGTGTGGTGGTGAGAACCGCGATGGCGTCACAGCCGGCGAACACGGTGCCGTCGACACCGGGATGGTCGCCCCGGCCGGCCAGCAGCACCCGGCCCGCACCGGCCGCGCGCAGCTCCGCGGCGAGTTCCTCGGCCCGGTCCGGGTACGCCTTGTCCGGCCCGCAGATGCACGCGACCGCCGGGCCGGGCTCGGTGGTGACCGCGATGCCCCCGGCGGCGAACAGGTTGGTGACGAAGGTGACGCGGGGCCCGTACGCGGCCGGGGAACCGACTGTCGCCAGCCGCACGGTGGGCCGGCTGCCGGTGGCGGCCAGGTGCGCGTCACCACGGTCCCGCAGCCGCTCGAACGCCTCCGCGTAGCGGTGCCGGGGCAGACCGCCGGACACCGGGGCGGCAGCCGGCGGGCGGACCGGCAGCTGCTCGGACAGGTTCGGGAATTCGCTGACCCCGGTGATCGGGCTGCGCCGGTGGTCGAGATCGGCGGACCGGGCCTGCCACACCCCGGCCAGCCGGTCGGCGACCAGCCCGCTGCCGAGCGCGGCGGCCAGACCCCCGGCCCGCTCGATGGTGGTGAACCACTCCCAGGCGGCCCGCGCCAACTGGTCGGTGTAACCCTCCACATACCAGCTGCCACCGGCCGGGTCGACGACCCGGGCCACATGGGCCTCCTCGACGAGCAGGATCTGGGTGTTGCGGGCCAGCCGCCGGGCCAGGCCGTCCGGGAGACCGAGACGATTGTCGTACGGCAGGACCGTCACCGCGTCCGCCCCACCGACGCCCGCCGCGAACGAGGCGATCGTGGTGCGCAGCAGGTTCACCCACGGATCGCGGGCGGTCATCATCGCCGCCGAGGTGACCGCGTGCTGGCGCTGCCCACCCCGGTCGGCGGCGCCGGACAGTTCGGCCACCCGCGCCCACAGCCGGCGGGCGGCCCGCAGCTTGGCGATGGTGGCGAACTGGTCCACCGTCGCGGCGAACCGGAACTCGATCTGATCCAGGGCCGCCCCGGTGCTCAGCCCGGCCTCGGTCAGCGCCCGCAGGTAGGCCACCCCGGCGGCGATCGCACCGCCCAGCTCCTCGACCTCGGAACCACCGGCGTCGTGATGCACCGTCGCGTCCACGGTGATCGCCCGCAACCCGGGCGCCTCGGCCACACACCGCCCGGCCAGCGCCGCCGCGTCACGCAGCGCCCCGGCCAGTCCGCTGTCATCGCCGGTGCGGGCCCGCCAGGCCAGCGGGTCGGCGCCGAGACCACCGGTGGCCTGGCCGGGCTCGATCCGGCGGGCGGCGAGCAGGTCGAACCAGGCCCGCGCGGCCGGGACGACGGCGTCGCCCGGGTCCAGGACCACCGCGGCCAGGTCCAGGTAGACGCCCTCCAGAGCGTCCGGCAGGGCGTCGACGGGCAGCGCGTCACCGCCGACGGCCAGCCACAGCGAGGTCGCCCCGTTCTCCAGGTCGCCGAGCACCGCCTCACGGACGTCGGCCGGGCCGGGCTCGGTGTAGCGCTGGCGGATGTCCCAGCCGCCGATCAGCCCACCGGCGGCCCGGGCGCCCCGGACGAACGGCTGCTGGCCGGGCAGCCCGGTCTCCGGCAGGTCCACCCGGTCCGGGTGGTGCAGCGCGGGCACCCGCAGACCACCGTGGGTGACCGCGGCGAGCAGGTCCTCCACCTGGTCCGGGGTGGTGTCGTCGGTGGCGCCGCCGGACTTGCGCAGCGCCGCCAGGGCCAGTCGCCGCCACTGGTCGTCAGTGGCGGCGGGAAAGTCCGCGCCGAGACGGAGTTCGATCGACACGCCACACCTCTCGCCGTCCTGAGTACACGTTCAGGGAGACTATCGCCCTCTGATCGCAATTCCCGCAGTAGTGCGCCGACTTAGGGGTCCGAACATCGATCTCCGGGGTAGGCGCCCGGTCAGCCCGGCGGCCCTCGGACCCCGGACCGGCCCCGCAGCGGGAGCCACGCCGGATCGCACCCGGCTGTGAACCGGGGCCGGTTCCGCCGCGCTGCCGGCCGTGAGCCTCGGCCCGCGGTGGCGGCCGATCACCGCGGATGAGCCGCCGGTGAGCGTCACGGTCAGCGGAAGGGCCTGTTGCAGGACGCTCAATCCGCCGTCCATCCTGGTGTCCCGGCCGGCCGGGAACGGGTCCAGGAGGATCCCGGGACCCGGATCGCCGGATGCGGGGTGATCAGGCGCTGGCGGTACTCGCTCGGGAGCACCCCGGGCGTGGCCGCCGCGCTGATCTCGGTGGCGTTCTCGCCTTTACCGAGGGGCCACAGGGTTATGTGACGGCGGTGATCGCCGCCGCGATCGCGCCCGCGGCGATGGTGCCCTGGTAGAGCTGGGCGCCCCAGCGCTGCCAGTTCGATGGTGGTGGTTCCGGGATTCCTGTCGCGTGTGCCGACCGGTAGTAGGTCATCGCCCGTCCTCACTGCGAAGTGCGCCGCTTTCGCAGACCGGAGGGGTGCCGGAGCGTGGGGAACACCACGCCGGACGGTTCTCAGCTTCCCGACAGAAAGCCGCTGGTAGGTTCCGTCTCACTCGGGACTTAGCTAAGGACTGCGCCTACCAATGATCGTTTTTGCCGTGCTGGCGGCTGTCGTCGTCGTGGTTCTGTTCGGCGCCCTCCACTGGTACCTGTGGCGCCGCCTGGTCGCGGCCACCACCGAGCCGGGCTCGCGGTGGCGGCGGGCCGGGACGGTCCTGTTCACGGTGGCGCCGGTGCTGGCGATCGGGTCGATGGCCGGCGAGGGGCTGCCGCTGCCGATGGCCGTGAAGAGTGTGCTGGTCTGGCCCGGCTACATGTGGATGGCCGTGTTCCTCTACCTGCTGATCGGTCTGCTGGCCGGCGAGGTGGTCCGGCCGCTGCTCATCCGCTGGCTGAGCCGCCGGGACGCGGCGGTGGCCCGGTCCGCGGAGCCGGTGGGGGCGGTGGCGTCCGGGCACACCGCCACGGAGCCGGTGCCGGCGGGCGCCGGTGGCGGGACCACCGACAAGCCGGTGGTCCCGGGCGACGAGGAAAAGACGGGCGACGGGGGAGAGACGGGGAAGCCGGAGCGGTTCACCCCGCCGGTGCTGCTGTCGCGGCGCCGGTTCGTGTCCCGGGTGGTCGGTGGGACGGCCGCCGCCGCGGCGATCGGGACCGTCGGGTTCGGCACCTGGGACGTGCTCAACGGCCCGTCGGTCAAACGGGTGACCGTGCCGTTGGCGAAACTGCCGCGCAGCGCTCACGGCTTCCGCATCGCGGTGGTCAGTGACGTGCACATCAGTGCCGTGCTGGGCCGTGGGTTCGCCCAGCGGGTCACCGACACCATCAACTCCACCCAGCCCGACCTGATCGCTGTCGTCGGTGACCTGGTCGACGGCACCGTCGAGGATCTGGCCGGTTCGGTGGAGCCGCTGCGGGGGCTGCGGTCCCGGCACGGCACGTTCTTCGTGACCGGCAACCACGAGTACTTCTCGGGGGTCGAGGAGTGGGTCGGCAAGGTGCGTGAGCTGGGGTGGCAGCCGCTGGAGAACGCCCGTACCGCAATGCCCGGTTTTGATCTCGCCGGGGTGAACGACGTCGCCGGCGAGGACTCCGGTGACGGGCCGGACTTCGTGGCCGCCCTCGGTGACCGGGATCCGGCGCGTGCCTCGGTGCTGCTGGCCCACCAGCCGATCGTCATCCATGACGCGGTCGAGCATGGGGTGGACCTGCAGCTGTCCGGGCACACGCACGGTGGGCAGATGTGGCCGGCGACGCTGATCGCGGAGCAGTCGAACCCGACGCTCGCCGGTCTGGAGCGTTACGGCGACACGCAGCTCTATGTGAGCCGTGGCGCGGGCGCCTGGGGCCCGCCGGTCCGGGTCGGCGCCCCGTCCGACATCACCGTCGTCCAGCTGGCCTCCGGCCAGGCCTGACCTATCGTCGGCGGCTGGGGTGACGCAGGGCGGACACCGCGGCGATGCGGGCGCCGTTGAGGGCGGCGGTGTGCGGCGACGCCGCACGATGAACCTGCAGGTGTACGGCATCGGACAGCGCGGTGGCCAGCCCGGGATGTGACGCCCCGTCGCCGACGAGCAGCAGCCCACGGTCGGCCGCCTCCTCGAAGTCGTCGCCGGGACATGTCTCGCGCAGGTCGCGGACGTGACCGGCGACCACGTCGCTGATCAGGTCGATGGTCGCACGGCTGTCGAGATCTCGGGTGCCGATGCCGGTGCGGCGGGCCTCGGTGACCCGCCCGTGGTCGAGGAGGGCGACCTCGGTCACCCGGGCGCCGATGTCGGCGATCAGCAAGGTGCCGGCGGTCGCCCCGGATCCGATGGCCGCGGCGCGCACGCTGTCGATGAAGACGATCCGGCGGGGCGCGAAGGCGGTGTCCAGAACCCGTCTCATCAGCGCCTCGTCGGCCTCGGTGGTCAGCACCGGGCGGCAGGCGACGAGCAGGTCGGCGGACGGCATCGTATTCGGATACCGGGAGACCAGGCGGGTCAGCACGGTGGCGCAGCCGTCGACGTCGGCGACCCGGCCACGCTGGACGGCGGTCTCACCGGTGGGGCCACTGACGACGCCGTGCCGGGCGGCCCAGACGCCGGCGGTGGTGCTGCCGAGGTCCACGGCGACGGCGAGTTCGGGGGAGGGGGTCACGAGATGGTCCTTTCCGGGACGCGGGAATAGAAAAAGGGCCGAAGCCGTGTGCTTCGCCCCATGGTGGTACCGACACCAACGATAGGTTGATCAACTGAGAGACGCCAGGCGAATACGCTCAGGCCCCGCGGCGCCTCGGACGATCATTGAGATGTGATCGAGGCTCTGCGGGGTAGCCGGGCGCTCTGTGCACTGGCGCTGACGACGCTCGCGGCGGTCGTTCTCGTGCTGTTCCAGCCGCCCGGATTCCGGCCGTCGGTGCTGGTCCTGGGCGTTCTCTCGGCGGTGCTGACCGGGTCGATCTGCCTGCGGACGGCGCGGCACACCGCACTCGGGGTGCCGTCGTGCCGCTTCTGGTGGCGCAACCTGTTCGCGATGGGCGCCATGACGCTCGCCACCCTGTGTGAGCTGCTGGACCCGTACGCGCCGGGGTCGGTGATCGGGGTCGCCGGTGTGACGCTGCGGGCCTTCGGTGCGATCTGCTTCGCCTGGGCGTTGCTGCGACTGTCCACGCATGCCGTCACCCGGGCCCGGAAGGTGGCGCTCTGGCTGGACATCACCACCCTCACTTCGGCCACCATGATCCTGCTCGGGCATTCCGTGCTCGACGATTTCGTGCGCCTCGGGACGAATCTGCCGCCGCAGACCGTGGTGCTGCTGATCACCAGCGCGGTGGGGGTGTTCCTGGTGGCCCGGCTCGCCCTCGGCGGCACCGGGCTGCTGCCGCCGAGGGCACTGGCCGGGACCGCCGTGGCCGCGATCATGGGCGGGATGGCGCCGCCGGTGGCCATGCTGTCGCTGGGCTGGGAGCCCGGCCGTCCGGGCAGCGAGCCGTTGCTGTTCGTACCGCTGATCGCGAACCTCGGACTGGCGTTCTCCGGCCGTTTCCATGTCCTCGACACCGGAAGCACCACGGCCGGCGAGACGCAGCGGACCTGGCGGCGGGTCCTGCCGTACGCCTCGGTCGTCGCCGTTGACGTGTTGCTCCTCGCCCACGTGCACAGCGGCGACAGCGGGCTGATGCTGGTGACCGTGGGCGCGGTGATCCTGACCGTGCTGGTGGTGGCCCGGCAGCTGGTGGCGGCCCGGGAGAACGAGGTGCTCCAGCAGCGGTTCCGGCTGCTGGTGCAGAATTCCACCGACATCATCTCGGTCTCCGACCCGGACGGCCGGGTGATCTACTGCAGCCCGGCGATCCAGCGGGTGCTGGGCATCCCGCCGGCCGCCGCGATCGGCACGATGGTCCCCGACTGGGCGCACCCGGACGACGCCGAGGGCCTGCGCGAATGCTGGGACGCCACCCTCGCCGGCGGTCCGGGGGCGTCCGGGACCTGCCGGATCCGGGTCCGCAACAGCGAGGGCGAGTTCCGCTGGATCGAGATCGCCACGTCGAACCTGCTGCACGAGCCGAGCGTCGGCGGCATCCTCACCAACAGCCGGGACGTCACCGAGACGACCATGGTGCAGGAGCGGCTCAGCCACGAGGCCACCCACGACGCGCTGACCGGTCTGGCCAACCGGGTGCTCTACACCCGGCGGGTGGAGGCGGCGGTGGCCGGTGGCGGGCCGTTCAGCATCGTGCTGGTCGACCTGGACGGTTTCAAAGCGGTCAACGACACCCTGGGGCACGCCGCCGGGGACGCTCTTCTGATCGCGGTGGCAGAGCGGATGACCGATAACGTACGGTCCACCGACACGGTCGCCCGGCTCGGCGGCGACGAGTTCGCCATCCTGTTCGACGGGCTGACCGGTGACGCTGTGGACCGGGTGCTGACCCGGATCGCCGAGGCCCTGCTGATCCCGGTGCCGGTGCGTGAGCATCTGATCTCGGTGCGGGCCAGTTTCGGGGTGGCCGACGCGTGCGGCGATGTGGACGAGCTGCTGCACCGGGCGGACATCGCGATGTACGCGGCGAAACTGCGTGGCGAGGGCGGGCACGTCCGCTACAGCGACGGCATGCGCATCCAGAACCGCAACGACCCGGCCGGACCGCTGCGCGCCGCCGTCGAGGAGGGTGAACTGGTGCTGTTCTACCAGCCGGTGGTGTCGCTCGCCGACGGCCGGCTGGCCGGGGTGGAGGCGCTGGTGCGCTGGCAGCATCCGGTGCGCGGGCTGCTCGGCCCGAACGAGTTCATCCCCCTCGCCGAGGAGTCCGGCCTGATCGTCCCGCTCGGCGCCTGGGTGATACGCGAGGCGGTCCGCCAGGCCGCCGAGTGGACCACCGCGCACGGTGACGCCGCGCCCGGCACGGTGGCGGTGAACGTGTCGGCGGCCCAGCTGCGCGAGGACGGCTTCGCCGAGACGGTGGCCACCGCCCTGTGGGAGTCGGGCCTGCCCGCGGCCCGGCTCTGCGCGGAGATCACCGAGAGCACCGCGATCGGCGGCGGCGCCACCGCCCAGAACCTGACCAGACTCCGCGAACTGGGCGTACGCCTGTCCCTGGACGACTTCGGCACCGGCTCGGCCACCCTGAGCGCCCTGGCCACCTGCCCGGTCGACCAGATCAAGCTGGACCGCTCGTTCGTCACCGGCCCGGACGCCATCCCGCAGGCGGTGATCCAGCTGGCGCACGCCCTCGGCATCGAGGCGGTCGCCGAGGGCATCGAGACCGAGGAGCAGGCGCGGTGGCTGGCCGGCCTCGGCTACCACCTGGGTCAGGGCTTCCTGTACGCCCGCCCGATGCCGGTCGCCGATCTGGCCGCCTGGCTCCCGGCCTTCACCGCGACGGCCTCCTGACCGACGGCCTCCTGACCGACGGCCTCCTCACCGCCCGGGGGACAACGATTGATGGGCCGGTCATACCGAAGTAGGGTTCTGGTATGACCAAGAAGGTGACTGTTTCGCTCCCCGACGACGTCGGGGCCGCGCTGGAAGGCCTGCCCGCCGGGCAGCGGTCCGCCCGGGTCGTGCTGGCACTCCGGCGCCTCGACGAGTCCGATCAGGTCCGGGCGCTGTTGCAGCAGTCCGGCTTTCCGCTGTTCCCGGTCGACCCGGTCGGTGCTCACCAGCGGGCCGGCGGGACCGCGGTCGGTGACGACGCCTATCAGGCCGCCGTCGCCCGGGTCGCCGAACTGACCGGCACCACCGCGGAGGAGCTCGCCACCCGGCTGGCCGACGGCAAGCAGGTGGCGGCATAACCACTCCGCTGTACGTCTTCGACACCGGGGCGTTGCTCGCCTACTCCGATGGGGTCGAGGGGATCGGGCAGATGGTCGCCGACACCTTCGACACCGGCTCGGAGATCGTCATCCCGGTGGTGTGCCTGCTGGAGGCGTACCGGATCCTGGACCACACCGAGCACCACCGGCTCGGGCCGTTACGTGCGAACCCGGTCATCCGGATCGCCGACGTGTTCGATGGGCCCGGCGACGCCCCACCGATCATCGGCGGTCTCGCCGTGACCGCGTCCCGGCTCGGTGCGGCTCACGCGATCTGGATGGCGATGTGCGGCCGGGCCGCTGTCGTCACCTCCCAGCCGGATCAGATCCGGTCGGTTCTGGGCGACTCCTGGCCGCTCGTCGAGGTGTGAGAGCCGGCGAGCGGGGCCGGCAGCGGGGCGCTGTGCACCACGTCCAGGCGGGAGACGGCCCGGGTGAGCACGACGTACAGGCGATGCGCTCCCCGGGGCTCGGCCGCGACGATCTCGGCCGGCTCGACCACCACCACGTGATCGAATTCCAGGCCCTTGGCGAGGCTCGCGGGCACCAGCGTCACCCGCGGACCGGTGTCGGTGACCGTGTCCGCCACCTCGATCCCGGCTCGGCGCAACGTCTCGGCGAGAGCGGCCAGCCGGTGGTGCGCGCTGATCACCGCGATCGAGCCGTCGTGTGACAGGGCCGCCCGGACGCGGGACACGGTCGCGGCCAGCGGATCGGGGGAGTGGCCGACGTGCAGTTCACCGTCACCGCGTACCGAGGTGGCGGCCGGCACCGCGAGGTCCAGGTGTGGCAGCAGCCGGTTGGCGAAGCCGAGGATGACCGCGGGAACCCGGAAGCCGGTGGTGAGCGCGACGACCGTGGCGCCGGGCCGGCCCAGGTGGCCCAGCTGGTCCGCCCAGGTGGAGGCGGCCCACGCGGTGGTCCCCTGGGCGAGGTCGCCCAGCACGGTCAGCGAGCCGTGCCGGCTGCGCCGGGCCAGCACCCGGCACTGCATCGGGGACAGGTCCTGCGCCTCGTCCACGACGATGTGCCCGTAGCCGCCGGGATGGTCGACGGCCCCGGCGATCTCGTCGAGAAGGACCAGGTCGGCGGCTGTCCAGCGGGCACTGCGGGCGGTGCGTGGCGGCCGGGCCCACCGCAGTGCCGCCTGCTCGTGGGTGGTCAGGATGCCGTCGGCGGCGTCGGCCAGCGCGGTGGCGTCGGTGAACAGGCGAGCCAGCAGCTCTTCCGGGCGAACCGGTGGCCAGCAGGCGTCGAGTACCGCGGTGAGTGGGCGGGCCCGGGCGATGCGGTCCAGCCATCCGCGGTTCGGTGATTCGCCGTGCCGTTCCCGCTGGCGCTGCAACAGGGCGACGAGGCGTGTCCGCAGTCGTTCCCGGCCTACGCCGTACGGCAGATCCTCGCCGCGGACGGTCCGCAGTTCGTGGGCCACGGTGTGGGCCGGCACCCGCAGACGCAACGAGCCGTCGGGCAGGACGATGCCCTCGGTGGGCTCGCGGATCAGGCCGGTCACGGCCCGGGTGATCACCGCGGCCATCCGGATGTCGTGTTTGACCGCGGCGGCCTCGTCGCTGTCGGCGGCCCGGGGTGGATCCCGGTCCAGGACGCCGTCCAGGGTGCGCTGCCGCACCTCGACCTCACCGAGAGCCGGCAGCACGGCCGAGATGAAGTGCAGGAACGCCGGGTTCGGGCCGACCACCAGGACGCCGGTGCGCTGGAGCCGGCGGCGGTGGGTGTACAGCAGATAGGCGGCCCGGTGCAGGCCGACGGCCGTCTTGCCGGTGCCCGGCCCGCCCTGGACGCACAGTGACCGGTCCAGATCGGCGCGCACCAGGTCGTCCTGCTCGGGCTGGATCGTCGCGATGATGTCCCGCATCGGGCCGACGCGGGGACGCTCGATCTCGCGGGCGAGCATCAGGCTCACCGTGCCCGATTCCGGGTCGTGGTCGAGCCGTTCGTCCTCGAATCCGGTCAGTTCGATCGGCGACCGGTTGCTCCAGCCGTATCGGCGGCGTGCCGACACGCCGTGCCGGTTCGTGGGGCCGGCCTGGTAGAACAGCGCGGACACGGGCGCACGCCAGTCGATGACCAGGGGCTCACCCCGCTCGTCGACGACTCTGCGCCGGCCGATGTGGTACCGCTGCCCACGGTGGGCGCCGGGCTCGTCGTCGAAGGTCAGGCGCCCGAAGTAGGGCGCTCCGCCGGGTTCCTCGGACAGTTCCTTGGCGTAGCTCTTGAGCATGGTGCCGAGGCTTTCGGCGGTGTAGCGGTCGCCGGCGACGGTCTCGCCGGTGGCGACACGCATGCGCGCGTGGTCGGCCATCCAGGCCAGAGCGTTGCGGGTACGGGTGAGGAAGGCCAGCTCCTGCGCGTACTCAGTGGTCATGAACCCAACTGTAACCGAGTCACATAATTTACCCAGTAACAAAATTGACAGGGTAAAGTCGGGCTATGGGTCTGCGGGAGCGCAAGAGACAGCACACGTTCGACGCGGTGTCCGCCCTGGCGATCGACATGTTCCTGGAGCGCGGCTTCGACGACGTCTCGGTCAACGACATCGCCGCCGCCGCCGAGATCTCCAAACCGACCCTCTTCCGCTATTTCCGGTCCAAGGAGGACCTGGCCCTGCACCGGATCGCCGACCACGCCGGGGAGCCCGCGCGGGTGGTCGCCACCCGCGACGCCGGGCTGTCCCCGTTGGACGCGCTGCACCGGCACTTCCTGGACGGTCTGGCCCGCCGCGATCCGGTGACCGGGCTCAACGACGACCCGCGGGTCCTGGCCTATCACGACCTGGTGTTCTCCACGCCGGCGCTCGCGGCGCGGGTCGAGGAGTTCCGGGTCCGTGACGAGCGGAGCCTCGCCGAGGCGCTGTCGCCCGAGGCTCCGGGCGCGCTGCCGGCCCGGCTGGCGTCCGCCCAGATCCTCGCGGTGCAGCGGGTCCTCGCCCGCGCGAACTGGCAGCGGCTGCGCGAGGGCGAGCCGGCGGCCACCCTGCATTCCGAGGCGGTCGCGGCGGCGGATCAGGCGTTCGGGCAACTGCGCGGCGGTGTCGGTTTCTGAACGAAGCGGGCTTGTATCGATACAATGCGGCGGTGTCGCTGATTCCGAGCCCGCTCTTCCGTGACCCGGTCCACGACGGCGCCGCTGATCCGGTCCTTGTCTATCACCGGGGCGAGCGTGCCTGGTGGATGGTCTACACCAACCGGCGGGCCAACGTGCCCGGCCTGCCGCACTTCAGCTGGGTGCACGGGACCGATCTCGGGGTGGCCTCGTCCACCGACGGCGGGACCACCTGGCTCTACCGTGGGGTGCTGACCGGGCTGGACACCGAGTGGGGGCGGCACACCTACTGGGCTCCGGAGATCATCGATGACGGGGAGACGTACCACATGTATGTGTCGGTGGTCCGTGGCGTGCCGGAGCGGTGGCCCGGCCACGAGCGGCACATCCGGCACTACACCAGCACCGACCTGCTGCGGTGGACGTTCCGGTCGACGCTGGAGCTGTCGTCGGCGTTCGTCATCGACGCCTGTGTGCTGGCGCGGCCTGGTGGCGGCTGGCGGATGTGGTACAAGGACGAGGCCGACGACTGTCACACCTGGGCGGCCGACAGCGACGACCTGTTCGACTGGCGGGTGCACGGGCCGGCGGTGACCGGCCGGCCGCACGAGGGGCCGAACGTGTTCGCCCTCGGTGGCACGTACTGGATGATCGTCGACGAGTGGCGGGGGCAGCGGGTGCTGCGTTCGGACGACCTGGAGTGCTGGGAGCCGCGGGGGCTGCTGCTGGACGGCGCCCCGGCCGGGCAGCACGCCGACGTGGTGGTGCGCGGTGACGACGCGCTGATCTTCTACTTCACCCATCCGGGCGGGCACGCGGGCATGGCGGGGGAGTCGTACGACGCCCGCCGCTCGTCGATCGACGTGGCCCGGCTGACGGTGGCCGGTGGCACCCTGCGCTGCGACCGTGGCGAGCCGCTGCACGGCCCGTTGCTGGCGGGCTGAGCGGTGGCGACGATCGCCGATGTGGCACGGGCCGCCGGGGTGTCCCCGATGACGGTCTCCAACGTGATCAACGGGCATCCGCATGTGCGGGAGGCCACCCGGGCGCGGGTGCTGGCCGCGATGGCCGATCTGGACTACCGGGTGAACGTGGCGGCCCGCAATCTGCGCCGGGGCCGGACCGGGGTGATCGGGCTGGCCGTGCCGGAGATCCACCGGCCGTACTTCGCCCAGTTCGCGTCGGCTGTCATCGACGCGGCACAGCGCCGTGACCTGCGGGTGAGTGTGGAGCAGACCGGTGCGACCCGGGAGAGCGAGCTGGCCGTGCTGGGGCTGTCGCGCAACCGGGAGTACGACGGGCTGATCCTGAGCACGGTCGGGATGGGGGCGGCCGACGCGGAGCGGCTGCGGGTGCCGTACCCGGTGGTGATCCTCGGTGAGCGGATCTTCAACGGTCCGGTCGGGCACGTCGCGATGCCGAACGTGGACGGGGCCCGCGCGGCGGTGCGGCATCTGGCCGACCGGGGCTGTCGCCGGATCGCGATGCTGACCGGTGCGGAGACGGCTGAGGTCAACGTGTCGCAGCTGCGCCTGACCGGCTATCGCCTGGCTCTGGAGAGCGCCGGTCTGCCGTACGACCCGGCTCTGGTGCAGCGGATGGACGCGATGTCGATGGAGGCGGCGGCCGGGCGGGTGCGGGCGATGGTCGCCGGTGGCCTGGATTTCGACGGGCTGTTCTGCCTGACCGACACGGCCGCGATCGGGGCGCTGCGCGGGCTGGCCGACGCGGGTGTGCGGGTGCCGTCGCAGGTCAAGGTGATCGGCTTCGACAATATCGACGAGGGTCGTTTTCTGGTACCGTCGCTGTCCACCGTCGATCCCGATCATGCCGCGATGGCCGAGCGGGCGGTCGCGCTGCTGTCCCGGCGCATCGACGGTGATGGTGGCCCGGAGGAGTTCGTCAGTGGCTTCTCGGTGATCGCGCGGGAGTCCACCGCGCACTGATTGTGTCGTGCGCCACTCTCATGTAACGATACAAACCCTTCGGGAAAGCGCTTGCCTTTAACCTTGGGGAGTTACGTGATGGTCAATAGACGCCAACTGCTCATCCTCGGCGCGCTGGGCGCGGCCGCACCCGCGCTGAGCGCCTGCGGTGGGGGAGACGACAGCTCCGGCACGGTGACGCTCAACTTCGCGTTCTGGGGCAACGACGACCGGGCCGGCAAGTACCAGCAGGCCGTCGACCTGTTCCAGCAGCAGAACGCCGGGATCAAGGTGCAGACCTCGTTCGCCGCGTGGGACGTCTACTGGCAGCAGCGCTCCACCGAGGCGGCCAGCTCCAGCCTGCCCGACGTGCTCCAGATGGACCTCGCCTACCTCGCCAAATACGCCCGCACCCGCCAGCTGCGCGCCCTCGACGACCAGTTCGGCGACGGCCTGAACGTCACCGGCATCGACCCGAACATCCTGCCCGCCGGCAAGTACGAGGACGGCACGTACGGCATCCCCACCGGCACCAACGCGTTCACCCTCAACTACAACGCGGCGATGCTGACGGAGCTCGGCATCGACGAGCCGAAGGCGCCGATGACCTGGGCGCAGTACCAGCAGTTCATCAAGGACGTCTCGGCCAAGGGCGCCGGCCGGCCGGAGAAGGTCTACGGCTCCGGCGACTACACCAGCGTCTTCTGGATCTACCTGCACTACCTGCGGCAGTCCGGCAAGGAGCCGTTCACCGGCAACAAGCTGAACTTCACCGAGGCCGACCTGACCGCCTGGTGGGAGTCGACCGCCGCGATGCGCCCCACCGAGCTGCTGCCGGCCAAGGTCACCACCGAGCTCAAACCGGTGTCGCCGTTCGCCAAGAGCCGTACCGCCAGCGAGTTCTCCTGGGACAACCAGATCGCCGGATACATCGGCGACTCCGGTGGCAAGGGCGAGTTCAAGCAGCTCCCGCTGCCCTCCGACTCCGGCACCAGCGGGCTGTTCTTCAAGGCCGCGATGCTGCTGTCGGTCGCCCAGAACAGCGAGCACCCCGCGCAGGCGGTCAAGCTCGTCGACTTCCTCACCAACAACCCCGAGGTCGGCAGGATCTTCGGTACGTCACGCGGCGTCCCCGTCGTCCCGGCGCAGCGCGACGCGATCCAGGCGACCGGGACGGACGCGAACGTGCTTGCGTACGAGGACAGCGTGCGGTCGTCCGTCGGAGCCTCCCAGGGCGCACTACCCGAGGGATTCGGCACCATCGAGACCGAGTTCCTGACCATCTCCGAGGAGATCAACTACGGTCGGGCCACCCCGGCCGAGGCCGCGAAACGCTGGTTCGCCAGCGCCGCCGACGCGCTGGAACAGTGACCGTGCCGGTGACCGAACGCCGGCGGCGGGAGACCACCGCCGGCTACACCTTCCTGTCGCCCTGGCTGCTCGGGCTCGTCCTGCTCACCGCCGGGCCGATGATCGCCTCGCTGTACCTGTCGTTCACCTCGTACGACCTGTTCAGCGACCCCGAGTGGATCGGCCTGGAGAACTACACCAAACTGTTCGCCGACGAGCGGTTCCGGCACTCGGTGACCGTCACCCTCGGCTACGTGCTGCTGGCCACCCCGCTCAAACTGGCCGCCGCCCTGGCCGTCGCGGTGCTGCTCAACGGCCGCCGCCGGGGCCAGGGCTTCTACCGGTCGGCGTTCTACGCCCCGTCGCTGATCGGCGCCAGCGTCTCCATCGCGATCGTCTGGAAGGCCCTGTTCAGCAGCGACGGCGCGGTCGACCGGATCGGCGAGTTCGTCGGCTGGCACTCCGGCGGCTGGGTCGGCAACCCGTCGCTGTCGATGCCGATGCTGGTGCTGCTGTCGGTGTGGCAGTTCGGCGCCCCGATGGTGATCTTCCTGGCCGGGCTGAAGCAGGTGCCCGCCGAGATCACCGAGGCGGCCCTGGTCGACGGGGCGAGCCGGGCCCGCCGGTTCTGGAGCATCACCTTGCCGATGATCTCGCCGGTGCTGTTCTTCAATCTGATCCTGGAGACGATCCACGCCTTCCAGATCTTCAATTCGGCGTACGTCATCTCCGGCGGCAACGGCTCCCCGGCCGGCTCCACCCTGTTCTACACGCTCTACCTCTACATGCGCGGCTTCGCCGACCTGCGGATGGGGTACGCGTCCGCGATGGCCTGGCTGCTCGCCCTCGCCGTGGCGGTACTGACCCTGATCATGTTCCGTACGTCGAAGTCGTGGGTCCACTACGGAGGCGACCAATCGTGAGAACCTCACGCGCCGGCAGCATCGGCTTCCACCTCGGCGCCCTGGCCGTACTGGTGATCGTCCTGTACCCCGGGGTCTGGACCATCGCCTCGTCGTTCAAGGAACGCAGCCAGATCATCGGCACCGCCAACCCGTTCCCGGACGTGCCGACGCTGGACAACTTCCGGACCGCGCTGTCCGGCATCGCCGGGATCAGCTTCTGGCAGTTCTTCGGCAACTCGCTGCTGCTCGCGGTCCTGTCGGTGCTCACCATCGTCATTTCCAGTGCGATCAGCGCGTACGCCTTCGCCCGGCTCCGCTTCCCCGGCCGCGACCTGTGGTTCGCCCTGATGATCGGCACGATGCTGGTGCCCGCGCACGTGATGCTGATCCCGCAGTACATCGTGTTCCAGAAAGCCGGCCTGGTGAACACGTTCGTGCCGCTGCTGATCGGCAAACTGCTCGCCACCGACGCGTTCTTCGTCTTCCTGATGGTCCAGTTCATCCGCAGCATGCCCCGCGAACTCGACGAGGCCGCCCAGGTCGACGGCGCCGGCCACGCCCGGATCTTCGGCTCGATCATCCTGCCGCTGCTGCGCCCGGCCATCGCCACCAGCTCGATCTTCGCGTTCATCTGGAGCTGGAACGACTTCCTCGGCCCACTGCTCTATCTGAAGAAACCGGACATGTACACGCTGCCGCTGGCTCTGCGCCTCTACATCGACCAGACCACCACCTCCGACTACGGGGCGCAGATCGCGATGGCGGTGCTGGCCCTCGTACCGGTGCTGCTGATGTTCTTCGTCTTCCAGCGGTATCTCGTCGAGGGCGTCGCCACGCAGGGGCTCAAGGGATGAACGCCCGGTTCGCGCTGTTCGGCGAAGTGCTGATCACCGGGGTGGCGGTGGCGTCGGCATCGCTCGGGCTGGTCACCGCGCTGCCCGCGGCCATCGCCGGAGCCGGGCACCTGCGCCGCCACATCGACGGGGTCGGCGGCGGGGTGGGAGCGGTGGCCGCCGACTTCCGCGCCGCCCTGCGCGGGCTGCCGGCGGCGAGCGTGGCGGTACCCGTACTCACCGGGCTGCTGACCTGGAATCTGACCGCCGGCCGCCAGGCCGGAACCGGCGCCGTCCTCGCCTGCCTGATCGTCGCCGCCCTCGGCGCCGTCGCCGTGGTGCGCCTGGCCGGCACCTGGACCCCGGACGCCCCGCCCGGCTCGATCGACGCCGTCCGGACCGCGGTACGCCACACCGTCACCGACCCGGCCGGCAGCGCCCTGCTGGCCGGTGCGCTGCTCGGCGCCGCCGTCATCGGCTGGATGCTCGCGCCGATGGCGCTAATCACACCCGGTCTGGTGCTGCTGGCCTCGCTAGGGGTCGACCGCCGCCTCTATCTTGGACGCCCGAAGGTGTGAAAGATTAGTGCGGCGATTGACCGACGATGGGGGTTCGTTGAGGATGCCGGCCGACTCCGCTCCGCGATTCGTGCTCACCGCGGCCCTCGCCGCCGGCATGATCGGCCTGCCCGCGTCACCCGCGTTCGCCGCGCCCCGGTCCGCCCCGTGCTACACCGGCGAGGTGTCGTCCGCCGACCGGGCCACCGCCCAGCAGCTCAAATCACGGATGACCGGCAAACGCCTGGGCGCCGCCGTCAACGGCAGCCACCTGTCCTGCGCCCGGGTCATCGTCGACACCGTGCAGGCCCGCGGCCTGCCCCAGCGGGCCGCGGTCATCGCGATCGCCACCGCCATCGCCGAGAGCACCCTGCACAACTACACCCAGGCCGTCGACCACGACAGTCTCGGCCTGTTCCAGCAGCGGCCCTCCCAGGGCTGGGGGCGCCCCGCCCAGCTGACCGACCCGGTGTTCGCGACCAACGCGTTCCTCAACGCCATGCTGCGCAAATACCCCGGCGACCGGTGGATGACCGGCGACATCGGGGCGATCTGCCAGAAAGTGCAGGTGTCGGCCTACCCGTTGGCCTACACGCCTGAGGTCGACGACGCGGCGCTGATCGTCAACGCGCTGTGGCCACAGCCGGCCGGCACCACCACGGCACCGCCCCCGGCCGCCGAGGAGGAGACGCCCACCGGGCCGTACCAGAAGGCGCTGCACGCCGGCGGCGCCGAGCTGGGCGCGATGCCGGGCCGGCACGAAGTCCTCACCGCCGACTGGAACGGCGACGGCAAGACCGACCTGCTCGCCGTCAAGGGCACCGGCACCGCCACCGGCAAGACCGAAGTCCACATCATGGACGGCGCGTCCAAGTTCTCCCGCCTGTCCCTGTCGGTGGCGACCGCGCTCGGACCCACCGACGAGACCTATGAGTACGCGATGGGCTCCCACGGCGACGACAAGAGACCCGACCTGTTCGTGGTGCGGAAATCCGGCACCGCCAGCGGAAAGACCGAGCTGCGGGTGCTCGACGGCACCTCCTCGTTCCGGCAGGTCGCCGCCGAGACGATCACCGGCCTGCCGGCCACCGACCAGCGGCACCGGTTCGCGGTCATCGACGGCAACCTGGTCGTGGTGCAGACCGAGGGCACCAAGTCCGGCAAGGTCGAGCTGCAGATCGTGGACAAGGCCTCCGGCTACCAGAAGGTGAGCGCGGTGATCGTCACCAAGGCGCCGGCCGGCCCCGACCGCGACATCACCGTCACCGACTGGAACGCCGACGGCAAACCCGACCTGGTCCTGCTGCACAAGTCGACCACCGCCACCGGCAAGACCGGAGTCCAGGTGCTGGACGGCGCGTCCCAGTTCCAGAAGACCCTGGCCGAGGCGGACACCGCTCCCGGCGTCTCCACCCACCTGGCCGTGGCCGTTCTGGACTGGAACGACGACAAACGCCCCGACATCATGATGCTCCAGACCACCGGAACCGCCAGCGGCCGCACCGAACTGGTGATCCTCGGCGGCTGACCCCGAGCCCGGCCGGTTCGCGATTCCCCAGGACCGGGCGCGCACGTCGCCCGGTTCGTGTGCGGGCGTCTGGCGACCCGGCCCGGTGGCGCACGCACGTCGGCTGGGGAGCCCGTGCCGGCCCATGGCGCCGTCGCGGGCACCCGATCCGCCAGCGTGTGCGCTGGTGGGATGCATGGGACCCGCGGGCTGTCGGCGTGTGCGCTGGTCGGGGTGCATTCCACACCCGTGCCGGCGTGCATCCCACACCCGCGCCGGGATCTATGCCATTCCCACGCCGGGGGCACCCCGCACCCGTGCCGGGGTGCATGCCATTCCCGCGCCGGGGGGCACCCCACACCCGCGCCGGGGTGCATGCCATATGCATGCCGGGGCGCACGCTATACCCGCGCCGGGATGTGGGCTGGCCGGGTGCATGTCGTCAGGGGCCACCGCATTCGGCCCGGCGGTCGCCGGACGGTCCGCCGGTGACGCGGACCTCGCGCGGACCGGACAGGACGACCCGATCGGTGTGGACCCTTACGGCGTACCCACAAGGGTTTGGGAAACGACGACCGCCCGGCGGCCGGCGCGGACCTGGAGAGACGCGGACCGGGGCCGGAGCGAGTCGGACCAGGCAGATCGGTTCGCGGAAGCCGCGTTGTATCTCCACGGGCCCGGCTCTGGTTCACTGTGCGGGTGTTTTCGCGCAATGCCACCGCCCGGCTGGTTCTGTTGATCGTTCTGGTGCTGGCGTGTGCCGTCACGGTTGCCGTGGCCGGGGTGCCCGAGCCGGAGCGGCTTGCCGCCGGTGTTGTCGAGCTGGGGGTGTTCGGGCCGGTCGCGGTGGTCGGTGGGACCACGCTGCTGCTCGCGGCTCTGGTGCCGCGTTCGGTGCTGGCGGCCGGTGCGGGGCTGGTGTTCGGGCCGCTGGCCGGTGGCGGATATGTGCTGGCCGGGGCGGCTCTGGCGGCCCTGCTCGCGTTCGGCGCCGGGCGGGTGCTGGGCCGGGAGTTCGTGGCCGCCCGGGGGCGGCTGGCCGGGCTGGACGCGTGGCTGGCCCGGCGCGGCGTGCTCAGTGTGGCGTTGATGCGGATTCTGCCGATCGCCCCGTTCGGCCTGGTCAGCTACGGGTTCGGGACGACCGCGATTCGGGTGCGCCACTATCTGATCGGTACCGCGATCGGCGCCGCACCGAGCACGCTGGTCTACGCCACGCTCGGGGACAGCGCGCTGAGTCCGGGCAGCCCGGGTTTCGCGCTGTCGATCGGGGCGGCGGTGCTGCTGGCGGCCGGGGGAGCGGTGGCCACCGCGATCCTGCGCCGTCCTACGCCTTATGCGGAATTGGTTTGCCCTAATTTATCCGTTTATGACGAAGATCCAGTGGGCGAACTACCCACTTCTCGCTGACCACGAGCCCGGCCGCCGCTGGCTGCAGTTCACCGCGAACATCGGCCGCGCTCCCAACACGATCGATGCCTACGGCCGGGCAGCCGAGGACCACCTGCGCTTCTGCCGTCGCGAGGGCTTCGACCCGTTGACCGCGAAGGCGGACGTAGTCGCCGGATGGATCGGTGACCTGCGAGCACGCCCGCATCCGCGCTCAGTCAAGGTGGTGCATCTCGACTCCGGCGCTGGGCTGGCCAACGCCACGATTCAGCAGCGCGTGGTCGCGGTGCGCTCGTTCTACGCGTTCATGGTCGAGGACGGCCTTCGCGAGCTCAACCCGGTGCGCCGCGGCCAGTCCGGCCGCGGCGGCCGGCGGCCCAAGCGTGGGCTGGTACGGCGGGTCGAGAAGGCGCCGTGGATCCCGCACGAGCAGGCGTGGGCGGCCATCATCGGCGCGGTTGCGCAGGAAGGCCTGCGCAATCGGCTCATGGTCGCGCTGGCCTACGACGGTGCGCTGCGCCGTGAGGAGCTGGTCGCGCTCGAGGTGGACGACTTCGACCCGGCTTACTCCCTGATCCATCTACGGGCGGAGACCACCAAGAGCAAGCGAGCACGGGAGGTCGCTTACGGCGCGGCCACCGCCCAGCTGTTCGGCGCCTATTTGCGACACCGGCGCGAGCGCTTCGGCCGGGTCGGCGGCGCGTTGCTGCGCAGCGAATCACCGCGCAATCACGGCGCCGCGCTGAGCCGCTGGAGCTGGTCGAAGATCGTGGAAGGCATCGCCGCCCGCTCCAGGGTGCCACGGCTGTCCACGCACACGTTCCGGCATCTGCGCCTGACCGACCTGGCCCGAGCCGAGTGGGCGCTCGACCAGATCGCGCAGTACGCCGGACATCGCGACCTCGATACCACGCTGAAGTACATCCACCTCAGCGGCCGAGAGCTGGCCGAGCGGTTACACCGCAGCATGAACGCGATCCACGCTCAGCGGGAAGCACTGCTGGCCTCGCTCACGGCGGTGGCCGGATGAGCGCCTTGATCGCCACCGAGTTGGTTCCGGCGCCGACCGTCGGCAACGAGCCGGACCGGTTCGACTTCGAGATCACCCCGCAGCAGTGGAGCACGCTGGCGGCGTTCGATACCCGCGACTCGTGCAAGCTCAAGCAGCACGAGCGGTTGGTGCTGCGCAACATCGTCGAGCCCATCGACGCCGTCACGGCGTCGTGGCCGGCGAACCATCAGAATGCGCCGCGGAACCTGCTGCTGCGGTTGATGAGTCGCCAGCAAACGCCGTTCTGGCGGTGGGACGAGGCGACCTGGACGACGCTGTGTTCCCACGGCGGTGAAGTCCCGGTAACCCAACGGTTCCCCATCATCGCGCTGGCGAAGCTGCTCTGCGACCAGCCCCGGCTGCACATCCGAGCCGGTGTGATCCAATTGCACCGGCTTGCCGACCTGATGTTCGGCGCCGAGCCGGTCCGGGCGGCGGTCGACGAGACGATCAGCGTGCTATCCGCCTGGGGCGCTTACCGCGACGCGCAGAGCTGGACGATCAGCAACGCCGTTCTCGACGTCATCCTCACCGTCGGCAGCGCCTCTCTGCGCGACGTCACCTACGAGCACCTCGTGAACATGACCGCCGAGTACCGGCCGGGCATGTCTCGCCGCCAGGGAATCTTCAAGCTCTCCCGGGTCCTGGCCCATCTGGGCGTCATCCCGCAGCCTCTGACCAACAACCACCACCGGCAAGGCATCCGTCCGTCAACCCTGGCCAGTGTTCCCGACGAATGGCTCGACTGGGCGCAACGCTGGCGGACGCTCGCGACGCAAGAACCCGCCACCGTCCGGGTCATGTTCTCGATCATCCTAGTCGCCGGACGGTGGGCCGCGGAGAAGCACCCGGACCGGATCTCGCCGGACCTGTGGACGCGGGACATGGCCGCCGAGTACGTCGCCGACACGATGACCGCGGTGGTCGGGCAGTGGGCCGGCCACAACACGAACAAGACGAACTTCGGTAAGAAGCTCGGCGCCTCCGGTATGGCCAACCGGCTCGACTCGCTGCGCGGCTTCTTCTGCGACCTGATCGAGTGGGAATGGATCACACCGCGGTTCGACCCGCGCCGGGTGCTGTCCTCGCCGGTGTCGGTGCGCGCCGCGCTCGGCCCCAACCCTCGCATCATCGACGACGCGGCCTGGGCCAAGCTCATGGCCGCCGGACTCACGCTCAACGTCGAGGACCTCACCGAATACGGAACGCCCTCGGCACGCGAGGCCGGCAACGGCCAGACCTACTACCCGATCGAGATGATCCGGGCACTGGTCGGGGTCTGGCTGTTCGGTGCCCTGCGCATCGACGAGATCCGCCGGCTGGAAGCCGACTGCGTCATCTGGGACACCGGCCGGGACGCCGACTCCGGCGCCGAGTTCCAGGTCTGCCTGCTACGGGTTCCGGCGAACAAGACCAGCAGAGCGTTCAATAAGCCCGTCGACCCCCTCGTCGGGCAGTTGATCGAAGCCTGGAAGCTCGTCCGGCCACCACAGCCGCTGATCCCGGACCGCAAGACCGGGCAGCCCAAGGAGCACCTGTTCTGCCACCGCGGGCTCCTGATCGGCAAGGCACACCTCAACGACTACGTCATCCCGGCGCTCTGCCGCAAAGCCGGCATTCCCGAGTCCGACTCCCGGGGCGCGCTCACCAGCCATCGCGCCCGCGCCACGATCGCCACCCAGCTGCTCAACGCCCGCGAACCACTGACCCTGGTCGACCTCCAGCAGTGGCTCGGACACAAGCACGCGGCCAGCACCAGGCACTATGCCCAGATCCTGCAACGCACCCTGGCGGCCGCTTACAAGAAGGCCGACTACTTCACCCGCAACCTGCGCACCATCCAAGTCCTGGTCGACCGCGACAGCATCACCTCCGGCGCCGCCGCGACCGGAACTCCGTGGAAGTACTACGACCTCGGCGACGGCTACTGCTCCTACGACTTCTTCGCCAAGTGCCCACACCGGCTGTCCTGCGCCCGGTGCCCCTTCTACCTGCCCAAGCAAACCAGCGCCGGGCAGGTCATCTCGGTTCGTGACGGCATCGACCGAATGCTCGAAACCGTCGACCTCACCGATGACGAGCGCGCCGCGCTCGAAGGCGACCGCGAAGCCCTCGAAGCCCTCGCCCAACGCCTCGCCGACACACCGACGCCTGCCGGACCGACACCCCGGGCCCTCGGCACGGCCGACGCCTTCATCCCGCTGACGCAGCTGCTCGACAGCCTGCCCAGCACACCGCCGCAGAAGAGATAGGACACATTTGCTGCCCACCCCTCATCAGCATTCACCATCGGTCGGCCCACCCTCCCGGCCGGAAGCTCAGTCGTCGAACTCCTCGTCTTCGTCGTCGTCCGCGACCATCAACCACTCGCCGGACAGCCGATCCCGCACCGCCTGCACCGCCTCCGGCGTCCGGCCATAGACCCACAGCCACGTCTCGCCGTCATTTCGCAGCAGCACATCGGGACCGGCGAACCAGCGGACTCCCGGCCCATCCATCCCTGCCCAGAAGGGGAAAACCGGCAGCGGCAGGCGCTCGAACGCGGCGCTCACCAGGGCATTAGTGGTGTCGTCCAACTCCCGGTTGTCGACGTCGCGCTCGTCGGCAGAGAACATCGCCTCCGACATCACCATCTCGACAAGCGCTACCGAAAGTCGATCCGAGTAGGGCACCCAGCCGTCTCCGACGTTCACCACGACCGGCGGATCGTCCTGACCGATCGACCGGGCAGGAACACCCCACGATGCGCAGCCCTGCGCCTCCACCCGAAACACCAGGACACCAGCAGGGTCAACGTCAAGACTCTGTGGCGATATCAAGCTGTCCTGAGCGGCGGTCAGGTCCCATCGGCGACCGAACAGCAGATAAGCCTCACGCAGTGCGGCCGGCAACGCGAAACCGATCCGGTCCTCGCCCACCTGCACCAGGGCCGGGTCAACACCATCGCCCTCGACGACTGGACGGCCATACGCCGCGGTCAGCGTTCGAACGAACTCCCACCCTCGGTGGCGGTCACCGGCGGTCAGTTCGTCGAGACCCTCGAGCATGTCGATCACGATACAGACGCCCACCGCACTCACCCAGAAGAGTCGTTCTTCGAGGAGCAGGCAGGCCAATTCCACCTAACTTGCCGGTTTCAGCAGCGGAGCCGCCAGCTCCCCGGGCGCGTTGATCATGCGGTCGTGGCCGGCGGTCAGCTTTTAAGCCACGTCCGCCGGATCGGTGATCCCGAACGATTCGATCGGCGGGATCCGCCACGGCTTCGCCCCGGCCGCCGCCCGGTCGATCAGGACCCGGGTGACCGGCATGACGTCGGCGATCCGGCCGGGCACCCGCTCGGCGACGGCGGAGATCACCATGCCGGCGTAGCTGTGCCCGACGAGGACCACGTCGATCAGGTCTTCGGCGCGGATGAGCGCGACGACGTCGTCGACGTGGGAGCTCAGGGTGATCGAGGGGCCGGCCGGGTGACGTTTGCCGCCGTACCCGGTGAGGCACGGATCGAGGCGGCTCGTATCGACTACGACCGAACGGCTGATGGGATTGCCTTGACCGGCCCTCCAATACTCTAGGGATGGATATGAATACGGGGGGTTACTACACGCAAGAACCTGCCCGGCCCCGGTTCGGTACGGGTGCCCGGATCGGCGTCGCCGCCGGCGCTGTGGTCCTGCTCGGCGGCTTCTGCCTGGTGCCGGCCCTGTTGAAGGACAGCGACGCGGCCACCACCAGGAGTGGGCTGGCCGCCACCACCCAGCCCACGCTGGAGAGCACGCCGACCGTACCGCCGCTGGATCCGAAGGCCGTCCAGTTCGCCCTCGACGAGGCGAACGGCAAACTGTCCGCCGGGGTCGCCGCGCTGCGCAAGGCCACCACACCGCGGGCGGTGTCCAGTGCCGCCGACGAGCTGGCCGACACGGTCCGCTCCCAGACGTCCACCCTGTCCGGCCTGACCGTGCCGCCGGAGGCCGCGTCCGCGCACAACGACCTGGTCTCCGCGCTCGCCGCGCTGGAGGACGAGCTGTCCACGGTGGCGAGTTCGGCCGACAGCCGGGACATCTGCACCGGTGGGGCGGCCAGCGCCGCGCTGAGCCGGGCCGGTGCCGCCGCCGACGTCCGGTCCGCGGCCTCCGCGCTGGGCGGCGACTACGAGTTCGGCTCGTTCCTGCCGGCGGTGACCAAGGATCAGAAGCGGCGTAAGGCCAACGGCACCTACCTGCGGCGGGTGACCGGCGGCAGCGGCCAGTTGAAGACCGACAACGGCAACCCCTCGGACACCGTGATCAAGCTGGTCAAGGTGGGTGCGAAGAAGCCGTCCGTGGTGGTCTACGTGCGGGGCAAGAAGAAGGTCACCACCGGCCGGATCAGAGACGGCAACTACCAGATCTTCATGTCGTCCGGCACCGACTGGGACGGCAAACGGTTCACCCGCGACTGCGGATTCAGCAGATTCGACTCGAACTTCAAGTTCACCACCACCTCCCGGCAGTACACGATCTGGTCGATCAGCCTGAAGGTCCGCCTCGGCGGCAACGCGCCGTCAACCGACGTCGACCCCGACGCGTTCCCCGACTGACCGGCGCCGGTGCGGCGGGGTCAGCTCCAGGTGAAGCCGGTGCGCCACTCGGAGCCGCCGGTCAGATAGGACCGGAACGCCTCGCGGACCCGCTCCAGGGTCAGCACACCGTCGGCGCGGTGGTGGTGGCCGTCCTCGCGGTACTCCAGCACCCACGGGTCGCCGGTGGCGTCCGGGGTCCAGACGTTGCCGGCCTGGAGGTAGTCGTCGGGAGCGCCGCTGAGCACGGCGAACTTGCCGAACGCGTCAGCGGCGAGCACCTCGTCGAGCCGCGCCGGGTCGATCGCCGGGATCGTGCCCAGCGCCTCGGTGGTCAGCCCCATCGGTCCGGTGATCATGGGTGGTGAGCGTACGCCAGCACGTGGGCCCAGGTCTGGGCGAACCACAGGTCGCCGTCACGCAGCAGGGGCCGCATCCCGGTCGGTTCGCCGCCGGCCAGTTCGGCGCGCAGTTCGGCGGCGATCCGGTCGGCCACCTCGTCCGGGGTGCGGGACTGGTCCAGCCAGGTGCTCAGCGGCCGGACCACCTCGAACACCTCGGCCGCCACCAACTCCGCGCCGGACGCGATCAGGACCCGCTCGATCTCCATGACGGTGCGCATGGTGCCGTGCGACGGGTCGCGCAGGCGTTCGATCCGGTCCGGGTCGCCGCGCAGGCCGGGAGTGCGCACCAGGTCGGCGACCACCACCCGGCCGCCGGGACGGCACACCCGGACCATCTCGGTCAGGATCGCGTCCGGCTCGGTCGCCTGGTGGATCGAGAACCGGGTCACCACCAGGGAGAACGAACCGTCCAGAAAGGGCATGCGGCCGGCGTCGCCCTCCTGGAAGACGACGGTGGGCAGGCCTTCCGCGTCGGCTGACGCCTTGCCGATGGCCAGCATCTCCGGGGTCATGTCCAGGGCGGTCACCTGCCGGACCCGGCCGGCGAGGGCCCGGGCGACCAGCCCGGTGCCGCATGCCACGTCCAGGCACACGTCGCCGGCGACCGGGGCGGCGAAATCGACCAGGCGGTCCAGGTGGCGGGTGAGCGCGTCGTTGAGCCGCCCGTCCTCGAACGTCTCGGCCTGCCGGGCGAACTCCCGCCTAATCAGATCGCGGTGCGTCATCGAAACCATCCTTCACGGGTCGTGGCGCGTTGTCGCATCCGTCACCGGTTCGAGGAGTGACTCCTGAGGTCAGCCTAAACGACTTCGGCATTTACCGGGTTCGATAGAAAAGCTGATTTGTCAGCCGCGCAGGACCTGAACCAGGTCGGCGAACTCGGCGTCGGCGGCGAGTTCGCCGAGGGCCTCGTGCAGGGCGGCCTCATTGGTCGGGCGGGCCGCGGTGAGGGTGCGGCGCCCGTCCGGGGTGACCTCGGTGTAGATGCCGCGCCGGTCGGTGGGGCAGATGTAGCGCGACAGCAGGCCGCGTTCCTCGAGGCGGGCGACGAGCCGGGTGGTCGCCGACTGGCTGAGCGCGACCGCGGCGGCGACCTGTTTCATCTGCATGTGGCCGCCGTCGCCGTAGTGCTGGTGGCTGAGCACTTCGAGCAGGGAGAACTCGCGGACGCTGATGCCGTGGGCGGGCTGGAGGGCGCGCTCGATGTGCGAGCTGATCCGGTCGTGCAGGACCTGTAGCGCGCACCAGCGCTGGGCCAGGGCTGTCATGGCGTACATCATAGCTGTTTGCAAAATACGGCGTCTGCAACTAACTTTGCTTGCGTTCGGCAATACAAGGCGTACGCAAGTATTTAGGAGCCGGGTCGTCATGCCTCAGCTGTTCACGCCCCTCACCCTGCCCGCGCCGCGAGGCCCGGGGCTCACCCTGCGCAACCGGGCGATCATCGCGCCGATGTGCCAGTACGTGATCGACGCCGAGGACGGGGTGCCCACCGACTGGCACCTGCAGCACCTGGGCTCGTTCGCGGCCGGCGGCTTCGGCCTGATCACCGTCGAGGCCACCGGCGTCGAGGCGCGCGGCCGGATCAGCCCGCGCGACGTCGGGCTGTACGACGACGAGCAGCAGCGCGCCCATCAGCGGGTGGTCGCCTTCCTGCACTCCCAGGGCGCGGCCGCCGCGGTGCAGCTCGCCCACGCCGGCGGCAAGGCGTCCACCCACCCCTGGCTGCCCGGCGCCTCGGCCGGCACGGTCCCGGTCACCGAGGGCGGCTGGACCACGGTCAGCGCGGTCGATGGCCCGGTGCTGCCCGGACTGGACGCCGCGAAGGGCCTGAGCGTGGCCGAGATCGCCGAGGTGGTCGCCGCGTTCGCCGACGCGGCCCGCCGGGCGGACGCCGCCGGGTACGACACCATCCAGCTGCACGCCGCGCACGGCTACCTGATGCACCAGTTCCTGTCACCGCTGACCAACACCCGCGCCGACGAGTACGGCGGCGACGAGGAGGGCCGCACCCGGCTGGTCCGCGAAGTGGCCGCCGCGGTCCGCGCGGTCTGGCCGGCGCACAAGCCGCTCGGCATCCGGATCAGCGCCACCGACTGGCTGGACGGCGCCTGGGACGTGGCCGCCTCCGCCCGGCTGATCCGCCGGCTCGCCGACGAGCACGGCGTGACCTGGGTGGACGTCTCGTCCGGCGGTCTCGGCGGTGGCGCGGCGATCCCGGTCAGCCCCGGCTACCAGGTGCCGCTGGCCGCCGACCTGGTCCGCGAGTTGGCCGGCACGCCGGTGGTGGTCAGCGCGGTCGGCCTGATCGACGACCCGGTGCAGGCGGAGACCATCCTGGCCACCGGTCAGGCACACGCGGTGTCGATCGGCCGGGCCGCACTGCGCGACCCGCACTGGGCCGCGTCCGCCGCGTCCCGTCTCGGCGTCCCGGCCACCGACCTGCCGCACGCTCCGCAGCTCTGGCGCGCGGGCTGGTGACCTGACGGTAATCAAGATCGAATACTGTTCGCACGATGAGTGACATCCTCGTCGTGGCGGCCTGGCTGGGTCCGAACAAGATGTTCAACCCGTCCCAGGGCAAGTCGTACGTGTTCGGCATCTTCACCGTCACCCCACAGCGCCTGACGTTCGCCGCGTCGGACGGCACCCTCCCCATCGACGTGGCCCGTAGCGAGGCCACCGTCGAGTGGCCGTTCTGGCTGATGGGCGGCGCCTGCCGGCTGACCACCCCGGCGACCACCGGCATCCTCTCCTTCGGACGCCCGTTCCCGAACGCGCCCCTGCCCGAGCAGGAGTCCGTGGACCGGGCGCTGGCCACCCTGGAGGGCGTGCACCAGCAGCCGATGGAGACCCTGCGAGCGGCGATCGTCATCCCCGAGGAGGAGATGACCGACGCCAAGATGGGCCGCGTGGTCGGCGCCCAGGTCAAGGCGACCCTGTCCTGACCGGTGACCGGCCGGGACGTCCTCCCGGCCGGTCCACTCAGGCGCCGGAGCCGATGATGGCGTGGGTGATCCCGCTGACGGCTTTGTCGATGTCATTGAGTGACCGTTCCCATCGGGCGAGCCGCTGCTGGACCTCGAGCAGGCCGTCCTTGTTGGTCCGGGCCTGCCCGACGGCGTCCTTGGCCTCCTTGAGCATTTCGGAGAAGCGACTCTCCAGCTCGGTGCTCATCGCGTCGGTGCGGCCGCGCAACTCGACGGCCAACTCGCGGGCATACTTCTCGGCGAGGCTGCGCGCGTCCCGGCTCAGCTCCTCGGCGAAGCTCTCCGCGGTCATGGCCCGCGCTCTGCGGCGGCCGATCTGCCGGACGATGAGCGGTATGGCGATGGCCGCGACGACCAGGGGAGCGGCGACCGTGGCCAGTGCGGCGGCCGAGGTGGTCCCGACCAGCGCAGCGGTGCCGTACGCGGCCCCGCCACCGCCCAGCATCAGCCCGCTGACCACCCCGGTGGTCGAGATCGTGGTGGAGTTCGGATCCGGCCGCAGTGCCGCGTAGGTGGTCAGGCCGGCCAGCCAACCGCGCAGGGTCTCCTCGTCCACCGTGTGCGCGCTGCCGGTCAGGGCCCGTTCCAGTTCCGCCATGTGGCCGGTGAACTGTTTGATGAGTGGCAGCAGATCCTGCTGGAGGATGTCCTCACGTTCCTCCATCAGGCCACCGATCCCGTCGGCGGCGATCGAGAACTCCTGCATCGCCTGGCTGAGCTGAACCTGCAGATGTGTGCTCAGATGCTCGGCGGTCGCGACCCGGCCCCGCAGAAGCGGCGCGCGGGGCGCCTGCTTCGCCCAGCTCGGCACCTCGGCCACCTTCTGCCGGAGGAACGCCTCGGTCCGCTGCTGGACAAGCGATTCGGTACGTTCCAGCCAGGTCAGCAGACTGGCCCCGATCCGCCCGATGGTCTTCTGGATCTCGGTGCCCCGCTCCGACTCGTTCTCGAGAGCCGTCCACAGCTCCTCGGAACTACGGCTGAGCATCTCCCGTCTGCGCCGGATCGACTCGCGGAGCAGCAGGACCTCCTGACGGATCACCTCGGCCGGCCGCTGGATCTTGATCATGGTCCGGCTCCGGTGCAGGAACTCGCGGACCGACGCCTCCAGCTCCAGCACACCGGACCCGCGAAGCTTGTCCTCGTCCGATTCCTGAGTGCGGGCCTCCAGAGCGTCCAGGGCGCTGGTGAAGAAGATCCGTGGATCACCCGTCGGTGAGTCGGCCTTGGCGATCGCCCGGCAGCGCAGTTCGACCGAGGCCCGGTCCGCGGGCCGGCGAAGCTCGTCGAACTGGTTGACCACGTAGAAGATGTCCTGATGACCGTAGGTCCGTAGCATCTTCAGGTAGTGGTCGCGGTCGTGTTGTTTGAACGCCGCTTTCGCCATGGTCACGTAGATCACCGCGTCGACCTTCGGCAGATAGCTGAGTGTCACCGACTCCCGGACCAGGTCCTCGTTCATTCCGGCGCTGTCGATGAGCTGGACGTAGTCACGCAGGATGTCGACCGGGCCCTGCACCACACCCGAGGTGTACGGGCTGTCGGTAGGGGAGTCCTCGTCCTCGAACCGGAGGGCGACCGCCTCCTGGAACTCCTCCAGCGACACGATCTCGGTGATGCCGTGCCCACGCTCAGGATCGAATCTGGTCAGCTCGGCCGACCAGCTGTCGGCCCAGCGGACCTCGGTGGTGAAAGCGGTGGTCGGGTTGGCGCGCATGGGTAGAACGTCGTGCCCGAGCAACGCGTTTATCAGGGTGCTCTTACCGCTGCTGAAATCGCCGAAGACCATGATCCGGAAAGCGCTGTCCAGCATGCTCTCCCGGGCGGCGTCGAGCCGCTGGGCCGCGGTCAGCCGGTCCGCGTCGGCCGGTTCGTCCAGTTCGGCGAGTTGGGCGATCGTCTTCACCTCGGCGTAGAGGTCGACGATCCGGGCACGGTGCGCGGCCCAGTCCTGGGTCACGAACGAGCGGTTACGTGTCATTCCGAAGCCTCTCGGTCCAGCAACTTCTCGATGTGGTCGATGTCGAACAACAGGCCTTCCCAGAGCGACCGGTCACTGTCCTCGGCCCAGGCCCGGTCCCTGGCCTCCCACCAGCTCTCCTGCCGGCGCTGTGCCGCGCCGGCAAGGCCGGTGAACAGCACACCGACCCGACGGCCGGCCGCCGCGGAGTAGACGTCGCGCCACCGTTCCAGCCCGGCCCGTACCTCGGTGGCGAGGGCCGCCCGCTGACGGTCCAGCAGATGTCTGCGCAGCGGCACCGAGATCAACCCGCCGATCAGACCGGTGAACTCGGACGCGGGCGACTTGGGTAGTTCCGCCTCCAGTCCGAGTGAAGCGAGCGCCTCACCGGTCTCGGCGATCAGTTCCGCGGTGACCTCGACGAACGTCGCCGATCGCAGAGGCCCGGGCGGGAGTGGCCGGGGAGCCATCGGCCCGAGGGACACCGGAAGGTCGAGGCGATCATCGGGCCGGGCTGACGCGGAGAACCGTACGTCGGCCTCCCCAGCCGCGTTGAACAGCGCGTCCGCGACGATCCGTTCCATGGCGGCCTCGTGCCGGTCGAGAGCGTCGGCGACGGTTTCGGCCAGCTCGTCGGCCCACAGGCTGCCTGGTTCCGCGCTGGTGCGGAGCTGTCGCAGACAGGTCCGGACGACCTCGGCACAGCATTCACGGGTCCGCCGGGTGATCACGGTGCGGAGTCTGTTCGCCTGATCGTCCAGTTCGAGCCGGAGCTCCAACCACAGCGCCTGGTTCGCCGTCCGTTCGGCGGCCAGCCGCTCCCGCATGCCACCGCGCCGGCGGGCACCGGCCGTGGCGGCGGCGATGCCACTGTCCGCGATCGCCCGCATGTCCTGGCAGGCGGTGATCAGTGCCTCCCGCCGGGCACGCCGGCGATAGCCGTCCGTGTGGTGCTCCCGGGCTATCCGGGTGAGCCGTTCCTTGAGCCGTAACCGCCGCCGCAGACTGACCGGGTCGTCCCGGTCCGGTCCCGGCGCGGGCAGCACCTCGATCGCCGGGTCCACGCGGCGGGCTACCAGTGCCGCGCGGCGCAGCACCTCGTCGTCGTCGGGTCCGTCGAGCATGGTGACCACGATCAGTGGGAGTCGTGCCCGGCCGGGCGCCGCGAGCCGGCGAAGCAACCTCTGGTCGGGCAGGGTGAGACCACCGACCCCGGGCGTCACCAGAATGGTCAGGTCGCTGGAGCGGACCGCTGTGGAGACCAGGGCCTCCCGCTCGGCGCTGCCCACCTCAGGGGCGCCGAGCCCCGGGGTGTCGACCAGTTCGATGTGTTCGCGGGACAACCACGGGCTGCCGGAGGGTACCGGCACGGCCGGGAAGACGGGATGGAACGTGTCACCGGGGTGGACGACGGTCAGCTCGGTGGTGGTCGGCACCGGGCCGACCGCCAGCAGACTCTCCCCCAGCAGTGAGTTGATCAGGGTGGACTTGCCGGCGGAGAAGTCGCCGACGAGGACCACGCGGCAGGTCTCCCGAGCCGTCCGGTCCCGAGCCGCGTGCAGCATGTCCATCACGCCGGTGAGTCCGCAGCGGCGGGCCGACTCGAGAAGATAGGCGAGTTCGGCTGATGACGTGTCGGGCAATCCCGCTCCCGGTACCTGACGGTTCGGTAAGAGTCGAGGCCCGACGGTAGCCCCGATGGAAGGCGGAACGGCACAGACCTAAGTGGCTTCCGGATCGCCCGAACGGGCGGCCGTTCCTCGGTACCCGGACGGTTTCCCGGCCGCGCGTCCACGCGGCCGGGAACCCGTCCGGCCAGGTCACCAGCCGCGTAGATGCCGGACGGTCTTGGGCTCCGGCGGGGCGCGCAGCCGGGCGGTGCCGGGGTCGGCGGACCAGTCGGTGCCGGCCGGGCGAATCACCCGTTCGAGGGTGCCGGCGGCGGCCCGTTCCAGGTCGGAGGCGAGGGCCGGTCGGGTGGACCCGGACAGCGTATTCGCGGTGGACGGCGAGGCGGTGGTCATGGTGCCGCTGCCCTCGACGACGTCACCGCCGGCACCGAGTCGGTGATCGAAGTCACAACAACATGTCTCGGTGATGATGCTCAGCTGGCTGCCAGAGTCCAGGGACCGCTCTTTCACCAGGACTTTCCTCCATCCCGCAAGATCAAAAGCGATTGCCCGGTACGGGTGGAGCACAGCCCTCGTGCCGGATTCGCCCCCGTTGGGGTGGCATCCCGAGAACAGGGCGCTGACAAGGGAAGATGTCGCACCGCGCCGGTACGATGCACCGACAGTCCGATCACTGGAGTGTCGATGTCATACCCGCCGTCCTATCCGCCACCGGGCGAACCGCTGCCGCCACCGGTCGACCCGTATGACACGCCGCAGCACACGCTTCCGCTCTACGGCGCGCCCCCGCCCGCCTACACCCCGCCGACCGTTTTCGCCCAGCCCGGATATCCGGCGCCGCCACCCCCGCCGCCGCCGCGCAACAACTCCCGCACCGTGGTGATCACCCTGCTCGCGGCGGCCATCGCGGCCGTCGTGCTGATCGGCGGTGGCGTGGTCCTCTCCCTGGTGGACACCCGCACCTCGGCCGACGACCGGCGACAGACCGGCCAGGGCGGCACCCCGGGTCCCAGCCCCAGCGCCACCCCGTCGCCGTCCGCGACCACCGACGTCTACATCCGTGAGCCGCTTCGCCTCAACGGCTACGCCAAGATCGAGGCCGAGGAGCTGGCCGGCCTCACCGCCGACCTGGAGAAGGAGCTGCGAGGCTATCCGGGCGCGGACAACGCGTTCGGCGCCGTCTACGGCGACCTGAAGAACAAGAAGCTGATCGCCGCGCTCGCCGCCGAGGTCGACATCGACGACCCGCAGGGCATGCTCGACCGGGTGTTCCAGTCGTTCAGCGGCGAGAACAAGCTCACCGGTGTCACCCCGGCCAGCACCGGCTCCCTCGGCGGCGTCGCGCAGTGCGGCGGCACCCGCATCGGCGAGGAGGACGTGGCACTCTGCGGCTGGGCCGACGAGGGCAGCGTGGGCATGTTCCTGTTCTTCTACCAGACCCCGGTCGACGTGAAAGGCGACTTCCCCGACATGCGCGCCCAGATCGAGTCCCGGCGCTGACGGCGTTTCCGCTGCCGTACCGGCGATTGATGTCCGCTGTCGTTGATGTCGAGACGGTCTCGTCGGCCTACCGGGAGATGTCGCTGGTCGCCGAGGCGCGCTCGTCGGCCTACCGGGAGACGTCGCTCGTCGGCCTGCTAGTCGGCACCATCCGCGGCTTCGGTCGTGTGATCCGGAAGGAGTACTGAAACCGCCGTCCCCCCGCCGCGTCGAGAACTGCGAGAGGACGGCTGTCTCCGGTGGGATCACCCCTCTGGCGGCAACTTGTCGATGGCCGCGGTGAGAGCCGGATCGAACCGGACCGACAGGAGCCGCTTCTCGAACGGCAGGTGCACGTCGTAAGTGGTGCCGTCGGCGTGCCGGGCGTGCACGGCGACCGGGCTGTCGATGCTGGGCTGGAACGGGAACCGGAACGCCGCCCAGCCGTTGCCGCAGACCAGCGCCGCACAGCGATGGTCGCCGATCCGGGCGCGGACCTCGGCGGGCAGCACGCCGGCGGAGTGGATGCCGTCGGCGTACGGGTCCGAATGCAACCTCCGGCGCCCCAGCCGGTCCACCCGCAGCCGCCCGTCGCCGTCGACGAACACCCAGAACCGCGGCACACCCCGGATCGGCCGCCACCCCCGCCGCACCGTCGTGACGGTCACTCGCAGTACCTGCGCGAAGTCCCGCCGCGCCGCCACCGACGGATCCCCGCCCAGCACACCGCCGATCTCGTCCATGCCGGCATCCTGCCTGACGCGGCGCCGAGACCGTGTGGCCACTTCCGGCTCGAATCGAGCCGGAAAGTGGCACACGGGTTGGCGGTGACCGTCGCGTTCGCCGGTGGTGGCGGGGCGGGCGGGTTGGCGGTGACCGTCGCATTCGCCCGGAGGCCGCCGGGCGGTCCGGTGGGCCGCCCGGCTTGCGGGGACGATGCGGGGCGGCCCGATTCGGTGGAGCCGACGGGCGTACCACCGCGGGGTTTTCGGGGTGTTCAGAGGCCGAAGGCGAGGAGGACGAAACCGTTGTCGCTCGGGTAGTACGGCCAGTAACCGGACTGTATGTAGACCATGCCGTCGGCGATCACCGCGCCGCCGCTGCCGGAGACCGCGCTTCCGGTTCCGGTCAGGCCGTTCACGCCCTGGAAGTCACGCAGGGTGTCGAACTGCCACAGCACCGCGCCGGTACGCGCCGAGTAGGCCCGGAACTTGCCGTCGTTGCTGCCCTCGAACACCACACCGGGACTGCTGCTGACCGCGGGGGCGTGCGCGGGCTGGCACACCTCGGGGAACGCGGCGGCCCCGCCGGTGGTGCACCCGTCGGCCGGGTTCGGGGTCTGCCACAGCACCGTGCCGTCGGCCGGGTTCACCGCGAACAGGGTGCCGGGGTCGGCGAAGTAGGTCGCCACGTACAGCCGCTTGCCGTCGTAGCTGCTGCCCCACTGGATGCCGGAGACCCCGCCGCTGGGCAGGGGCACCCCGAGCTGCCGCCGCCACTGGACCTTGCCGGTGCGGGCGTCGAACACGTGGTAGACGCCGCTCTTCTGGCCGACCCCGACGAGGGTACGGCCGGCGACGGTGAAGATGTTCGGGGTGGCGCCGATGTCGTAGTCGAGGTTGGTGCCGTCCTTCAGCCCCGGGCAGTAGCCCTCCGCGTCCGGCTCGTTGCACAGGCTGCGCCACGTGTCGGCCCGGGTTACCTGATTCTTCCAGCGGACCTTGCCGGTACGGGCGTCCAGCGCCAGCAGCGAGTCGAAGTCCCCGGCGCTGCCGGTGTAGTTCTGCCCGGTGCCCACGTACAGCGTGTTCGTCCGCGGGTCGATCACCGGGGAACTCCACACCCCGGCGCCGGACGGCTCCCAGCGGGCCGCACCACTCGGCCACGTGCCCACCCGGACCGGCTCGGGCACCGTCCAGTAGCGCCACACCTGCGCGCCGGTGTCGGCGTCGAGGGCGTCGATGTGCCCGCGGAACGTGCAGCACTGGTAGTCGGCGCCGCCGGTGTTCTCCCCACTGGACGCCCCGATGTAGATCTTCCCGTCGTGGTAGAGCGGCGAACTGGTGTGCATGCCGGCCGGGTGCGTCTCGGTGTCCCGGGACCATTTCAGGGCGCCGGTGCGCTGGTCGAGGGCGTAGACGTAGCCCTGGCTGTCGCCGAAGTAGACCTTGCCCCGGGCCACCGCGGGCCCGTCCTGGACCACGCCGCCCGGTGTCACCGGGAACGTCCAGCGGGTGGCGCCGCTCTTGGCGTCCAGCGCGTAGAACATGCCGTCCGGCCCGCCGAAGTAGATGACGCCGTCGACCACCGCGGGCTGGCTCTTGGCCGGGGCGTCGGTCTTCGGGTAGGCGAACGCCCACTTGAGTTTCAGCCGGCCGGCGTTGGCCGCGGTGATCCGGTGCTCGGCCGCGTTGTGCCGGGATCCGTAGGTGTCGCCCTGCCAGGTCGGCCAGTCGCCGTCGCGCCCACCGGCCGGGGCCGGCCCGGCCGCACCGGCGACGATCAGGAGCAGGACACTGATGAGTACGGTCGATCGGAACGGGATGCGGGACATCATCACTCCCCGTGTGGTGGCTTTCGGGTCACTGTAGAAGGTGACGTCCATCGATGTCTTGATCATCGGCCGGGGAGATGGGCCGTTCGGGGGTGCCGTCCGGGCCGTGGGCGAACTAGGTTTCCAGTCATGGCGGTCCGAACTCACCTGTTGCTCGCGGTCGCGGTGATCGCGCCGCTGGTGGTGGCCGCCGCGGTGCTGGCGGGCTGGCTCGCCGGGCCGGACCGGGCGCTGGCGGTGATCCTGTGGGTGGCTGTCGTCGGTGGTGTGGTCAGCGGTTCTCTGGTCGTGGTGGGTCTTCGCCGCCGGTCTGGTCAGGCTTTCCGGGCCGCCTCGCGCGGGTGAGCAGCAGCCCGATGCCGGTGCCGCCGAGAGTGGAGCCGACCGCGACGGCCAGCACCATCGTGGTGTCGCGGGCGGACATGTCCGGGAAGGCGTGCCGGACCAGAACGAAGAGCCCCACATAGAAGCCGCCGATGATCATCGCGACGATCAGTGAGACCGCGATCCGGAAGGTCCTGATCTTCTCCTGGAACCAGATCAGCTGCCGGTAGCGGTCGAGGGTGTCCCGGTCTCGGGTCGCGTAGACGATCATCTTCTCGTCGTGGTCGCGCTGGTCGGCGGGCGGTCTGTCCACCCGGATCAGGGCCGGGTCGGCGCGGTCGGCGGTCAGGGCGGCGTCGACGGCCGGCCGCAGGCGTTCGACGAGGCCGTGCGGCTGGGCCGCCGGCCATCCGGGGCACTCCAGGAACAGGACCTCACGGATCACGGCCCGCACCCGTCTTTCCCGGAACGGAGTCAGGGCGTGCCGTCCCCGGCAGTCCTCGACGATCGCCGGGATGACCTGCTCGCTGAGGTGGATGACCTGGTCGATCAGGCCGGCCCCGGCTCGGCGGGTGCCCGCGGTCAGGATCTCGTCCGGGCCGAGGAGCAGGAAGGCGCGCTGCTGTTCGGACAGCCACCGGTCGGGCAGGACGACCGCGCCCAGCATGAGACCGCGCGCGGCATCCCGGCCGGTCTTGGTGGGCAGGGCCCGAAGCCGCTGCTCGATCAGCCACCCCTTGGTCTCTTGTGGCTGTGGCGTGTCCGTGACCATCCGAGCCGTCCTCGGTGTCTCAGCGCGCTACAATCGGTCGCCGGTAGATTCAACTTGAATCAACTTGTTTCATCTTTCTTGAAGTTGACTAGAGTTGACTCGACTACAGTCGAATCTACTCTGCTCACTCGGGGTGAACAAGGCCCTACCGGGGCTCGGAAGGTGGCAGTCGTGGCTACACCCGGAGCGATCCAACTGGCCCAGCGCCTGCGCGCTCTGCGTGAACAGGCCGGGCTCAAACAGAGTGAGCTGGCGCTGATCTTCACCGAGGACGGCCGGCCGGTCAGCTCGGCCGCGGTGTCCTCCTGGGAGCGCCCCAAGGAGCCGGTGATGCTCCCGGAGAACCGGGCGGAGCCGTACGCCCGGCTGTTCACCCTGGCCGGCGCCCCACGGCGGATGGTGCCGCGGGACCGGCTCACCCCGGAGCAGGACACCCGGCGCCGGGAGATCCTCGACGGGCTGCGCGACCTGATGGATGAGGCCCGTGGTGGCCCGGCCCCGGCCGATGTGGCCCGTGCCGCGCAGTACCGGTCGTGGTTCTTCGCCGACGGCGGCCCCGTCGTGATCGTGATCCCGGACGCCGGGGAGAGCGCGGTCGGCCCGCTCGCCGCCGAGACCCATCCGAACTTCACGGCCCTGCACCGCTATGCCGATCTCGACGCGCTGTTCGAGCTGCACGGGCACATCCGGGCGGAGAACGACCCGTCGCTCCCGGTGACCTTCAAACCGGCGTCCATGGTGGTGGCCGACGATCTCTCCAGTCATCTCGTCCTGATCGGCGGCATCGGGTGGAACCCGGTCACCCGCCGCCTGCTGCGGCTGCTGGAGAGGCTGCCGGTGCGCCAGTTCGAGAGCGAGACCCTGAAATCCGGCGATCTCTTCGCGGTCGGTCACGGCGCTGAGGAGCGGGTGTTCGAGCCGGTCTGGTCGCAGACCGACGGGGAGGCGCACCGGGAGCTGGAGGAGGACGTCGGCCTGCTGGCCCGGGTGATCAATCCGTTCAACTCCAGCCGCACCCTGACCCTGTGCAACGGCATCCACAGCCGCGGTGTGCTGGGCGCGGTCCGGGCACTGACCGACGCGCAGGTGCGGGAGGCCAACGAGGCGTTCCTGGCCCGGCGGTTCCCCAAGGGGGAGTTCGGGATGCTGGTCCGGGTGCCGGTCTTCCACGGGCAGGCCCTGTCGCCGGATTTCCTGATCCCGGAGAACATCCTGTTCGCCTGGCCCGACGCCCCGGCACAGCGGCGCGAGCGCGGCTGACCATGCGGACGTCAGCTCAGCGCACCGACCACGACCGGCTCCTGCGCCGGGTCGAATGGCGCCCGGACGAGACCCCGGCCGGCGGGCCGATCGAGGCGATCATCGTGCCCGCCTCGCGCCGGGCACACCACCTGCGCGGTGTCGTCGAACTGGCCGCGGACCACCGGGCCGTCCTGGTGGTGCTCGCGTCGCAGCGCTGTGATCTGGGGGAGACCGCCGAGCTGGTGGCCCGGACACCCGGGGCCCGGGCGGTCCTCGCCGAGGTGCGCACCGCCGGCGCCGGAGGACTGCGCGGGCTGGCCACCTCTTCCGAGCGGTTCCGGATGCTGAGCGGTGACCGGATCAGTGACCTGAGCTTGAAGCGCAACACCGGGCTCCTGCTGGCGCTCCACCGCGGCTGGCACAAGATCATGTTTCTGGACGACGACATCATCCGCCTCGGCCGGGATCATCTGGCCCGGATCGCCCACCACCTGGACACCAACCGGTACGCGGGCCTGCGCTCCACCGCCTTCCCGGACAACTCGGTGGTGTGCCACGCCAACCGGGCGATCGGCCGCCCGCAGGGCATCTTCGTCAGCGGCGCGGCCCTCGGCGTCCACACCGCCGATGACGGCTCTGAGCTGCAAATATTCCCCGATATCTATAATGAGGACTGGTTCGCGCTCGCCGGCGAGGCCGGCCGTACCGGGGTGGCGCACGCCGGCGACGTCGGGCAGCTGGAGTACAACCCGTTCGAGGACCCGTCCCGGGCGGCCCGCGAGGAGTTCGGCGACCTGCTCGCCGAGGGCCTCTACGCGCTCTTCAACGACGGTGACGGGCTGTCGCGGGCCACCGAGGCCTACTGGCAGCGGTTCATCCGGGACCGCCGCGGCCTCATCCTGGGCATCATGCGGGAGCTGGAGAAGGACGAGACCTCCGAGCGGCGGCAGGCGGTGAAATCGTTGTTCGAGGCGCTCATCCGGCTCGACGGCATCACACCCGCCGACTGCACCGCCTTCCTGCGGGCCTGGCGCGAGGACCAGCGCCGGTTCACGCGGCTGGCGGAGCGGGCCCGGGCCGGCCGGTGCGACTATCCGGAGGCCTTCGCGGCTCTCGGTGTCACCCGGTGGCGCGAGGTGAGTTTCGGGTACGCGCCGGCCCTGGTCACCAGCGCGAGCGGTCGCCACTGAACCGCAGCTGCTCCTCCACCCGATCCTGGCCGTCCAGCGGCTGGGTGACCTTCGTCGGCACGAAACCCAGCGACTCGTACAGGCTGAACGCGGCGGCATTCGGCATGATCACCCAGACGTAGACGGCACCCCGGCGGGCCGGGCGCTTGCCCTCGATCAGGCGGCGGACCAGGGTGGACGCGACACCCTGCCGCCGAAACCCGGGGTCGGTCCACACCGATTCGACGTACGCGTCGACCCCGTCCATCGACAACCGGGCCAATCCGGCGGTACGGGTCCCGGCCTCGGCCACCGCCCACAGCCCGGTCCGCCACGACTCCCGCCAGCGGTCCTCGGTCCACGACGACTCGGGTGGGCGCCAGGGCAGAAAGGCGCCGGGGGAGTCCCGGAGCGCGGCCTGCCGGGCGTCCCGGGCCAGACGCCACTCGTCCGGGGCCAGCAGCCGGGCCCGAACCGGGTGGTGTCCGTCGTCATCCGGTTCCGGGTTGCCCATCCGCACACTCTCCCAGCAGTCGGCCACACTCACCATTCTCAATGTGACGGACGGGTGCCACGCCGATGTCCGGCGCCGGGTGGACCGGCGTAAACCGAGGCGGTAGAAACGGTCAACTCGCGGATGGACGACGGGGCACAAGCGATTCACTAGCCTCGATTTCTCCAGGCCCGGCGGATGTCCGGGCGTTTCATCGAGGAGGATTCGAGATGCGCGAGCGTGTGCGGGCGACGATGGTCGTCGTGATGTCAGGGGTTCTGCTGGCGGCCTTTCCGGCCGCCGCTCAGGCGGCCCAGGACAACCCGGTCAACGGCACGACCAACGGGGACATGTCGTGGACCACCTACACCCGGGTCCGGCATGACGTGGACGGCACCAGCATCATCTTCAAGCCCACTCTGCTGCCGCCCGGCGGGATGTGCATGGCGCTGCGGAACAACAACTCCGGCGCCGCGTTCGGGCACGGGCCGTGCTGGAGCGCCGGCGATTACAGTGCCAAGGCCGTAGCCTCCGGCGTCCCCGCCAACACCGAGTTCCGGGTGATGGCGCGGCAACGCGCGAGTTCGTGGGGGACCAGCCAGTGGTCCGGGATCCTGCGTTACTGAGGCGGCCCGGCCAGCATGGCCAGGCGCAGCACCCCGTCGCGCACCGGCAGGGCATGCCGGACGTGACTCATCCGGGCTGCCAGGCCGGCCACCCGGGCCAGGCGCTGGGTGGCCGGGCGGCGGCGGTGATCGTACGCGATCAGGGCCTGTGATGTTGATCTTGTCTGGCGCAGGCAGGCCGCCAGGGTGACCGCGTCGATGATCGCCTCGCAGGCGCCGCGGCCCAGGTCCGGGGTCATCGCGTGGGCGGCGTCGCCGATCAGGGCGACCTCGCCGCGCACGTAGGACGGCAGCGGGGGCGTCACATGGATGTCGTGGCGCAGGATCGACTGCTCGTCCAGGGCGTCCAGCACCGGCCGGACCGGGTCCGCCCACCCGCGGAACATCGCGCGCAGGGCGGCGGCCTCCCGGCCGGGCTGGAAGCGGCCCTCGGGGAGGGCGGCCGAGGCGAACCAGTTGGTGCGGCCGTCCTCCTGCGGGGTGACGCCGAACTTCACACCCCGGCCCCAGGTCTCCACGAACGCGCCGGCCGGCATGCCGTCGATGGTGCCGCGCCAGGCCGTGCTGCCCGAGTATCGGGCCCGGAACCGGCTGCCGAACAGCCTCTCCCGGCTGCGGCTGAACACGCCGTCGGCCACCACCACCAGGTCGGCGCCGGTGGTGGACGGATCGTCGACCGGGCTGCCGAACCGGACGTCGGCGCCGGCCGCCCGGTGCAGGACGGTGAGCAGCGCCGGGCGGGACACCAGGTGGACGCCGTCGCTGCTGACCGTGGTGATGCGGGAGCCGTCGGGGCGGCGGAACTCGCCCCGCTCCTGCGGAAGGCCGGCCGCCCGGACCTCGGTGCCGAGACCGATGTCGTCCAGGGCCTTCAGAGCGGCCGGCCACATGCCCAGGGCGGTGCCGGTGGTGGGCAGGGCGTGGTCCCGCTCGTGCACGGTCACCGCCCAGCCGTCCCGGCTCAGTGCCGCCGCCACGGCCAGTCCACCGATGCCGGCGCCGATGATCAACGCGTGTCGTTCCATGCTTCGACCGTACAACAGATGTTGTTTTTGAACTATAGGTGTTGTGGCTGGATAGAGTGATCGGGTGCCATCCCGTCAAGAAGTCCTGCTCGACGTCGCCATCGAGATCCTCGGCAGCCAGGGGGTGCGCGCGCTCACCCACCGTGCCGTCGACACCGCCGCCGCACTGCCCGCCGGATCCACCGCGAACTACTACAAAACTCGCGAATCGCTGCTCGCGGCGATCGTCGCCCGCTTCGCCGACCGGGACCGCGCCACCTGGCAGACCATCGCCTCGTTCGTCCGGCCGGCCAGCCCCGCCGAACTCGCCACGGCACTCGTCGCGTACGTCCGCCGAGCCCTCGGGCCGGAACGCACCGTGACCGTCGCCCGCTACACCCTGTTCCTGGAGGCGGCGGTCCGCCCTGAACTGCGCGAACCTCTGGCCCGCTCCGCCCAGCAGCTCCGCGAGTGGGCGACCGCATGGGTACGTGACGTCGGGTCCACCGACCCCGGCGCCGACTGTGTCGCCATCCTCGACTATCTGGACGGTCTCCTGCTGCACCAGATCACGTTTCCCGGCGTGCTGGACGATGTGGAGGCCGCCGTCGAACGCGATGTTCGAAGGCTCTGCGGTGGGGTATAGGGTCTGCCGATGCGGATTCGGAAACTGGTGCGCAAGCACCACGAAGCGGCCAAGTTCCTGGTGGTCGGTGGGATCTGCTTCGTCGCCACCACGGCCGTCAACTACGCCCTCAAACTGACCGTCCTCGGCGACAAACCGGTGACCGCCCTGGCCATCGCGACGATCGTCAGCACGGTGCTGTCCTACATCCTCAACCGGGAATGGTCCTTCCGCACCCGGGGAGGCCGCGAACAGCATCATGAGGCCGCCCTGTTCTTCTCGGTCAGCGCGGTCGGCGTCGCTCTCAACTCGGTGCCGCTCGCCATCTCCCGCTACGTCTTCCATTTGCAGGTGCCGGAGGTGAGCCGATCGGTCCAGGAGACCGCCGACTTCATCAGCGGCATCATCATCGGCACCCTGATCGCCATGGTGTTCCGGCTGTGGGCGTTCAAGACGTTCGTGTTCCCCGAGGCCGACGCCCGCGTCCGCCCACCCCGCCGCACCGGCGCCCGCGGCCCCCGCAGCACGGTGACCCGCCACGAGCCGGAGACCGAACTCAGCCGTCAGATCCCCTGATAGCCGGGATCCTCGCCGTCGGCCGGGCTCAGGCAGGCACTGGTCAGGTGGACGGCGACACGGTCCGAATCCGGGATGGGAATCAGCTTCACGACGATACCGGTGGCCGGGTCGCGTGCGGTGAGACCGGTCCCCTCGAACCCACTGCGCACCCACCATTGGCGGATTTTGTCGACCGCCCCGGGCTGGTCGAGATACCCGTTGCCGCGATAGAGCCATGGCGCCTTTCGCGGGGTGGTCATCTTCGACTGTTCGCACGGCTCCGGCCCGTCTCGGCGTAGCAGCAACTCGTTGCCGGCGGCCCGCTGCAAGCCGTCAGCGGCCGCCTCGACCTCGGCGCGCACCTCGGCCAGCGGGCGTGCGTCGGGGGTCTGCGACTCCGCCCGGTTCACCGCGAACAGCGAGGCGGCCACGACCGCGCCGGGAATCAGCATCGCGACGAGAAACAGAACTCGAAACCGGGGCATTCGCGCAACGTATCAACCATCGTCACCCGGTCTTTCGACGCTGGGGCCGTGGACACCGGGAGCGTGAACCGCTGAGGGACATCTGCCCGGGGCGGGCGGTTCGCTGCAGGATGGATTGACCCGTACGTACGGTTTCGTTCCCTGGAAGGGCGCCGCATGACCGTCACCGACATCCTCTCGCCCGCCTGCCTGGCCGACCCCACTGAAGTGTGGGCGGCGTTGCGGGAGACCGAGCCGCTCGCGTTTCACGAGGGGATGAACGCGTATGTGATCAGCCGCTACGCCGACGTCGAGCGGGCGCTGAAGGACCCCGTCTTCACCAGTGACAACTACGCCTGGCAGATGGAACCCGTACACGGGCGGACGATTCTGCAAATGGACGGGCGGGAGCATTCGATCCATCGGCGGCTGGTCACTCCGGCTTTTCGCGGCAGTGAGTTGACCAACCGTTTCGTCCCGGTGATGCGGCGGAACGCCACCGAGTTGATCGACGCCTTCCGGTATGACGGCGAGGTGGATCTGGTGGACGCTTTCACGACCCGGTTCCCGATCAACGTCATCGTGGACATGCTGGGCCTGCCCAAGGCGGATCATGCGCTGTTCCACCGCTGGTACACGTCCCTGATGGAGTTCCTGGCGAATCTGGCCCAAGATCCGGCGGTGGCGGCCGCGGGGCTGCGCACCCGGGACGAGCTGGCCGCCTATCTGCTGCCGCGGATCGCCGAGCGCCGGGCGGATCCCCGCGACGATCTGATGTCGGTGTTGTGCACCGCGGAGATCGACGGCGCGCGAATGACCGCCGAGGAGATCAAGGCGTTTGTCAGCCTGCTGCTGCTCGCGGGTGGGGAGACCACCGACAAGGCGCTGGCGAGTCTGATGCTCAACCTGATTCAGAACCCGGACCAGATGGCCGCGGTACGCGCGGACCGCACCCTGATCGCCCGGGCGCTCGCCGAGACGTTGCGGCATTCACCGCCCGTTCAGATGATCATGCGGCAGCCGGATGCCGACGTGGAGTTGTCCGGCGGCGTCGTGCCGGCCGGGGCGACGGTGGTCTGCCTGATCGCGGCGGCGAACCGGGATCCGCGCCGCTACGCCGACCCGGACCGGTTCGATCTGACCCGGCCGGATCTGGATTTCGCCAAGGCGTTCACGGCGGCCGCCAATCATGCCGGTTTTGCGCTCGGCCGGCATTTCTGTGTGGGGGCGATGCTGGCCCGCACCGAGGTGGAGGTGGCGGTGAACATGCTGCTCGACGCCATGTACGACATCGAGCTGGCCGAGCCGGCGGTGGTGCGGGGCCTGTTCACCAGGGCCCCGTCGGCGCTGCGGGTGCGTTATCGTCACTGATCGATGACGAAGCGACTGACCCGGCTGGAGACCGAGGTCCTCGTCTCGCGCGGCATGATCGTGCTGCTGGACGACGCCGGTGACTACGATCTGTCCGGCGCGGACTGGGTGTCGGCGGTGGACAACTGTGTGGTGCTGATCAGTGCCGGCGCCACCGACCACTACGCGGGTGTGACGGTCGAGGTCTGGGGCGGGACGCCGCCGGTGCAGGACGGCTGGGAGGGCGGAAAGGCCGCGCGGGTACGCCTGGACACCGGCTCCGTGGAGATCCAGCCGACGGGTGGTCACGTGCTGCGGATCGGCCCGCCCGGCGACTTCGGGCTGCGGGTCTACGCGTCCGGCCGCACCCGGATCGCCGAGGCGACGCCCCGGTCGGGGATCGAGGAGTTGCGCGGGGTGGAGTCGTTCCTGGTGCAGTTCTGGCCGGCGATCTGGTCCAGTGACCGTGAGCCCAGCCCGGCGCCGCCCACTGGTGACGGCGCCGGACCAGGGTCTCAGGCGGCGTACGAGTTCAGGAACGCCAGCAGGTCGGCGTTGAGCTGGTCCTTGTGCGTGTCGGTGATGCCGTGCGGCGCACCCGCGTACACCTTCAGTTCAGCGTCCTTGATCAGCGCCGCCGACGCCTGGCCGCCGACCTCGAACGGGACCACCTGGTCGTCGTCGCCGTGCACGACGAGCGTGGGGATGTCGAACTTGGCCAGGTCACCGCGGAAGTCGGTGGCCGAGAACGCGGCGATGCACTCGTAGGTGTTGCGGTGCCCGGCGGCCATGCCCTGCAGCCAGAACGAGTCCTTCATGCCCTGCGACACCTGCGCGCCGGGCCGGTTGGCGCCGAAGAACGGGCCGTTGGCGAAGTCCTGGTACAGCTGCGAACGGTCGGCCAGCGAACCGGCGCGGATGCCGTCGAAAACGTCGAGCGGCAGGCCGCCCGGGTTGTCGTCGGTCTTCAACATCAGCGGCGGTACGGCGGACACCAGCACCGCCTGCGCGACCCGGGCGGTGCCGTGGTTGCCGATGTAGCGGGAGATCTCGCCACCACCGGTGGAGAACCCGATCAGCGTGACGTCCCGCAGGTCCAGGTGCTCGATCACGGCGGCCAGGTCGGCGGCGTACGTGTCCATCTCGTTGCCGTGCCAGGTCTGCTCGGACCGGCCGTGCCCACGCCGGTCGTGGGCGATCACCCGGTAGCCGTGGGAGGCCAGGAACAGCTGTTGCGACTCCCAGCTGTCCGAGTTCAGCGGCCATCCGTGGCTGAGCACGGCCGGCCGGCCGGCACCCCAGTCCTTGAAGTAGATCTGCGTGCCGTCGGAGGTGGTGACGAAGCCCATGAGGGTCCTTTCGAGTGGTCTTGCCTTCCCCCTCATGCAACCACCGCCGTACGGCGTGGACCACGCAGGAAATTACGCAGAACCGTCGAGCGCGGCCAGTTCCGCCCGGGCCAGGTCGATGTGCCGGGGCATGTCCTCGTCGAGCATCCGCAACGCCAGCAGCAGGTCGTCGCGGGCCTCGGCGGGCACGCCGAGGCCGATCCGGGCGCGTGCCAGGGTCAGGTGCACCTGGCCGGCCATCGTGGTGCTGGCGAAGTCGCGGACCAGCGTCAACGCCATCTGCGCGGCCTCCAGGGCCTCGGCCCACCGGCCGGCCCGGACCAGGGCCTCGGCCATGAAGGTGTGCGCCCCGGCGAGTGCGCCCTTGCCCGGTGCGGACGCCACCGGCCGGACGGCGACCTCCCGGATCGTGGCGCGGAACTGCTCGACCGCCTCGTCCAGCCGGTCCTGTTCCATCAGCAGCAGGCCGATGCCCTGGAACTGCTGGACGTACGCGTCGTGGTCGCCGGTCTCGTCGAACAGCCGCAGCGCCCGACGGCACGCGTCGAGCGCCTGACCGTGGTGGACCCGGGTGAATCGCCAGGCGGCGGCCGCGTACTGCAGCGCCCAGCCCTGCTGCCGCCGGTCGCCGATCTCCACCGCCAGCCGGTGGGCGGCCATCGCGATCTCCGCGCCCTCCGGTGGCCGGCGGGCGGCGTGGGTGGCGGCCCAGGAGAGGTAGTTGAGGTGGGTCACCTCCTGACGCCGGTCGGGGAGGCGGGCGGCGGCGGCCCGGGACAAGCCGTAGACCTCGTACCAGCCGGCCCAGAACGTCATCCGGTCGGAGAACCAGTGCATCGACTCGGCCACGTCCACCACCAGCTGGTCGGCGCCCGCGTTCGCGGCCCCACGCAACGCCTCCAGCCAGTTCTCCGACTCGGCCTGCAACCAGGCGGCGGCCTCGTCCGCGGTGGCCAGCGGCACCAGGCCGGCCCAGCCGTCCGGGAGGCTGCCGTAGCCCGGTTCGAACCAGCGCCCGGCCACGATCGCGGTGTCCAGCAGCCAGTCGCGCATCCGGCGAGCGGTCTCGGCGCGGGTGCCCGGCGGCTCCTCGATGCGTAACCGTTCGGCCGCGTACAACCGGATCAGATCGTGAAAGCGGTAACGGTCGGCGCCCTCCGGCTGCAGCAGGCCCAGCTCGACCAGCAGCTCCAGACCGTCGACCGCCTCGGGCAGGCCGGTGCCGGTGAGCACGGCCGCGATCGGCGCGGCGAAGTCGACTCCGGGCACGTGCGCCAGCCGCCGGAACAGGGTGGCGGCGTCCTCCGGCAGCTGGGCGTGCGACAGCGCGAACGCGGTGGCCACACCGGTGTCGCCGCTGGTCAGCACGGCCAGCCGGCGGTCCGCGTCGGCCAGCCGGGACACCAGGTGATCGACCGTCCAGGCCGGGCGGGTGGCCAGCCGGGTGCCGGCGATCCGCAACGCCAGCGGCAGATGCCCGCAGAAGTCGGCGACCGAGGCCACCGCACCGGCCGCGCCCGGGTCGACCGCCTGCGCCGCGATGCCCCGCAGCAGCCGCGCCGACTCGTCCGGGACCAGCGGTTCCAGCGCGATCCGGGCGACGTCGTCGAGCCCGCCGAGCAGCCGGCGGCTGGTCACCACGGCCATCCCCGGCCCGTCCCCGGGCAGCAGCGGCCGGATCTGTGCCTCGTTCGCCGCGTTGTCCAGCACCAGCAGGCAGCGGCGTTCGCGCAGCACCGCCCGCAGCTGGCTGGAGCGTTCCGCATCGGTCTCGGCGATCCGCCGCGGGCTGACCTCGCAGGCGCGCAGCAGCCGGACCAGGGCCTCACCGGCCGGCATCGGACTCGCGTCGGTGCCACGCAGATCGAGGTAGAACCGGCCGTCCGGGAACCGTTCCGCCAGCTCGTCGGCCAGCCGCACCGCGAACGCCGTCTTGCCCAGCCCGGCCTGCCCGTGCACCACCACGACCGGGGCGGAGGCGCCGTCCGCCCGGGACCCGGCAGAAGCAACGGCAAGTTCCAATTCGGCGGTACGGCCGACGAAGTCACCGATCGCCCGGGGCATCTCGCACAGCCGGGGCCGTCCGGCGCCGGTGCTGGAACGGCTCTGCTGGGCAATTCCGGTCAGCTCGCCGCGCTGCCGCCGGTCCAGCCCGAGGCCGTCGGCGAGGGCGGCGAGCGTGCGCGCCTGGGCGGCCCGGCTGTGTCCGCGTTCCATGTCGCTGATCGCCCGGGCGCTGACACCGGACGCCTCGGCGAGCTGCTCCATCGTCATCCCGGCGGCCTGTCGCAGGGCGCGCAGGTGGGTGCTGAAGGCCGACACGCCGGTCATCAAAACACAGTCGGGACCTTCGGCCCTGGTGTCGTGGCAACCGTCACGCGCCGGTCCGGTGGCGAGCTGACCGGGGATCAGTCGACGGCGCCGCGGTCGACGAAGCTGTAGGTGCCGCGGCTGCCGCCGTCACCCACCTGCTGGAGGTACAGCGCCGAGCCGTCGTTCTTCACCTGGAGGACACCGTGCCGCTCGCTGACGATCTGGTGGGTGGGGCGGCCCTTCTCGTCCTTCTCGCCGGTGGCCGAGATGGTGAACAGGGTGTCCTGGTTCTCCGTGCACTTCGCGGTGCCGACACTGGTGGGGTCGGTGCCGTCGTTGGTCTTCGCGATCGCACACCAGCGGCCGCCCTCCTCCCGGGGGCGCAGCGCCTCGATCAGATGCTTGTCGCCGCCGGCCGGCACGATCCGGAACAGGGCGCCGTCGTCGGTGCCGTCCCCGATGGCGATCGGTCCCTCGTACGTCGCGCTCCAGTCCTTGTCGTCCTCGGCGATGTGGATCAGAGCCTTCCGCTTCCCGGCGAGGATGTCGTCGACGGAGGCGGATTCGGCGCCGGAGCCGGACCCGGACTCGGAACCGGAGGTGGTCGCGGTGGACTCGGGGGTGGCGGTGGAACCGGAGTCGGCGGAGGCCGTGCCGGCGGTGGGGGCCGGTGCCCCGGATGACGGCTGCTCGGCCGGAGTGCTGCAAGCCTGAAGGAGCAGGGCGACACCGGCGAAGGTGACGCCGACGGTGCGGGGCCGGGTCGAGCGCATAGGTACTGCCTCCCATTTCTCAGTGGCTTGCCCGGCGGTTACCCGACACCGCCCGGCGGTTAACCCCCGGCTGATTGGACCGGTGGGTTCGGGGAAAGTGGTGCACGGCACGAGATCCACAACGGAGAAGGAGCTCGCACGATGCGGAACCGGACGATGCGATTCGCTGTGCTCGGCGCGATGACCGCGGGCGTGATGCTCACCCAGCAGGCATGCGCCGGTGAGTCGACAGCCGAACCGGTGGCGGCCGGGTCGACGGCGGAGGCGCCCGTCCCGGCCTCGGAGCCGGCGGCGCCGCCGAACCCGGACGAGGGCGCGGTCCCGCTCTGCAAGACCACCGATCTGGAGGCGAACATCACCCTCCAGCCGGACGGCAAGGGCGACACCCGGATGGGCCTGGTCACGCTGACGAACAAGTCGGACCTGGAGTGCACGGTCGGTGGCCGGGCGGCGATCTCGCTGAAGAACCCGGCGGACGAGGTGGTCGAGGTGCCGACCGAGGAGGTCGAGCAGCCGGGGGAGGCCGCGCGGACCGCGCTCAAGGTCGGGTCGAGTGTCTTCCAGGGCATCAAGTGGACGGTCTGCGACAAGGGCGATTCCAGCTGCGGTACGGGTAACACCCTCGTCTTCAGCCTGGAGGCGTCCACTGACGGCGAGCCGGCGGAGCTGTCGAACTTCCCGGACCCGGCGAAGAACGCCATCACCATGAGGTCGTTGCAGGTCGGCACGATTCAGCTGAGCCGTCAGGGTGTCGTCGCCTGGTGAGTTCCGCCACGTACGCGTCGGGAGGGTGACGCCCGGTTCTTCACCGAGCCGCCGGCCGTGATCCGCTGGGCTCACCGGGTGGCGCCGCCGAAGCCGGTGTGCTCGGTGTGGACACCCCGCTGGTCGCCGGGTACGCCCGTCCCGGCGCCTGACCGGGGTTCCGGAGTTCGGGAAACCGGGTGGACCCCGGGGCGGCCGGGCGGGCAGGGTCGGTCCGTGGACACCATCGCGGTTCGGCATCGTTCGCTGGCGGAGATTCTCGACGGGCTCGACGTGGTGCGGCAGTCACCACGCGACGCCGGCACCCTGGACCTGGCGGTGCGCCGGCCCGCCCCGGGCACCCGGGAGGTGCTGGCCACCGCCGATCTGGACCTGACCGGCGGGCTGGTCGGCGACGACTGGATCCGGCGCCCCAGCTCCCGCACCCCGGATCACACCCCGCATCCGGACATGCAGCTCAACGTGATCAACTCCCGGTTCACCGAGCTGATCGCCGGACCGGACCGGGACGCCTGGGCGCTCGCCGGTGATCAGCTCTACGTCGATCTGGACCTGAGTGTCGAGGCGCTGCCGGCCGGCACCCGCCTGGCGATCGGCGATCAGGCGGTGATCGAGGTGACCGCGGAGCCGCACACCGGTTGTGCCAAGTTCGCCGCCCGGTTCGGCCGCGACGCCCACAAGCTGGTCTGGACCGACGAGGCGAAACAGCTGCGGCTGCGCGGCCTCAACGCCCGGGTGATCGTCGCCGGGACCATCCGGCCCGGCGACGTCATCCGGCGTTCCTAGGGCCGTTCTGGAGATTCGGCCGCGCCGCAGCCCCGGCCGAATCTCCAGAAAGCCCGAGGTGCTGTCTACATCGCCTAGTATCCGTAGATCATCTTGTAGGCGACCTCGGGCAGGAACTGTCCGGCCGAGGATCCGCCGCCGACGCCGCAGTTGCCGTCGGACTCGCCGGGCGTCTTGAGCCACAGCAGCATCTCGGCCCCGCCACCCATCTGGGTCGGCGTGCCGATCCGCCGTCCGGCCGGGTTGCACCACTGGCCGTTGCCGCCGTTGCCGTTGCGGCTGGTGTCGACCACGAACGGCTTGCTGTGACCGTACCGCCGCAGCTCACCGGAGAGCCGGTTGCCGAAGGTGACGTTCTCCCCGGTGGGGAAGTAGTTCGACACGTTCAGCGCGAAGCCGCGGGCGCCGGCGACGCCTGCCGCGTTCAGCCGCTGGGCCATCGTCGGGGCGTCGATCCAGCCGGGGTTGCCCGCGTCGAGGTAGGCCCAGGTGTTGGGGGCCTTGGCCCGGAACTGGTTGACGGCCCGCGACAGCATCCCGGTGCGTTCGCTGATCTGGTTCTGGTTCATGCAGCTGAAATCGCCGAGCGAGTCCGGTTCCAGAACCACCACGGCCGGCCGGTTGCCGATCGCGGCGGCGAACGAGGAGATCCACGCGTCGTAGGCGCCGACGCTGCCGGCGCCACCACCGGAGTGCCCACCGCAGGCGTCCCGGCCGGGGATGTTGTACGCGACCAGGAGCGGGAGCTTGTCGGCGGCGTCGGCGGCACCGACATAGTTGCCGACGGCGCCGGAGATGTCGCCGCTCCAGTTGCCGAACCAGCTGGCCATCGGCTTCTGCGCGATGGCGGTGCGGATCGCCGCGGCCCGGCCGTCACCCGGGTTGGCGTTGGCCCACACCGCGGGGCTGGACGTCGGGTTGATGTAGAAGCCGCTGGTCTGGCTGATCGGATCGGCGTGCGCGGCGGGGGCGCCGAGCAGCACCGCGGGCAGGACGAGGGACAGGGCGGCCAGCACCCGGGCGCTTCGCATCGGGGACTCCATCGGTCAGGCCGGACGGCAGGTCAGGGCGGGCCAGGTCCAGTTGCCGCCGTGCTGGACGGTGAACCCGAAGGTGTTGCCGTTGCCGTTCGGGCGGCCGGTCATCACGTTGCCGCTGGAGTCCCAGGTGGCGGTGACGTTCCAGGTGGCGATGATCCGCTGGGGCGAGGACACCGTCACCGTCACGATCCAGTCGTTGCCGCCGGTGACGGTCACCTGGCCGTTGAAGCGGTCGTTCCACTTCTGGCCCTCGCTGTAGGTGGCCGTGCACCCGCCGGTGGGCGGCGGAGTGGTGGGGCTGCTCGACGGGCCGGGGCCGGACCCGCCGTTGTTGAGGGCGGCGAGCACCGCGTCGTACGCCGCCTTCTTCTGCCCGCTGCCGTTGAACAGCAGCGGGGTGCCGGAGGCCCGCCACGAGTCGGTGTCGCGGACGCCCCACACGGTGATGCCGTTGCACCGGGTGACGGCCAGGCACGCCTGGACGATCCCGCGGTACTGCTCGGCCTGGCTGGTTCCGGAACCCTCGATGTCCAGCTCGGTGATCTGCACGTCGACGCCGAGGTTCGCGAAGTTCTGCAGGGTGGTGTGGTAGTTGGCGGGCACCGGGTTGCCGGAGTTGAAGTGGGCCTGGAAGCCGACGCAGTCGATCGGCACGCCACGCTGTTTGAAGTCCTGGACCATCCGGTAGACGGCCTGGGTCTTCGCGTGTGACCAGTTGTCGGTGTTGTAGTCGTTGTAGCAGAGTTTCGCGCCCGGGTCGGCGGCCCGCGCGGCCCGGAAGGCGGCCTCGATCCAGTCGTTGCCGGTGCGCTGCAGGTTGGAGTCGCGGCGGGCGCCGGAGGAGCCGTCGGCGAACGCCTCGTTCACCACGTCCCACGAGTGGATCTTGCCGCGGTAGTAGGTGGCGACCCGGGTGACGTGGTTGAGCATGGCGTTGCGCAGCGCGGTGCCGCTCATGTTCTGCATCCAGCCCGGCTGCTGGGAGTGCCAGGCCAGGGTGTGCCCGCGGACCTGTTTGCCGTTGCTGATCGCCCAGTTCACGATCCGGTCGCCGGCCGAGAAGTTGAACTGGTTCTGGTTGGGCTCGGTGGCGTCGAGCTTCATCTCGTTCTCGGCGGTGACCGAGTTGAACTCGCGGTTGGCGATGGTCGTGTACTGCGAATCGCTGAGCCGCCCACCGGCGATCGCGACGCCGAAGTACCGGCCGCGCTCGGCGGCCGAGGCGCCCAGCGTCGACGCCGCGTTCGACGTGCCCTGCCACAGCAAAGCGGTCGAGGCGGTCACGACGGCTACCAGGCCGGTGACGGCGGCCGTCCGCCATCGCCGCCGGGCAGCGGGGCCACTGGTGGATCCGTGCATCGGGGAACCTCCTGGGGAATCGGGGATGTTTTCCGAGATTGCCAGGGCGTTTCCGGCTATTCAAGAGTTTCGATTACCGGATTGTCGCCCGAAACTTCCGGGGTTGAGCCGACTCCGTGAATAGTCGTTGCGTAACGCTTCTGGTGCCCGCTCTTTTGGCGCGATGTGCCAGATAAGTTCCCACGAAAAGTGTTACGCAAGTCGTCGAGCTGCGCTTGCCGCGCGTACCAAAATTGTGTTGTGCGCTCTTGTTGAATAGACCGGGAGCGCTCCCGTAACATCCGTGAAATCCGCAGTCGCAATGGCGATCGTCGATACTTTCGGAGGCGTTGCATGGCACAGCGAAGAAAGGGTTGGGCCGTACTCGCCGTCGCGGCGATGCTGGTCACGGCCGCGATGGCGGTCCTGACCGGGCACGGCAGCGCACTGGCGGCCACCGCGGGATGTGGGAGGACGCCGACCCTGCGCGACGGCACCTACACGATCCAGAGCGGCGGCCGGGCCCGGACCTACCAGCTGCGGCTTCCGGCCGGCTACTCCAGCAGCCAGTCCTACCGGCTCGTCGTCGGCCTGCACTGGCTCAACGGCAGTGCGAACGACGTGGTCGCCAACGGCTTCTACGGCCTGCAGCAGCGGTCCGGCAACAGCGCGATCTTCGTGGCGCCGCAGGGGCTGGACGCCGGCTGGGCCAACACCGGCGGCCGGGACGTCACCCTGGTCGACGACATCCTGCGGGTGGTCGAGAACGATCTGTGCGTCGACACCTCCCAGCGGTTCGCGCTCGGCTTCAGCTACGGCGGGGCGATGAGCTACGCCCTGGCCTGCGCCCGGCCGACGGTATTCCGGGCGGTCGCCCCGATCGCCGGCGCCAACCTCAGCGGCTGTTCCGCGCCGTCCGGGCCGGTCGCCTACTTCGGCATCCACGGCATCCGCGACAGCGTCCTGAACATCTCCCAGGGCCGGTCCCTCCGGGACGGCTTCGTCCGGGCCAACGGCTGCACCGCACAGAACCCGCCGGAGCCGTCCTCGGGCAGCGGAACCCACGTCACCACCGGCTACACCGGCTGCCGGGCCGGATACCCGGTGCGCTGGGCGGCCTTCGACGGTGACCACGTGCCGCTGCCGGTGGACCGCAACGCCTCGTCCTCGTGGGTCGCCGGTGAGGTGTGGCAGTTCTTCACCCAGTTCGGCGGCACCACGCCGCCGTCCAGCCCGCCCCCGTCCTCACCCGCGACAGGGGCGTGCCGGGTCACCAGCACGGTCAACGCGTGGAACAACGGCCTGACCGTCAACCTCACCGTGACCAACACCGGCAGCACCGCGATCAACGGCTGGTCCCTGACCTTCGGGCTGCCGGCCGGGCAGGCGATCACCGGCGGCTGGAACGCCGGCTACACGACCGCCGCCGGACGGGTCACCGCCACCGACGCCGGTTACAACGCGGCTGTGGCGCCCGGCGCCTCGGTCGGTTTCGGATTCCAGGCGACGCACACCGGCGACAGTGGAGCGCCCAACGCGTACGCCCTGAACGGATCCCCCTGTACCAGCGGGTGAGTCAGGGGACGGCACCCGCCGGGCCGGGCGGCGGCGGACACATGAGTGAGGTCGCCGCCCGGGTCCCCCAGTCCCCATCATCCCCACCCTTGTCGAGGAGAATCCGATGAGCGCACCAGCCCTATCCCCACGCCGCGGCCGATGGCGCGTCGTCCTGGCCGCGATGACCCTGCTCGCCGGAGGGGGGACGGTGGCCGTGACCGCTTCCGCCGCGTCCGCGGCGACGATCGACACCAGCGCCTCGTACGTGCTGGTCAACCGCACCAGCGGCAAGGCCCTGGACGTCTACAACCTGTCGACGGCCGACGGTGCGCGGATCACCCAGTGGACCCGTAACGATCAGGCGCAGCAGCAGTGGCAGTTCGTCGACTCCGGCGGCGGCTTCTACCGGCTCAAGTCGCGGCACTCCGGCAAGGTGCTGGAGGTCTACAACTTCTCCACCGCCGACGGCGGCTCGATCGTGCAGTGGACCGACAACAACACCACCAACCAGCAGTTCAGCGTCCAGGACGTGGACGGCTACATCCAGCTGATCAACCGCAACAGCGGCAAGGCGGTGGAGGTGCAGGGCGCGTCGACCGCGGACGGCGCGAACATCGTCCAGTACAGCGACTGGAACGGCGCCAACCAGCAGTGGCAGCTCGTCCGCGTCGGCGGTGGTGGCACCCCCAGCACCCCGCCGCCGTCCGGCTCGTGCACCCTGCCGACGTCGTACCGCTGGACCTCGACCGGTCAGCTCGCCACCCCGCGGGCCGGCTGGGCCTCGCTCAAGGACTTCACCGTCGCGCCGTACAACGGCCGGCAGCTCGTGTACGCCACCAACCACGGCGTCGGCGCCGGCAGCGACTGGGGCTCGATGAACTTCGGCCTGTTCACCAACTGGTCGGAGATGGCCTCGGCGTCGCAGAACCCGATGAACCAGCGGACGGTGGCGCCGTCGCTGTTCTACTTCGCGCCGAAGAACATCTGGGTGCTGACCTACCAGTGGGGTGCGGCGCCGTTCATGTACCGCACGTCGAGCGACCCGACCAACGCGAACGGCTGGTCGGCGGCGCAGCCGCTGTTCACCGGATCGATCACCGGTTCCCCCACCGGCCCGATCGACCAGACGGTGATCGGGGACGGCCAGAACATGTACCTGTTCTTCGCCGGTGACAACGGCAAGATCTACCGGGCGAGCATGCCGATCGGGAACTTCCCCGGCAACTTCGGCTCCTCGTACACCACGATCATGAGCGACACCCCGGAGAACCTGTTCGAGGCGCCGCAGGTCTACAAGGTGCAGGGCCAGAACCAGTACCTGATGATCGTCGAGGCGCAGGGCTCCAACGGCCGGTTCTTCCGCTCGTTCACCGCCACCAGCCTGAACGGCTCCTGGACACCGAACGCGGCCACCCAGAGCAACCCGTTCGCCGGCAAGGCCAACAGCGGCGCCACCTGGACCAACGACATCAGTCACGGTGAGCTGCTGCGCACCAGCGCCGACCAGACCATGACCGTCGACCCCTGCAACCTGCAACTGCTGTACCAGGGCCGGGCTCCCGGCTCGGGCGGCGACTACGGCCAGTGGCCGTACCGGCCGGGCCTGCTGACCCGACAGCGCTGAGATCAGCCGCCGGGCGCGTCACGGTGATCCGTGGCGCGCCCGGCTTGATAAGACAACGGCCGGGGGTACGCCGTTCGGGGCGCTCCGGCGACCACTGAGGCCGCCCTGGCGACCAGTCGGGCCGGAGCCGTTCCCCGTGGACGGCAGCTGTTCCTACCGTCGGCCGCATGCGTAAGGGATTTCGAATCGCACTCGTGATCGCCGCCGGTGTCGTGGTGGCCGGGGCCGGAACACTGGCCGTGCTGAACCGGCCGCTGTCGCGGGCCGAGGCCGACGCGGCCGTCCAGCGGCGCCTGGACGACACGGTGGCCGGCCATGACTCGGTCCGGGGCGCGCTGTTCGCCACCTGGTCGGGGCGGACCGGCCGGCTGGACCGGTATGCCGCCGGGGTGGCCCGGGTGGACAGCCGTTTCCATGCGGCGAGCGTCGGCAAGACCATGCTGGCCACCGTGGTCGGCCAGCTCGTCGACGAGGGCCGGCTCGGTTTCGACGATCCGGTGGGCCGGTGGCTGGACCCGGCCGTGCTGGACGGGCTGGTCGCCGAGGGGCGGGCCGGGGAGGTGACGCTCGGCCGGCTGCTCAGCCACACCGCGGGGGTGGCCGACTACTTCGAGGGGCCGGTGCGGTCCGGCACCCCGATGATCGACCTGATCGCGGCCGATCCTGATCGGCTGTTCAGTCCGGCTGATCTGCTGGCGTTCTCCCGCGATCGGCAGCGGCCGTTCGCCGGGCCGGGGACCGCCTTCCACTACTCCGACACCGGGTACGTGCTGCTCGGGCTGGCGCTGGAGGAGATCGAGGGCCGCCCGTACGCGGAAATCCTGGATCGCCGGATCTTCACCCTGCTGGGCATGCGCGACAGTCATCTGGCGACCACGTTCGGCACGGACGCCGGGCTGCTGCCGCTGACCGTGCGTGGAGTGGACCTGAGCAGCCGCAACGCCCTGTCGGTGGATTGGGCCGGCGGGGGCGTGGTGACCACTGCCGCCGACCTGGTCACCTTCCTGCGCGCGTTCACGGGCGGGGAGTTGCTGTCCCCGGCGACGCTGGCCCGGCTGACCGCTTTCGAGCAGGAGTTCCAGCCGGGCATCGGCTACGGGATGGGGGTGATGCAGTTCCGGTTCCGGGATCTGTCGCCGCTGCTGTTCGGCATGTCGGACGCGTACGGCGCGGTCGGTGCGACCGGCACGTACGCTCTCTACGACCCGGCGGGGGACACCTACTTCGTCGCGAACTACGGGTCGCTGGAGTTCGGTGAGAAGGCGATCGAGGAGCTGGTCGCCCTGCGGATGATCCTCGATCGACGGACGGAATGATCCGGAGGCCCGGCGGGATGGTGCGGCTGGTGTGCTCGCCGGGCCTGCGCGCGCGGCTGGAACGGGAGCTGGCCGCGCACGACGTCGAGGTGGGCGACGGTGACGGCTGGGTGCTTGTCGAGCGCGGGTTCCCGGTGCCGGACGGCGGCCCGGTGATCGTCTTCGACCCGCTGGATCACATGGACGTGGTGCGGCTGCTGGCCGCCGGGATCCGGGAGCGTGGCGGCGCCCGGTCGGTGGTCGGCCAGCGGGGCGGCAACTTCGTGGTGCTGACCGCGCGAGAGGTGGTGTTCCTGGAGGCGGGCGCGGACGGCACGGTGGCCCGGACCGCGTCCGGCCGGGACCGGGTGCGGGGCACGCTCCAGCACTACGAGGTGAGCTGGGCCGGGCTGGGGTTCGTCCGGATCAACCGGTCACAGCTGGTCAATCTGGCGCACGTGCGGGAGATCGTGCCCTGGTTCAACTCCCGCTACGTGCTGCGGCTGGCCGGCGGCGACGAGCTGGAAGTGTCGAAGACGTACGCGAAGCGGCTGCGTACCGCGCTGGGGATGTGAGGTGGTGACCGTGCTGGACGGGACGGCGATCCTGAAGTCGGTCGCTCTCGGGCTGCTGATCGGCGTCGCGCTCCAGGTGCCGGCGCCGGCGGGCACCGGCGTACCGGAGCGGCTTCTGGGGCTGCTGGTCTGCGGGGTGGTCGGTCTGGTCGTCGGGGTGGCGACCGAGTGGCTGACGTCGCTGCTGCCGATCCGGTTCGCCCGGACCGCCGTCTATTTCGCGGTCAACAACGTGATCGCGGTGGTGATCGCGGCGGTGGTGACGGTGCTGCTCGGCGGGCTGGCCACGGTGGTGATCCTGGTCGTGGTGATCGTGTGCGTGGCGAATCTGGGCGACTATCTGGTCTACCGCCGGGCCCAGCGCCGGCTGCGCGAGGTGCAGGCGAGGCTCGCCGACGGTCAGTGAGTGCGGTCCCAGCCGGGGCGGGTGGGGCGCAGCCCGGGGCGGCTGTCCCGGTAGCGGTAGACGACGTACGGCCTGGTCAGGTAGCCGACCGGGGCGCTGAACGCGTGCACCAGCCGGGTGAAGGGCCAGAACGCGAACAGTGCGAACGCGGCGAGCACGTGCACCTGGAAGGTGGCCGGCACCGCCGCCATCAGGGCCGCGTCCGGCTGGAGGGTGAACAGCGAGCGCAGCCAGGGGGAGACGGTCTCCCGGTAGTCGTAGCCGCCGCCGGACACGTTGGCGCGGACTGTCGCCCACAGGCCGCACACGATGACGAAGGTGAGGACCACGTACATCGCCTTGTCATTTTTGGTGGTGGCGGCGAAGACCGGGCCGGTCAGCCGGCGGCGGGCGATCAGCAGGGTGATGCCGATCAGGGTGCACAGCCCGGCGACGGTGCCGATGAACACCGCCATCAGGTGGTACATGTGCTCGGTGATGCCCGCGGCTTCGGTCCACGACTTGGGGATGAGCAGGCCGATGACGTGCCCGATCAGCACGAACAGCACCCCGAAGTGGAACAGCGGGCTGCCCCAGCGCAGGATGCTCGTCTCGTACAGCTGGGAGGAGCGGGTGGTCCAGCCGAACTTGTCGTACCGGTACCGCCAGACGGTGCCACCGATCAGAATCACGATTGCCAGGTACGGGTAGACCACCCACAGCATGGTGTTCACAGACGTCCCCCGGTGAAGGGTGCGAGGCCGACGAGTTCGGCCGGTGGTCCGGTGCGGGCGAGCCGGGCGACGGCGGCCCGGTCGGTGGGCGCCGGTTCGGGCAGCAGGGCGCGGACCGCGTCGACGGCCTGCCGGTAGATCGAGCCGTCCCGTTCCAGGGAGGCGGCGAGCAGGTCGAGGCCGACCCGGTTGCCGATCAGCAGCGGCCAGCCGGAGTCGTCGGCGGCGGCCAGGTCGAGGACGGCGGGCAGGTGGTCGGGCAGTTCCCCGCCGACCAGTTCCAGGCCGGCCTGCCGGTAGACGGCGGCGAAGTCGGCCAGGGCCTCGCCCCGTTTCCGGGTGTCGCCGCAGGTGTAGTAGGTCAGGTGCAGGCTGCACCGGCGGCGGAAGTCGAACTGGTCGACGTACGCGGCACGCAGCCGCCCGGGGTCGCCGGCGCAGCGGTGGGCGGCCACCGCGGCCAGCGGTTCGGCGACCGGGCCGGGCAGTTCGGGCAGGGCGTCGCGGATCAGCGGCAGCGCGCCGAGCACGTCGTCGTCGGGGTAGCGCAGCAGCAGGGACGCGGCCCGGGCGGCGACCGGCCGCCAGCCCGCGGTCACGGCCGGTCCCCGGGGCGCGGCGGGAACAGGCCCTCGGCCTGGCTGTTGCCGTCCCAGTTGAGCAGGTTCACCCGGCGCGGCTCGTCACCCGGGTCGGTGAACCCGTCCGAGGTCTGCCGGTCGCGCAGCATGTGGAAGGTCTCCACCTGCACCGGCACCGCCGTGCCGGAGGCCTCCCCGAACGGGCCGGTCTGGTACATGCCGGGCCCGCCGTCGTACTCCAGGGAGCATTCGGTGCCGAGTTGCTCCAGCTTGTGGGCGTCCTCGGCGTGCGCGGCCGGGATGACGTACCGCTGCTCGTATTTGGCGATGGCCAGCAGCCGGTACATGTCGTTCATCTCCTCCGGGGTCATCGCGACGGCGGCCGGGATCGAGTCGTCGGGTTTCTCCCCGAGGTTGATCCGCCGCTGGTACGAGCGCATCGCGGCCAGCCGGTTGAGCACGGCTTTCACCGGTTCCGGGTCGCCGGCGGTGAACAGCCCGGCCAGATAGTCGATCGGGATGCGCAGGCTGTCGACGGCCCCGAACAGGTTGTGCGGGTCCTCGCCGTCGTGGCCGGTGCCGCGCAGCACGTCGACGACCGGGGACAGCGGTGGGATGTACCAGACCATCGGCATGGTGCGGTATTCCGGATGCAGCGGCAGCGCCACCTCGTACTTCATGATCAGATCCCAGACCGGTGATCGTTTCGCCGCGTCGATCCAGTCCTCCGGGATGCCGGCGGCCAGTGCGGCCCGGGCCACCGCGGGATCGTTCGGGTCCAGGAACACCGAGCGCTGGGCGTCGTACAGGTCGTGTTCGTCCTTGACCGCGGCGGCCTTGGCCACCCGGTCGGCGTCGTAGAGCATCAGGCCGATGTAGCGCAGCCGGCCGACACAGGTCTCCGAGCAGATGGTCGGCTGGCCGATCTCGATCCGCGGGAAGCAGAAGGTGCACTTCTCGGCCTTGCCGGTGCGGTGGTTGAAGAACACCTTCTTGTACGGGCACCCGGTCACACACATCCGCCAGCCCCGGCACCGGTCCTGGTCGACGAGCACGATGCCGTCCTCGGCCCGCTTGTAGATCGCCCCGGACGGGCAGGTGGCCGCACACGCCGGGTTCAGGCAGTGTTCGCAGATGCGCGGCAGGAAGAACAGGAACGCCTTCTCGTAGTCCTGGCGCACCTGGTCGGACACCTGCTGGAGGATCGGGTCGGCCTGGAGCACCTGGTTGCCGCCGCCGAGCGAGTCGTCCCAGTTCGCCGACCAGGTGACGGTGGTGTTCCGGCCGGTGAGCAGGCTCTTCGGCCGGGCCACGGGCAGGTCCTCACCGGCGGGGGCGGACAGCAGGTGCTCGTAGTCGTACGTCCAGGGCTCGTAGTAGTCCTGCATCGACGGCAGTTTCGGGTTGGCGAAGATGGTGAACATCTTCTTGATCCGGCCGCCGGAGCGGGGCTTGAGCCGGCCGGTGGCGGTCCGCACCCAGCCGCCCTGCCACCTGTTCTGGTCCTGGTAGGTGCGCGGGTAGCCCTGCCCGGGCCGGGACTCGACGTTGTTGAACCACACGTACTCCACGCCGGAGCGGTTGGTCCACGCCTGTTTGCAGGTGACCGAGCAGGTGTGGCAGCCGATGCACTTGTCGAGGTTCATCACCATGGCGACCTGGGCCATCACGCGCATGTCAGTACTCCACGTCCTGGGAACGGCGGCGGATGACGGTGACCTCGTCGCGCTGGTTGCCGGTGGGCCCGAGATAGTTGAAGGCGAACGACAGCTGGGCGTACCCGCCGATGATGTGGGTGGGTTTGACCAGCAGCCGGGTCAGCGAGTTGTGGATGCCGCCACGCCGGCCGTTGACCTCGGCTTTCGGCACGTCGATGACGCGTTCCTGGGCGTGGTAGAAGTAGACGGTGCCCTCGGGCATCTTGTGGCTGACGATGGCCCGGCAGACCACCACGCCGTTGCGGTTGACCGCCTCGATCCAGTCGTTGTCGGCCACCCCGATCTTCGCGGCGTCGGCCTCGCTCATCCACATCGTCGGCCCGCCCCGGGACAGGGTCAGCATGATCAGGTTGTCCTGGTACTCGGAGTGGATCGACCACTTCGAGTGCGGGGTCAGGTAGCGCACGGTGATCTCCAGTTCACCGTTGCGGCCGAGCCGCGGCTCACCGAACAGGCGGTGCATGTTCAGCGGCGGCCGGAAGATCGGCAGGGTCTCGCCGGCCTCGTGCATCCAGTCGTGCGCGACGTAGAAGTGCTGCCGCCCGGTGAGGGTGTGCCAGGGCTTGAGCCGCTCCACGTTGATGGTGAACGGGGAGTAGCGGCGTCCACCGGTCTCGCTGCCGGACCACTCCGGACTGGTGATCACCGGGACCGGGCGGGACTGGCAGTCGGCGAAGGTGATCTGTTTGCCCTCGTGCTCGGCCGACAGGTCGGCGAGTTTGACCCCGGTGCGTTTCTCCACGTCGTGGAAGCCCTCGGTGGCGACCCGGCCGTTGGTGGTGCCGGACAGCGCCAGGATCGCCTCGCAGCAGTGGATGTCCTTGGCCAGGGAGGGACGGCCGTCGGCGATGCCACCACGGACGGCGCCGTTCTTGTGCCGCAGGTAGTCGACCTCCGGGTTGACGTCCACCGAGTAGCCCTTGACCGTGGTGCCCAGTTTGTCGATCAGTGGGCCGAGCGCGGCGAGTTTGTCGGCGACCGCGCCGTAGTCGCGTTCCACCACCACGATCTTCGGCATCGTCTTCCCGGGCACCGGCATCTCGCCGAGGGCCTTCCAGTCGCGGACCCGGCCGTGCGGGGTGGCCATCGCGTCCACGGTGTCGTGCAGCAGCGGCGCCGCCACCAGATCCTTGCGGACCCCGAGGTGGGTCTTGGCCTGGGCGGAGAAGTGCTTGGCGAGCCCGTGGAAGATGTCGAAGTCGGTGCGGGTCTGCCAGGGCGGGCTGATCGCCGGGGTGAACGCGTGGATGAACGGGTGCATGTCGGTGGTGTTCAGGTCGTGCTTCTCGTACCAGGTGGCGGCCGGCAGCACCACGTCGGACAGCAGCGTCGTCGAGGTCATCCGGAAGTCCAGGCTGACCATCATGTCGAGCTTGCCCTCCGGGGCCTGCTCGGTCCACCGCACGTCCTGCGGCCGGTGCTCCGGGCCGGCGTCGGTGGCGCGCAGGTTCGAGCGGGTGCCGAGCAGGTGTTTCAGGAAGTACTCGTTGCCCTTGGCCGATGAGCCGAGAATGTTGGCCCGCCAGGCGGTGAACACCCGTGGCCAGTTCTTCTCGTCGTCCGGGTCGGTGCAGGCGAACCCCAGCCGGTCCTCGTGCAGCGCTTCGGCGACGTACGCGCCGGGGTCGTCGCCCGCCTCGTCGGCCAGGTCCAGGGGGTTGCGGTCGAAGGTGGGCATCGACGGCATCCAGCCCAGCCGCGCCGACTGTGCCAGCAGGTCCATCGTGTGCCGCCCGCTGAACAGGCCGGATCCGGTGGGGGAGGACACCGTGTCGGCGCTGTACGTGTCGTACCGCCACTGGTCGGTGTGGGTGTACCAGAACGCGGTGCCGATCATCTGCCGGGGCGGGCGCACCCAGTCCAGCGCGAACGCCAGCTGCTGCCAGCCGGTCACCGGACGGCACTTCTCCTGGCCCACGTAGTGCGCCCAGCCGCCGCCGTTGACCCCCTGGCAGCCGGTCAAGGTGACCAGCGCCAGGATGCCGCGGTAGGTGGCGTCGCCGTGGAACCACTGGTTGACACCCGCGCCGAGCAGGATCATCGACCGGCCGCCGGAGCGTTCGGCGTTGTCGGCGAACTCGCGGGCCACCCGGGCGACCTGCGCGGCCGGAACGTTGGTGATCGGTTCCTGCCAGGCCGGGGTGTACGGGGTGTCCGCGTCGTCGTACCCGGACGGCCACTGACCCGGCAGGCCGGGGCGGGACACCCCGTACTGGGCGAGCAGCAGGTCGAACACCGTGGTCACCAGCTTGCCGCCGACCGTGCGGGTGGGCACGCCCCGGCGCAGCACCCCGGGCGTGTCGGTGTCGAACCGGGGCAGCTCCACCTCGGCCGTCTCGCCGGTGTCCAGGCAGGTCAGGGCCGGTTCGATACCGCCCAGGTCGAGGTTCCACTCGCCCGGCTCGCCGAACCGGTGCCCGAGGCTGCCCCGGGGCACCGCCGGCGCGCCGGTGGCCGAGTCCCACAGCACCGTCTTGAACGCCGAGGCGCCGCCCAGATCCTCGTCGGTGAGGAACCGGTCCGGCCGGTACGCGCCGTCCGGCCCCGGTTCCAGGGTGATCAGGAACGGCAGGTCGGTGTACTGCCGGACGTAGTCGACGAACCGTGGGGTGCGCCGGTCGACGAAGAACTCCTTCAGCACCACGTGGCCCATCGCCATCGCCAGGGCCCCGTCGGTGCCGGGCTGGGCGGGCATCCACTCGTCGGCGAACTTCACGTTGTCGGCGAAGTCCGGGCTGACCACCACCACCTTCTGGCCCCGGTAGCGGGCCTCGGCCATCCAGTGCGCGTCCGGGGTGCGGGTCACCGGCACGTTCGAGCCCCACATCAGCAGGTAGGAGGCGTCCCACCAGTCGCCGGACTCGGGCACGTCGGTCTGGTCACCGAACACCTGCGGGGACGCCACCGGCAGGTCGGCGTACCAGTCGTAGAACGACAGCATGGTGCCGCCGATCAGGCTCATGAACCGGGCGCCGACCGCGTGCGACACCATCGACATCGCCGGGATCGGCGAGAACCCGGCGACCCGGTCCGGCCCGTACTCCTTGATCGCGTGCACATGCGCGGCGGCGACCATCTCCAGGGCCTCGTCCCAGGTCACCCGCACCAGACCGCCCTGGCCACGGGCCTGCTGATAGGTGCGGCGCCGCACCGGGTCACCCTGGATGTCGGCCCACGCGGTCACCGGATCGCCCAGGCGCTGCTTCGCCTCCCGGAACATCTCGATCAAGACCCCGCGGGCGTACGGGTACCGCACACGGGTCGGCGAGTAGGTGTACCAGGAGAACGCCGCACCCCGGGGGCATCCGCGCGGCTCGTACTCCGGCTTGTCCGGGCCGACACTCGGGTAGTCGGTCTGCTGCTGCTCCCAGGTGATGATGCCGTCGCGGACGTACACCTTCCACGAGCACGAGCCGGTGCAGTTCACCCCGTGTGTGGACCGGACCACCTTGTCGTACGACCAGCGGTCCCGGTAGAAGGAGTCCGCCTCCCGGCCGCCGATCTGATACAGCGAGCGCCCGTCCGGGGACACCTCGGCCCGGCGGACCAGCCCGCCGAACCGCAACAACGCCTGCCCGCCGGTTCCGTTCGCCATGGTTCCCACACTCGTATGGGTAGCCCACCGGACCAGCAGAGATCAGGATTTTCGGGACTTTAGTCCTGTCTCACGCGTAATCCCTGCGTCCCGGCGTTCCGGGCAGGTACAAACGCAGGGGTGGGCACCCCGTCGACGACCTCCGCACCCGGCCGGGCCGGGCTGATGCTGACCCTGGCCACCGTCGGGTTCGCGGTCAACTTCTGGGCCTGGGCGCTGCTCAGCCCGCTCGCCGTCCGGTTCACCGCCGACCTCGGGCTGACCTCGTTCCAGCAGGCGCTGCTGGTCGCCGTGCCGGTGGTGGTCGGCTCGGTCGGCCGGATCCCGGTCGGCGCGCTCACCGACCGGTTCGGTGGCCGGATCATGTTCCCGCTGGTGTCGCTGACGACCATCGTCCCGGTGCTCTACCTGGGACTGTTCGGTCACGACTCGCTGTCGGCTCTGCTGATCGGCGGCTTCTTCCTCGGCATCGGCGGCACCGCGTTCGCCGTCGGGGTCCCGTTCGTCAACGCCTGGTTCCCGCCGCAGCGCCGCGGATTCGCCGTCGGTGTCTTCGGCGCCGGCATGGGCGGCACCGCGATCAGCGCCCTGACCACGGTGAAACTGGTCGACGCGGGCGACACCGCCACGCCGTTCCTGCTCACCTCGGCGGTGCTGGCCGTCTACGCCGTGGTGGCCTGGCTGCTGCTGCGCGACGCCCCGGACCGGCCGGTGCCCAGCGCGCCCCTGATGACCCGGCTCGCCGCCACCGTCCGCCTGCGGATCACCTGGCAGGCGTCGGCACTGTACGCGGTCGCCTTCGGTGGGTACGTCGCCTTCTCGGTGTACCTGCCCGCCTACCTGAAGACCGCGTACGGTCTCACCCAGGCCGACGCCGCCAACCGGATGGCCGGCTTCGTGGTGCTCGCGGTGATCATGCGCCCGGTCGGCGGCTGGCTCTCCGACAAGGTCCCGCCCGCGAAGGTCCTGGCCGTCTCGTTGACGGTCGTCATCGTGGGCGCCGCCGTCCAGGCGTTCACCCCCGCTCTGGCGCCGGTCGGCACCATCGCGTTCCTGTCCATGGCCGCCGCCCTCGGCGCGGGCAGCGGCGCCACCTTCGCCCTGGTCGCGCAGGTCGCGCCGGCCAGCCAGGTCGGCTCGGTCACCGGCATCGTCGGTGCGGCCGGGGGCCTCGGCGGGTTCGTGCCGCCGCTGGTGATGGGCACGATCTACGGGCAGATGCATTCGTACGCCCTGGGCCTGGCCCTGCTCGCGCTGGTCGCGCTGGCGGCCCTGCTGCTGGATCTGCTGTCGGTCGCCCGGGAGGGGACCGCCCACGTGTGAGTACCGCGGCGGCCAGGAGGTGGACGCCATCGGCGCGGTTCGAGCCCGGGTCGGCGTCCGCATCGACCCGGACTGAACCGTTTCAGGATTCCTGTCGGTGGTGGGTGCCGGGGGAGTGCCGGCCGGGGTGCCCGTCGAACAGTGAGCAGTCCTTGTCGTCCCGGCTGGGGGCGGGCGGCCCGGCCGGGCACCAGGTGTACGGGTTGATCTCGGACGCGCTCAGCGTCCACTGCGCCCACCACATCGTGTCATCGACCTGCTGGGCGAGGGCGGCGTGCGAGCCCTCGTGGCCCTCTTCGAGTTCGCAGCCCAGTTCGGAGCGCAGGCTCGGGGCCGCGACCGGGAGCTTGTCCAGGAAGGCCTGCTGTGCCGTATCGAGCGTGATACGGGCCGGGCAGTTCACCAGTTCCGCGCTTTCTATCGACATGGATCCATCTATTCCCCCGGGGGGGCGAACTTAACCGGTTCTTCACGACAGTCGAGTTGACGTGTCAATCCGCAATGGTTAGAGTTGACACGTCAATCCGGGAGGCGTGATGGCACAGGGCACGGGACGGACCCTGCCGACGCGGGAGCAGTTGCGCGTCTGGCGGGACTACATCGAGACCGCCGAGGTGTTGCGGACCCGGCTCGGCAGCCGGCTGCAGGCCGAGACCTCGCTGTCGTCCGGGGACTACCAGGTGCTGCTCGCGCTCAGTGAGGCCGGCGAGCGGACCCTGCGCTCCTCCTCGCTGGCCACGCACATCGGGTGGGAGCGCAGCCGGCTCTCCCACCACCTCGGCCGGATGGAGAAGCGAGGGCTGATCCAGCGCCGCTCCTGCCCCGACGACACCCACGGCATCGACGTGGTGATGACCGATGCCGGCGCGGAGACCTTCCGGGCCGCCACCGTGCCACACCTGCGAGCGGTCCGCGAGATGTTCGCCGACGCGCTCAGCCCCGAGCAGTTCCAGCAGCTGGAGGAGCTGACCCGGGCCCTGCGCAACCACCTTCGTTAGGCGACCGCGCGCTCCGGCACGCATGCACCCGCACGGTCCCTCTCACCGCCGTACACAGTGAAGGGATCTTTGGAAATGCAGTTCGGCATCTTCGGGGTCGGCGACATCGCCCCGGACCCCACCACCGGCATCCCGCGCTCGGAGGCGCAGCGCATCCAGGACACCGTCCGGGTGGCGAAGGCCGCCGACGAGCTGGGCCTGGACGTGTTCGCCGTCGGCGAGCACCACAATCCGCCGTTCGTGGCGTCCAGCCCGCCCGCCCTGCTCGGCTATCTGGCCGCCGCGACCGAGCGGATCCTGCTGTCCACCTCGATCACCCTGATCACCACGAACGACCCGGTGCGGATCGCCGAGGACTACGCGTTCGTGCAGCACCTGGCCGGGGGCCGGGTCGACCTGATGCTGGGCCGGGGCAACACGGTTCCGGTCTACCCGTGGTTCGGCCAGGACATCCGCCACGGTGTGCCGCTGGCGCTGGAGAACTACAACCTGCTGCACCGGCTGTGGCGGGAGGACGTGGTCGACTGGGAGGGCCGGTTCCGCACCCCGCTGCAGGGGTTCACCGCGACACCGCGCCCGCTGGACGGGGTGCCGCCGTTCGTGTGGCACGGCGCGATCCGCACCCCGGAGATCGCCGAGCAGGCCGCCTTCCACGGCAACGGCTACTTCGCCAACCACATCCTGGCGCCGAACCTCCACTTCAAGCCGCTTGTCGACTTCTACCGCAAACGGTTCGCCGACTTCGGTCACGGCCGGCCCGAGGACGCCATCGTCGGGCTCGGTGGGCAGGCGTTCATCGCGAAGCGGTCACAGGACGCGTACGACCGGTTCCGGCCCTATTTCGAGAGCTACCCGATGTTCCAGGGCACCCGCCTGGAGGATTTCGCGGCCGGCACCCCGCTGTCGGTCGGCTCGCCGCAGGAGGTGATCGACAAGACGCTCACCTTCCAGGAGGGTTTCGGCGACTACCAGCGGCAGCTGTGGGCGCTCGACCTCGGTTCGATGCCCGTCGAGGTGGTCCTGGAGCAGGTCGAGCTGCTGGCCACCGAGGTGGTGCCGGTGCTGCGCAAGGAGATGGCGTCGCGCCGGGCGCCGGGCGTGCCGGACGCGCCGACCCACGCGTCGCTGGTGCGGGCCGCCTTCGGCGACGGTCCGGCCCGCCAGGCGCGGCCCCGGCCGAACCGTGGTGACAACACCTCCGGTGCGGTGCCCTACCTGGACACGGAGGCCGCGGCATGAGTGTCGAGCTGGTCGTCGTCAGCGCCGGTGTCAGCGAGCCGTCCACCACCCGGATGCTCGCCGACCGGGCCGCGCGGGCGGTCGTCGCCCGCCTGCGCGGCTCCGGCCGCGACACCACCGTCCACGTCGTCGAGCTGGCCCCGATCGCCGCGGAGATCGCGCGGACCCTGGTCGGCGGGCCGGCGGCGCCGGCCGTCCAGGAGGCGATCGGGCGGCTGGCCACCGCCGACGCGGTGATCGTGTCGGCGCCGGTCTACAAGGCCGGGATCAGTGGGCTGTTCAAGTCGTTCGTCGACGTGCTGGACAACGATCTGCTGATCGCCAAGCCGGTGCTGCTGGCGGCGACGGCCGGGTCGGCCCGGCACGCGATGGTTGCCGACGACCACCTGCGGCCGCTGTTCGCCTTTCTGCGGGCCATCCCGGTGCCGACGTCGCTGTTCGCCGCGCCGGAGGACTGGGCGGCGGCGGAGATGACCGAGCGGGTGGACCGGGCCGCGGCCGAGCTGGCGGCGCTGGTGGTCAGCGGGGTCGGGCGGGACATCGCCGACGGCGGCTGGGGCGGCTACCAGCACACCTTCGGCGGGAACGCGACCCGGGCGCAGCGCTCCGGCGCCGACGTCGACCTGGACAGTGACCTGATGCGGCTGGCGCGTGGCGAGGACGTCGAAGGTTTGCTATCTTCGAAGAAACCGAAATAAGCGGGTGGGGGCATGTCCGACGGCGTCTTCGCGGCACTCGCGAACCCGACCAGGCGAGCCGTGCTGACGCTGCTGCAGCGCAACGGGCCGATGGCGGTCGGCGACATCGCCGCCGCGCTGGACGTCGTCGGGCCGACCCTCTCCGGCCATCTCAAGGTGCTGCGCGCCGCCGACCTCGTCGAAACCCAACGGCAGGGGACCACTATCCGGTACGTCACCAGGCTCTCCGTCCTGGAGTCGGCGATCGCGGACCTGATGGCGAACATGCGGGTCGGCTCCCGTGCCGAGCCGGAGGAGGGGAAGACGCGTGCGGACGACTGACAAGAGGGCCGCCCCCGTGGTGGGAATCGTGGTGCTGGCCACCGGGCTGGCGCTCATGACAGCACTGTCCTGGCAGGCCGCCGGGCACCTGGCCGACCCGGTCCTGCTCGCCGGCACCGGCAAGGGCGGCGCCGACCAGCACGCCCCGAAAGCGCTCGTCCTGGCCGGCCTGCCGGTGCTGACGGCGGCGCTGGCGGTGCTGCTCCTGCTCGGGCAGCGGCTGCGCCGGTTCACCGCGGGCAAGCTGGGCATCGCCGAGTGGCGCGACGACCGTACCCACCGGAAAGGGGTTGATCTCGCTCTCGGTGTGGTGGTCCCGGTGCTGGCGGCCGTCCACCTGACGCTGCTGCGGGCGGCCGAGGGCGAGCTCGGGCCGGCACTCGGCTACGTGGCCGCCGCCGTGGCACTGGTCGTCGTCATCGTCGGCAACGTCTGGCCCAAGCAGGCGCCGGCCGTCCCGGAGTTCCTCGCCGCGCACCTGAGCCCCCGGGCGCGCCACGGCGTCGACACCGCCCTGGAGGCGCAGCGGCGCAACCTGCGCCCGGCCGGCGTCGCCATGGTCCTCCTCGGCCTGGTGGCACTCGTCAGCGCCTGGTTCGCCCCCGGGCTCTCCCTCGCCCTGTCCATGATCGCGATCCTGGTGATGGGGGCGATCCCGCTGGTCACGGCCGTGAGGAGCGTGCGAGCCGGGTAGCGGTGGGGCTCAGCCGGCGGCGACGGCCGTGCCGGGGTCCGCAACCGTGACGATGCCGACCGGCTCGCCGTCGTGGACCAGCAGCGCGCGGGTCGGCAGCGGGTCGCCGCCGGCCTCCGCCACCCAGCCGGTGATGCTCCGCCGCGCCGCGGCACCCAGCTCGATCCCGCCGGAGCCGCTGGTGACCGTCACCTTGCCGTAGGGGCCGTCCAGCCAGGCGCACATGGCCGTGCCGGCGGACTCGACGTACCGCGCGTTGGTGCCGCACGGGAACGAGATCCGGCCGAACCAGCGGTCCTCCAGGCCGGTGGCCGCCGGGGTGGTCAGGACCGGTTCGTCGGCGATGAGGTAGACCTGCACCTCGGACGCGCCGGACGGCAGGACGGTGTGCTTCTTCGGCCAGCCGAGCCAGAGCACGACCCCGGCGACCAGCACGATCACGGCGGTCACCACCCAGATCGCGATCGGGGTGCTGCGGGGCTTCGTCGGGTTCCCGGCCTGATCGTTCATCGTCGTACTCGCCATCCGTGCGGTGAAGGGGTGTGTCTCGTTGCCGGGGATGACGGTACTGATCTCCACCGGCCCGGCCATCCGACCGCGGTGCCCTCAGCCGGTGGTACCGGGGTACCATCAGGCACTCGAACGGGTGTTCTGCTTCCGTCCCGCCGTACCGATCGATCACAATGTTTGCTCCATGGCAAATGTCGATGGTGGACGAAGGGTGCAGAGACCATGAACTCCCCGGCCCTGGAGTATGTCGCGGCGAGCAGCGCCGACGAGGTGACGGCCGCGCTCGCCGACGGCGTCACCGCGGTGCTCGCCGGCGGGCAGAGCCTCGTCCCGGAGCTGGCCGACCGGCACTCGCCGGCCCGGCGCGTGGTCGACATCAACCGGGTGCCGGGCTTCGACACGCTCACCGAATCCGCCGGTGTGCTCACCGTCGGGCCGCTGGTGCGGCACCGCGTCCTGGAGACCGGCGCGGTCGGCGGACCGCTGGGCCGGCTGATGCGCTCGATCGTCCAGCAGATGGGTCATCCACCGGTCCGGGCCCGGGGGACCGTGCTCGGCAGTCTCGCCCACGCCCATCCCGCCGCGGAATGGCCGGTCGTGGCGGTCATGCTGGACGCCGAACTCCTCCTGATCGACAGTCAGGGATCACGGACGGTGCCGGCCGCGGCCTTCTTCACCGGGCCGATGTCGACGATCCGGCGGCCGGCCGAACTGCTCGCCGAGATGCGGCTGCCGGTGCTCGGCGACCGGACCGGCGTCGGCTACGCCGAAGGGCGGCGGGCCACCCGGTCGTACGCGGACGCCGGCGCCATCGCGGCGGTGACGGTGACCGACGGCACGGTCACCACGGCGGCGATCGGTTTGATCAACGGCGGGCCCTGCCCGGTGCGGGTGTACGAGGCCGAGCACGTGCTGATCGGCACCTCGTTCTCCGACGCCGCCATCGTCATCGCCGCGCGGATCGCCGCGGACGCCGACGCCCGGGACCGGCGGCAGCCGCCGGCGGAGGCGCGGCGCCGGCACGACGTCGTCCGGACGTTGACGCGAAGATCGTTGACCCAGGCCCGGGGAGGTGCCGCCCGGTGAGGGTGACGTTGATCGTGGCCGGTCAGCGGCGGGTGCTCGAGGTCGAGCCGCGCCGGACTCTGGCCGAGGTGCTGCACGAGGATCTCCACCAGTCCCGGGCCGGCCGCGAGTGCGACGACGGTACGTGCCGCGCCTGCCTGGTGACGGTGGACGGGGTGGAGGTCTGCTCCTGCCTGATGCTGGCGGTGCAGTGCGACGGTGCGCACGTGTCGTGACACGGCCCGGNGGGCGCGACCGGGGGAGCGGTCAGATGCCGGGCCGGGGCACGTCGCCGCGCCAGCCACCGGTGGCGCCGCCGCGGCTCTCGATGAACTCCTTGAACCGCTTGGCGTCCGCCTTCACCTGATGGCTGTCGACGCCGACGGCGCTGCCGACCTTCTCGGCCAGGCCCTCGGGCTCCCAGTCCAGCTGGATGGTCACCCGGGTCTCGGTGTCGGAGAGACGGTGGAAGGTGACGACCCCGGCGTGCTTGGTGTCACCGCCGGTGCTGCGCCAGGCGACCCGCTCGTCCGGGTGCTGCTCGGTGATCTCCGCGTCGAACTCGCGGGTCTGCCCGGCGATCTTGGTCACCCAGTGGGTGTGCGTGCTGCCGGTCTGGGTGATCGACTCGACGCCGTCCATGAAGTGCGGGAAGTCCTCGAACTGCGTCCACTGGTTGTAGGCCGTGCTGATCGGCACGTTCACGTCCACGGACTCGGTCACGGTGCTCACGATGCTCTCCTCGGATCGGTGGTAGCCGGTGTCGTACCCGCGCATCCGACGGGGAAACAGGTTGCGTCGTTATCCGCGTCGCTTCGTGAGGTGCGTCGCGGTGACCGCCCCGGTCACCGCGGCCGGCCCCCGGACCACACCGACCGCCCCGCCTTCGCCCTGGTGCCACGCACCGGCACGGCCCGGACTCGGCACGATCGTGCCCAACCCGACCAGGGCGTCGCCCACCGGGTGGCGCTGGACGAGTGGCAGATGACATCGGTGACCGGGCGGGTCTTCGCGAACCGGGCGGACACCGCGGCGGTGCTCGCCCTGGCGAAACGCGCTTCTCTGATCGTCCAGGCCGGGTGAGCATCCGACGAGGCTCAGCGGACAGGGTGAGCAGGTCTCCCGTGCCTCGGAGGGCGCTGCGCGTCAGCTGTGGATCACAGTGACCTTTCAGGGGATTCCCTGGAGAAACGTCAGGAACTCTGGGGATTCTGTGAGGGTGTCCACGCCGCCGGCCTTCCCGGCGGGTGCACGGAGATCGGAGACCCACGTGCAACAGCCGTCGTATCCCACGTATCAGGGCCGCCGCCTTCCCCGCCCGGACGAGGAGGTGACCGACCAGGGGCTCGGCTTCGACCTGGCCACCCTGCTGGGCCGCCGCCAGATGTTGCGGGCCCTCGGTGCGGGCGCCGCGGTTCTCGGCCTCGCCGCGTGCAGCAGTGAGCCCGCTGCCCAGCCGGCCGGCGGGTCCCTCTCCGCCGGCCCGGCATCGGCGTCGCCGTCGACATCAGCGGCGGCGTCCGAGCCGGCGACGGGGGTCCAGATCCCGGAGGAGACCCAGGGCCCGTTCCCCGGCGACGGGTCCAACGGCCCCGACATCCTGGACCGCAGCGGCGTGGTCCGCAGCGACGTCCGGGCCGACCTGGACGGCTCCGGCCCGGTCGAGGGCGTTCCGCTCGCCCTCGAACTCACCGTCCGCGACGTGGCCGGCGGCAGCCCGCTCACCGGCGCGGCCGTCTACATCTGGCAGTGCGACCGGGCCGGGCTCTACTCGATGTACAGCGACGGGGCGGCCCGGCGGACGTTCCTGCGGGGTGTGCAGATCGCCGACGGTTCCGGCAAGGTCCGGTTCACCAGCGTGTTCCCCGGCTGCTATCCGGGCCGGTGGCCGCACATCCACTTCGAGGTTTACCCGGACCGCGCCGCCATCACCGACCACACGACGGTCCTGGCCACCTCGCAGCTGGCCTTCCCGAAAGACGTCTGCGAGCAGGTGTACGCGGAGGCGGGCTACCGGCGGTCGGCGGGCAACCTGGCCGACATCAGCCTGGAGACGGACATGGTGTTCCGTGACGACCTGGCCGCCCATCAGACCGCGGCCGTCACCGGCGACCCGGCCCGCGGATACCGCGCCACGCTCGCGGTCGATGTCCGCGGCTGACCCGATGGGTCTCGTGCTGCCCCGATGAGTAACGTTACCCAAAATCGGAGTTCCCAGAGTCCTTCAGGAGCATCGAAGACCGGGGTCAACGTTATCCATTCCGGCGGTTCTCCGCTGCCATCACCCGTGCGATGGCAGCGGAGAGGGATCATCCGCCGAGTGCGGTGGAGGCGTCCGCCCAGGTCGAGGCGTCGGTCACGTCCCTGAGCTGAAGACCCTGGAGGATCCTGGTCATCGCCGCGTCGGAGAGGCGCCCACCACTGGACACCTCGACACTGGTCCCGCCGTCCGCGGTGCGCTGGACGCACAGGCCGTCGACGCACCTGATCGCGGTGCCGTCGGCGCTCACGTTGGACTGTTCCGCCGGCACCACGGCGATCTCGAAACTGCCCGGCAGCGCGCGTCCGACGTTGCCGTCGTACGGCTCGGTCAGGCCGGTGGTGGCCGGAGCCGGATCGGCGAAGACGACGCTGCCGAAACCGTCCTCGTCACGGGCGGTGACGACGGGCGATTCGACCTCCACCGGCTGGTAACCGGCCGGCACGTGGCCGAGGGTGAACGGCAGCTTCGCCGGGGCCGGCTCGGCGGGCCGCAGACCCGGGGCCAGCTCGCGGAGTTCGGCGGCCGACGGGTCCTGCGCGGAGTCCGAGCTGGTCGACAGGACCGCCCAGGCGTCCGGGGCGTACGTCCAGGCGTACGACCGCTGGGTGATCATGCCGTTGTGGATCGACCCCGTCGCCTCGTAGGCCTTCGCGCCGTCCACGGTCACCTCGGTGGCGCCGGTCAGCCCGGCCGGATCGAACGCTCCCGGCCGGTACACCACCAGGGTTCCGCGCATCCACGGCCCGGTGTCGTACTCCTCGCCCCGTTCCAGCCGTTCCATCATGTCGCGGATCGCCGCCTCGCCGGCCGGCCCGGCGCTGGTCTTGCGCCCGTCCAGGCGGACCGGCGCGATCTGGTACGCCGTGGACACCACCTGTGGTGACCCGACGTGCCAGCGGCCGGCGTCGAACGCACCGAACGTGAACCGGAACGGATCCGCCGGGAACCGCCATGTGGTGGGTGGTGCCGTCGAGGCGGCCACCCCGACGGCGGGTGCCGGCCGGCTGGTGTCCCGGCCGAGCGACGGCACGACGACGCCCGCGCTCACCGCGACCACGGCGAGTGCCGCGCCCGCACCGGCGAAGGCGGCCCGGCGGCGGCGCTGGACCCGGCGGCCCCGGCCGACGATGTCGTCGACCGTGTTGGTGTCCTGTGGCGCGCCGGACGCGGCCAGGTCCATCACCTCATGCAACCGCACGGGACAGCTCCTCGATGTCGGTGACCTGCAGGTCGATGTTCTCGGCGGCCAGCACCTCGCGCAGGCGGGAGAGACCCCGCGAGGTCTGGCTCTTGGCGGCGCCGACCGAGATCCCGAGCACCCCGGCGGTCTCCTCAAGGCTCATCCCGAGGTAGAAGCGCAGCACCAGGGCGGCCCGCTGGCGGCGGGGCACGGCGCGCAGGGCGGCCTGGACCCGCAGTCGTTCGTCGGTGGCGGCCGTGGGGTCACGCACGACGACATCCGGCATCTCGTCGCCGGCGGAACGTTCCCGGCGCCACGGCCGGCGGAACTCGTCGACGGCCGCCCGGTACACCATGGTCTTGACGTACAGGTCCGGCCGGTCGAGCTTGCGCCAGCGTGGATACAGCTTGGCCAGTGCGGTGGCCACGGCGTCCTCGGCCGTGTGCCAGTTGCCGCAAGTCAGGTACGCCAGTTTGCGCAGCGGCCCCATCTGGGCCGTGACGAACTGACGAAACCCCTCCTCGTCATCGGCATTCACGATCGGCTACCTCCTTCAGCGCGGAAGGAACGGTGACGCTGGCGGAAAAGGTTGCACGACACGGTGGTGTGACGGGCGACACGATAGAGGGTGGGCAGTCGATGATCTGTCCCCTGAGCAGTCCGGAGCGGCAGGATCGTCTCCGCGGTGCCTCATCCGGTGCGTCCCCGTCGCCTCGGATGAGGCACGCTCTCCCACGTCACACGATGACGCCGGTGGCGGGCAACTCCGCGACCAGCTCCCATCCACGACCGGGCCGAGGGCCGGCGCGCAGCCGCCCGCCGAGCGCGGTGACCCGCTCGTCGAGACCGGTCAGCCCGAATCCCGAGCCGTGCGCGATCGCCCCGGCGCCCGCGGTGGTGCCGTCGTCGCGCACCACGACGGTCAGCGTGCCTCCGGCGTACCGCAGCTCGACGGTCACCTCGCCGGCGTCCGCGCCGTGCCGGCGGACGTTGGTCAGCGCCTCCTGGACCACCCGGTACGCGGCCGCCTGCACTTCGCGGGGCAGATCCTCCGGCAGGCGGTGGTGTGGGCGGAGGGTGACCGGCGGCCCGGCCCGGTTGAAGTCCTCGACGAGACCGGGCAGTGCCGCCAGGTCCCCGGCCGACCGGGGCGCGCTCGTCGCGTCCGGCTCGTCACGGAGGACGTCGACGGTGCGCCGCATCGACGCCAGCGTCTCCCCGGCGGCCCGCTCGATGCCCCGCAGGATCGGCCCGAGCCGCTCGGGCTGCAGGTCGAGGACCGCCTGACCCATCTGCGCCTGGACCAGGATGCCGGTCACGTGGTGGGCCACGAAGTCGTGCAGATCGGCCGCGATGGCTAGCCGTTCGGCGCGGCGGACCCGTGCCACGGCGGCCCGGCGGCGGGCGTCCGCCACCCGCAGGTATCCGCCCAGCCCGGCGAAGACCGCCGCCACCAGGGCCAGCACGACGGCGGCGCCGAGCTGGTCACCCGGATCGCGCGGCTCGACGGGTGTCATCCGCAGGGGCAGGACCACGACGGCCAGCGCGGCCGTCGCGGCGACCGGTGCCACCAGCGGGGAGCGGATCGTCCGGACCGCGATCAGCAGCAGGCACAGCAGCGCCAGGGCCTCCCCGGGGCCGCCCAGGAATCCCACGCCGGCCAGGCGGTCACCGGCGGTGAAGAGCAGCGAGGCCACCGCGGGCACCAGGACCCGGAGCTCCGGGGTCAGCCGGCGCGGCCGCCGCCCGGCCGGCCACAGGACGGCGGCCAGCGCGAGGGCGAGCACCGGGGCCGACCAGGGGGCCGCCGCCGGTGCGATGTTCCACGACGCCACGTCCACCACGGCGAGAGCGACCAGCACGACGATCCCGGCGATCCGGGCGGCGCGCCGCAAGCCGGCCCGGGGTACCGTACTTTCGTCCCGGATCCTCACCATATGCACCTCCGTGGTGGTACGCTCCCGGACCGTGTCCATGATCGGAGCGTTGCGGTGACCATCAGAGTCATGGTCGTGGACGACCAGGCGATGGTCCGCGAGGGGGTGGCCGTCCTCCTCGGCCTGCAACCCGACATCGAGGTGGTCGCCGCCGTCGCGGACGGGCACCAGGCCGTCACCGCCGCCGGCGAACACACCCCGGACGTCATTCTGATGGACATCCGCCTGCCCGGTCTGGACGGGCTGGCGGCCACCCGGCACATCCTCGACGTCCCGCCCGGCGGTCACCGGCCCCGGGTGATCATGCTGACCACCTTCGAACTCGACGAGTACATCTTCGAGGCGCTGCGTGCCGGCGCCAGCGGCTTCCTGCTCAAAGGCGCCTCCGCCGCCGACCTGGCCCAGGCGGTACGGGTGGTCGCGGCCGGCGAGAGCCTGCTGTCACCCTCGGTGACCCGCAGGCTCATCGCCGAGTTCGCTGCCCGGCCGGCCGCCCCCGCCGCCCCCGCCGCCCCCGCCGCCCCCGCCGCCCGCACCGGCGCGACCACCGCGCTGACCCCGCGGGAGACCGAGGTGCTCACCCTGATCGCCGGTGGACTGTCCAACGCGGAGATCGCCGCAGCCCTGGTGGTGGCCGAGGAGACGGTCAAGACCCACGTGGGCCGGATCTTCACCAAGCTCGATCTGCGCGACCGGGCACAGGCCGTCGTCGTCGCCTACGAGGCCGGTCTCGTAGTCCCCCGGAGGTAGCGGGTAGCTCCGTGGAGCTACCCGGGATCCGGCTCCCCAGCGTGACGACCGGGACCCCTCCCGATCGCGAGACTTCTCCGGACCGACCACCGGAGGAGCAACCATGGCCGACATCCGCCCGACCCCCGCACCGGCGCCGCTGAGCCCGGCCGACCTGCCCGACCTGTACCGCAGGTACGCCGCCGACCTGGCCGCCGCCCGCACCGCACAGCGTGACCTGCTGGCCCCCGGCTCGCCCCGGCTGCGGCCGAAACTCGACGACATCGAGGCCGAACTGACCTATCTGATGGTCCGGCACTACCGGCCGTGGGTGGTGGCCGAGATCGGCACCTTCCACGGCTGGTCCACCACCTGGCTGCTGCGGGCGCTGCGCGACAACGGCACCGGAGCGCTGCACTCGTACGACATCGTCGATCACGCCCGCCGGACCGTGCCGGCCGCCCTCGCCGACGGCCGCTGGACCTTCCACCACGGTGACGTCCGGCAGGCCGGCCTGACCCCGGGACTGATCGACTACCTGTTCGTCGACGCCGCGCACACCGCGCCGTTCGCCCGCTGGTACACCACCGGGCTGTTCACCCAGCTGCGCCCGGGCACGCCGGTCAGCGTGCACGACGTCTACCACCGGCGGCGGCCCGGCCCGGTCAGTGAGGGCCGGGTGGTGCTCGACTGGCTGGCCGCCCGGCGGCTCGGCCACTTCACCGCCTCCCGGGCCGCCGCACCGGCGCTGTACGGCGAGCTCATGGCCGTACGGCGGGAACTGGGTCTGCTGGCGCCGGTGCATCGCGGCGACCGCAACCCGATGATGTTCTTCCGGCTCGGCGACAGCTGAGCGGTGGTGTTCCGCCAACGCCCGCCCCGGCCGGATCTGCTCGCGTCCGCCCTGGCCACCGTGCTGTTGTGCCTGTCCTTCACCCCGTCGCTGCTGCCGCGCGGCTGGATCCTGCAGGGTGCCGTCAGCGGCCTCTGCGCGGCCACCGGGTACGCCCTCGGCTGCCTGCCGCGCCTCGTCCTCGGCCGCCGGCCGGCCGGGCGGTGGGCCTGGCCGGTGTTCGCCGCGCTGGCCGTGCCCGCGACGGTGCTGATGGCGTACCGGGGATGGCTCTGGCAGTGGGAGATCAGCCGGGCGATGGGTGCCGGCGGGCCGTCCGCGGCCGGCTGGCTCGGGGTCCTGCCGCTCGCCGGGCTGCTGTGCGCCGCCCTGGTGGGTGCGGCCGCTCTGCGCCGCCGGGCGGCGGTCCCGCTGGTCGCGGTCGGTCTCGCCGTCGCCGGGGTGCTGGTGGCCGGTCTGCCGCCGGCCCTGTCGACGTCGCTGGACGGCCGGGTCACGGCGCTCGCGGCGCCGGCCGCCGGGACCCGGTCGGGCAGTCCGGCCTCGCTGGTGTCCTGGGACTCGCTGGGCCGGCAGGGCCGGGCGTTCGTCACCGGTTCCTCGGCGGTACGCCACGGCACCGCGCCGATCCGGGTCTACGCCGGTTGGCGGACCGCCCCGGACAACCGGTCCCGTGCCCGCCTGGCCGTCGCCGAGTTGCGGCGCACCGGCGCCTTCGACCGCCGCGTCGTCTGCCTGGTGGTGCCGACCGGCAGCGGCTGGATCGACGAGCCGACGGTGGCGGCCCTGGAGGACGAACTCGACGGTGACACCGCTGTCGCCGCCGTCCAGTACGCCGCCCTGCCCAGCTGGCTGGCCCTGGCCACCGAGCCGGAGAGCGCGGAGAGCGCCGCCGCCGACCTGATCGACGAGGTACGCCGGACCCTGGTGACCCGGCCCGCCGGGCAACGGCCCCGGCTCCTGCTCTACGGCCACAGCCTCGGCGCCCTGGCCGCCCAGGCGCCCTTCGACACGGCCGGTGGCCTGCTCGGCGCCGTCGACGGGGCGCTGATCAGCGGCTCACCCCCGAACAGCCCACTGCGCACCCGGCTGCGCGACGGCTCTGCTCGGCCTGCCGTCCGGTTCGCCGCCGGGGCCGCGGACCTGGACGTGGCGGCTGACCCGGTGACCTCACCCCGGGTGTTGTACCTGGAGCACCCCACCGACCCGGTCGTCCGGTGGTCGCCGGACCTCGTCGCGCGCCGGCCCGACTGGCTTCGGCGGCCGTCGGGGGCCGTGCGCTGGTGGCCGGTGGTCACCTTCTGGCAGGTGACCGGCGACCTGCTCCGGGCGCAGGACGTGCCGGCCGGGTACGGGCACCGCTACGGCGCCGAGGCCCGGGCCGCCTGGCACCTGCTCCTCGGCGCCGAGCCGCCCGCCGTGCTCGCCGGCAGCGGTTGAGCGGTATCCGGTCTGGAGAGTGATCAGTTCGCGCTCCCATCATGATGCAACCCGGGCCGCCGGTGATCCGTCTTCGAGGCGTGAGACACGACAGCGGCTCGGCCCGATCCGAGCGAGAGACCCGTTTTCACGAGCTGGTGACCCGGCGGCGGCCCGGCATGCTGCGGACCGCGGTGCTGCTGGCCGCCGGTGACTCGCACCTGGCCGAGGACCTGGTGCAGGCCACACTGACCCGGCTGTACGTCGGCTGGGCCGCCTTCGAGCGGGCCGCCAACCCGGACGCGTACATCCGCCGGGCACTGGTCAACGCCCTGATCGACGAGCGCCGCCGGGTGTGGCGGCGCCGCGAGCAGACGGTCGCCGAACTGCCCGATCAGGCCGCCGCCGACGTCGCCGGCAACCCGGCCGGCCAGGCGGTCCGGCAGGCGCTGCGGGAGCTGCCGCCCCGGATGCGGGCCGCCGTGGTGTTCCGCTACTTCTACGACCTCGACGTAGCGGCGACCGCCGACGCCCTGAAGTGCTCGGAAGGCACCGTGAAGAGCCAGACCGCCCGCGGGCTGGACCGCTTGCGGGCCGCCCTGGAACAGACCCCGTCACCCGTTTCGTACGTTGTGGAAGGAGCACGGTCATGACAGATCTGCGTGATCACCTCGAGGACATCGCCGGGCCGGTCGTCCCGGTCGCCGCCGGCCAGGTCGACGACGACATCATGCGTGGCCGGCGGGCCACCCGGCAGCGCCGGTCGATCCAGACGGCGGTGGGTTCGGTGTTCGGCGTCGCCGCGCTGGTGGCCGCGTTCACCGTCCCGTCCGGCGGGGTCGGCGCCGGGCCGCACGGTCCCACGGCCGCCGCCCCACCGGCCGCTGTCATGCCGGTCGACCTGGTGGCGTACCAGGGGGTGCAGCCGAAGGGTTTCACCATCGACAAGGTGCCGGCCGGCTGGTTCGTCCAATCCGACGACGAGTCGCACCTGACGCTCGCCCCGGAGAAGGTGCGGAACCCCGGCCCGAACGTCGACCCGTCCGCGAATCCGGTCTACGACTCGTCCACCTACGTCGGCAAGATCGGCGTCTTCCTGGAGTCGAAGGACCAGAGCGGACCGCCGTTCGAGGGAACCGCGGTGACCGTCGGGGATCGTGCCGGAGTACTGCTCAAGAGCCTGCCCGCGGTGATCCCGGGCCAGCCGGCGGGCGATCCGGCCGACGACCACGGCTGGTCGCTGTGGGTGCGGCAGCCGTCCGGGATCTGGCTGATCGTGCAGTTCTGGTCCGGTCTCGGCATGAGCCGGGACCAGATGGTCGAACTGGCTTCCGGCGTCCACGTGCACGAGGGCGCGATCCAGGGCGTCGGCTGACCGTTCTTTCCGTTCACCGTTGTCAACGGCCTGATTCCACTCGCCAGGGTGTAAACAATTCCGCCACCGGCCCTTTATGGTCTTGTCGGTGGGAGGAATAACCTTCCGACATGGCAGGAATGGATCAACGTTGAATAACGTCACACGGCTCGGCGCGCTCACCGCTGTTCTGGCGATGGCGGCGGCCGGCTGCGATTCCAGCACGGCCGCCCCCTCCGCGACGGCCTCGTCCGCCGCGGTGACCGCCGGCCCGGAGCCGTCCACCGGCGACACCGTGGTGGACGGCTCGGACGCCGGAGCGGTGAAACCCGTCGACGTCACCACCCTGCCCGCCGCGGAGGTTCCGGACCCGGCGGTGGAGTACTACAAGCTCAAGACCGTCTTCCGAGGTGCGGACGAGTGCCTGGAGGGCAACCGGGTGGCCGGCGAGTCGGTGCTGGCCGGCGCCGCGTTCCAGGACAAGTGCCAGGACGTCGACGGGCAGGCGTGGCGCTTCACCAAGCGCGACGACGGCTACTACACGCTGCGTACCAAGTTCCTGGGTGACGGTAAGTGCCTGGAGGGCAACCAGCGTGCCGGGACGGTGCTGGGCGGCGCCGCGTTCCTGGACGACTGCGAGGAGGTCACCGGGCAGCAGTGGAAACTGGTCGAGGCCGGTGACGGCCGCTATCGGCTGCAGACGAGATTCCGGGAATCGGAAGGCGAATGCCTGGAAGGAAATCGTTTCGCCCCCGAATCGGTCCTCAAGGGCGCGTCATTCATGGATGAATGCCAGAATGTGACCGGTCAGCTCTGGTATTTCACCGCCATTCCGGCCTGACGCTCCACCACCACCCGGTCACGGCCGTCGCGTTTGGCGGCGTACAGGCACGCGTCCGCGGTGGACAGCAGCCCGGCCCGGGTGACGTCCGGGGCCGCCTCGGCCACTCCGGCGCTGACCGTCACCCGCAGTCCCGCGGCGACGTCCGCCCAGTCGTGGTCGCGGACCGCCTGCCGGAGGCGCTCCAGCCGGGCGCCCGCCCCGGCAGCGTCGACTCCGGGCAGGACCAGCAGGAACTCCTCACCGCCCAGCCGGGCGGCGAAGGCCGACGGCACCGTGCCGCACTCGGCCTCCAGCAGTTCGGCGACCCGGACCAGGACCCGATCGCCGATGTCGTGGGAGAACGCGTCGTTGATGCGCTTGAAGTGGTCCAGATCGAGGACCGCCACGGTCAGCGGCAGCTCCGGGCCGTCCATCAGCAGCGGTAGCTGTTCGTCGACGAACCGGCGGTTGCGCAACCCGGTCAGCGGGTCCCGGCGGGCCTGCTCACGGAACCGTTCGGCGTCCTGCCGGGCCTCGAGGACCTCGAACATCGCGTGCCGGTCCCGGGCCTGGGCCTGCTGCAACGACAGGTGCTGGTCCCGGTAGGCGGTGAAGAACTCCCGGTACATGTCGTACGCCGCCTCGAACTCGCCCCGGGCGGCGTACGTCTCGGCCTGTTCCTGCCGCCATCGCACCAGCACGTCGCCCAGTTCGCGCTCCTCGGACAGTTCGCGGCAGGAGTCCAGGCAGGCCTGCGCCGACTCCTGGTCGCCCTGTCCGCGGCGGGCCACGGCCAGGGTGAGCAGGTACTCGGCGCGGGAGTCGGCCTCCTCGGCGCCGCTGCTCTCGTCGTACGCCATCGCCTGTTCGACCGCCCGGACCGCGTCGTCGAACCGCCCGTTGGCCAGGTGGATGTTGGCGATGGTGTCCAGGTCGGCGCCCTCCAGTGCCAGGCCGTCGGCGGCGGCCACCGCCTGCAACCGTTGCGCCACCGCGTCCGCGGCCTCGGGAAACCCACAGGTCAGCTCCATGTACGCCCAGTTGTTCAGGACCGCCATCCGCAGCCAGGACAGCCGGTCGCCGGCGGCGAGGATCTCGGCCTGCCGGTAGTGGATCCGGGCGGCCTCCATCGCGTTGAACTGTCCCAGCGCGTCGGCGAGTTTGGCGCGGTGCCACACCCGGGTGCTCGGCGTCGCGGTGTCCTCCAGCAGCTCCACGGCCAGCACCGAGTGCTCCAGTGCGGCGGCGAAGTCGCCGAGATGCCGGGCGACGTTGGCCCAGAGCAGGTGGGCGCGGGCCCGGACCGGGCGCGAGTCGTGCCGCACGCCCCACTGCTCGATCTCCCGGACCTGCCGGCCGGTGGCCGCCACCTCTCCCTTGCGCATCCACATCTTCGCCTGGCAGATCCGGGCCCGCATGGCGAGTTCGCCGTCGCCGAGCACCCGGGCGCGTTCCTCCAGGTCCACCGCTGTCTGCAGGGTGTCCAGATCGACCCAGGCGAACTGCTCCTCGATCGCGATCAGGGCCCCGAGCAGTTCCGTGCGCGCATCCTCCGGCCCCGTCATGAGCGCAGTCTAATGTCCGCTTTGCCGGAACAGGTCGAACGGCGGGACCACTGGCGATGAGAGCGCTCCCACCAGTAGCGTGCGATCTCGGACGACGTACCGAGACGTGGGGAGAGTCGATGGCCGACAAACGGGTCGACGAGTTGCTGGAGTCGATGACGGCTGCCGAGAAGGCGGGTCAGATGACCCAGTACTTCTACTTCTCGGCGCCGCCGGGCAAGGACCAGCAGCCCAAGGCGGTCGAGAAGGCGCTGGAACGCGGCGGCGCCGGATCACTGCTGTACGTGTACGACCCGGCCGAGATCAACCGGCTCCAGCGGCAGGCGATCGAGGGCAGCGCACACGGCATCCCGGCCCTGTTCGCCTACGACGTCATCCACGGCCTGCGCACCATCCTGCCGGTGCCGATCGCGATGGCCGCCTCCTGGGACCCGGAGATCATCGAACGCGGCCAGGCGATCGCCGGCCGGGAAGCCCGCGCCGTCGGCATCCACTGGACGTTCGCGCCGATGGTCGACATCGCCCGCGACCCCCGCTGGGGCCGCATCATCGAAGGCGCCGGCGAGGACCCGGTGCTGGGCGCCGCGGTCGCCGCCGCCCAGGTCCGCGGCTTCCAGAGCGCCGGGATCATCGCCGGGCCCAAACACTTCGGCGGGTACGGCGCGGCCCTCGGCGGACGCGACTACGACGAGGTCAACCTGTCCGACTACGAGCTGTGGAACGTCTACTTCCCGCCGTTCCGGGCCGCCGTGGAAGCCGGCGCGGGCAACATCATGACTGCCTACATGGACCTCAACGGGGTGCCCGCCACCGCCAGCCGCTGGCTGTTCACCGAGGTCCTGCGCGACACCTGGGGCTTCGACGGGTTCGTGGTCACCGACGCCAACGCCGTACGCAGCCTGGTCGTGCACGGTTTCGCCCGCGACTTCCCGGACGCCGCCGCCCGCGCCCTGGCCGCCGGTGTCGACATGGAGATGGCCAGCGAGGACCCGGCCAACGACCACCTGCCCGAAGCGGTCGACTCGGCGGCCCTCGACGTCAGCGTGCGCCGCATCCTGGACGCCAAGGCCCGGCTGGGACTGTTCGACGAGCCGTACGTCGACGAGGCCCGCGCCCGGCGGATCCTCGACGACCCGGCCCACCGCGAGGTCGCCCGGGAGGCCGCCCGGCGCTCGGCCGTGCTGCTGCGCAACGAGGGTGACCTGCTGCCCCTGGACCCGGCCGCCCTCGGCACGATCGCCGTGCTCGGCCCGCTCGCCGACTCGAAACGCGACACGCTCGGCCCGTGGGTGTTCGACGCCGACGTCGACGAGACGGTCACCGTGCTGGACGGCATCCGCCGTGCCGTCGGCGACCGGGTCCGAGTCGAGTACGCGACCGGCGTACCGGTGGTGCAGCGCCTGGTCCCGTCGATGTTCGACGGCGACGGATCGAACGTGCAGGCCGACCCGCCCGGCTTCGACCCGGACACCGAGTTCGACCGCGCGGTGGCCGTCGCCGCCGCCGCGGACATCGCCGTCATCGTGGTCGGCGAGTGGCAGAACATGGTCGGCGAGACCGCGTCCCGCTCCTCGCTGGACCTGCCGGGCCGTCAGCTCGACCTGCTGCAGGCGGTGGTGGCCACCGGCACCCCCACCGTCGCGCTGATCATGAACGGGCGCCCGCTCGACCTGCGCTGGGCCGCCGAGAACGTGCCCGCCATCCTGGACATCTGGTACCCCGGCACCCAGGGCGGCGACGCCGTCGCCGACCTGCTCTTCGGCGCCGTCTCCCCGGCCGGGCGACTGCCGTTCACCTGGCCGCGCACCATCGGCCAGATCCCGATGATCCACTCACACACCCGCTCCCACGACCCGGACAACCAGAGCCGCCGCTACTGGAACGAGGAGAGCACCCCGCTGTTCCCGTTCGGTCACGGCCTCGGCTACGGCCGGATCAGTTACCACGACCTGACCGTCGACCAGCCGAGCGTCGCGCTGGACGGCACGGTCACCGTCACCGTTCAGGTCACCAACGACGCCGACCGGGAGACACCCGAGGTGGTCCAGCTCTACCTGCACCAGCGGCACGGCGGCGCCTCCCGCCCGATGCGCGAACTGAAGGCGTTCCGCCGCGTGGTCATCCCCCCGAAGACCACCTTGCCGGTACGGTTCCCGATCGGCCCCGCCGAGCGCCGCTACTGGCACCCGATCAGCCGAGCCCAGGTCCTCGACCCGTCCACCTTCGACCTGTACGTAGGCGGCTCCAGCACCGCTACCCTGACCACCACTTTCGAGGTGACCGCCTGACCGTCGCGTGTGGTGCCAGCCGGCCGGCACCACACGCCGGCCGGTCCGGGCAGGGCGGCCGTGGCCGGGCTGACCTCGTTCCTCAGCGAGCACCTGATCTGATCAGGGTGAGCAGCAGCGCGACGGCGAGCAGCACCAGCGCGCCGACCTGCGCGGCCCGCAGACCGGCCACGGCCAGCAGACCGCTGATGGTGATGACACCGATCGCCCCGGCGGTGCGCTGCAGGGCGAAGACCTCGGCCCGGCGGTCCGGTGGGGCGAGCCGGTCGAGGGCGAGGGAGTAGAACGTACCGAGTTGTGGCAGGAAGAAGCCGAGGACGGCGGCGCCGGTCAGGGTGGCGGCCAGATGCCCGCCGGTGAGGATCAGCGCCGACCCGGCGACGAACGCGGCCAGGAAGGCGACCACGGTCCGGTGCGACGGCATCCGGTTGCGGACGCTGACCCAGACGCCACCGGTGACCGAGCCCGCGCAGAGCACCGTGGCGAAGACGAACGCCCAGCCCGGGGCCAGGCCGAAGGAGAGCGCGAACGACACCGCGCCGACCTCGACGACGGCGACCCCGGCCGACGACGCGGCGGCACAGAACAACCAGAGGTAGGCGGCCGGCGGGATCGGCCCGCGGATCCCGGCCGGCTGTCCGGCGCCGGGCGCGGGGGCGGTGGGGACGCGGGGCAGCAGGAACAGCGGGGCCGCGCCCAGCACGGTGACCACCACCATCGCCCCGACCGGGGTCACCGTGCCGAGCGCGGACGCGAGCACCGGTGACGCCGCGAAGGTCAGCTCGTTCAGCGTGGCCGACACACCCAGGGCCCGGGGCAGCCGGCCCGGCGTCACCAGGTGGTTGAGCAGGGTCCGCAGATGGCCCAGGGCGGCGCCGTTGACGGCCCCGGCGGCCACCGCGGCGGCGATCAGGAACCCGATCGGGGCGCCGGCCGCGGCCAGCCCGGTGACGGCGGCCAGCGCGACCGTCCGGACGGCGATCAGCACGCGCAGGTAGCGGACGCCGTCGAACCGGTTGCCGAGCCGCGACAGCGGGACGGATCCGAGGATCTGCGCGGCGACCATCGCCGACACCATCGCGGCGCCGGTCCGGGCGGACCCGGTGATCGGCAGCGCCACCAGCGCGAACGCGATCGGGGCGGCGGCCTGCGGCACGGCGAACAGGCTGTTGCCGGCCTGCCACCTGATGATCCCCGGCAGGGGTGTGGTGGCGGTGGACATGATCGCACCCTAGTTCGCGGGTCAGGGCAGCTCGGCGGCACGGGCGGTGAAGAGGGCGGCGCCCCCGGGTTCGCGTCGAAACGGCTGGTGCCGAGCTGCTGGAGCACGATGCCGCCGCGGCCTGGGGTTCCCGGCCCACGCGACCCGGTTGCCGCCTACCGGTGGCGCACGGTGGCGGCTGCCCCGGCCACCAGGTCCGGATCGCCGCCGACACTGATCTGCACCTGGGCGGCGTGCGCCACCACCCGGGCGACGGCCAGCCGGGACTGCGAGCGCAGCGGCCCGGAAGCCAGCGGCAGACAGCCGAGCACTGCCTGTTGCGCGTCGGCGATCGCGGACAGCGGCCGGAACGCGTTCGCGTGCACCCGGGCCCGGCGGATCACCACGTCCGCGATCAGCTGGGCGTTCCCACCCGGCTCGGAGTAGACGGCCTCGGCCTCCTCCAGCACGGCGATCGCCTCGCCGAACCGGCCCTCCCGGCGTTCGAGCTCCCCGAGCGCGTACAGCACCGCGCCGAACTCCTGCTGTTGAGCGGGATTCCGGCGCGGAAGGTCACGCAGCCGCCGGGCGCCGGCGCGCAGGTCCTCGATGTCGGTCATCAGCCACCCCCCTCGTACTCATCTTGGTCGATGATTCGGTGTTCGTGGGAGCCGCGCGGTCCGGGATGACAGCTACCGGACAGCACGCCCGAACTGGCGGAGTCCGGGAACTCCCCGCCTTACCTCACGGCCGTGCCCGCGGGTATCACCGATGAGGGCACGTCACTCCACCCCGGGAAAGGAGCCGAAAATGTTCAGCATTCATCTGCCGGGCGAGGGCGGCGCGGCGCGGGACCGGCCGGCCCCGCCGGATCAGCCACTCCTGTCTCCGGCCCGGTTCGTCCTGCCCGCCATTCCCGCCGAAGTCCTCGAATGCCTGGGCGCCCGGGTGCTGTCGCCCACCGAGGCGGCCTTCTCCCAGGACGCCCCGACACCTCAGCCGACGATCTATCGCGCCACGGTCCTCCTCCTGCCGGATCCGCGGGATCCAGCGGCGACTCGTCAGCTCAACAGTCTTCTCGCGCCGATCGGGGTGAGAATCGACCGGTATGACCATCCGGTCGCCGAGTTGGCGCCCACCGGACGCTTCCGGGAGAACCCGGTCGACGCGTGGACGACACTGCAGTTTCTCCGCGCGAGCGTGCCGGACCTGGAGGAGCTGTCGAGCCGGCGACGCTTGCGGCTGGGCAACGCCGAGGAGAGGAGGCAGGCCCGCGCCCTCATCAGGATCATCGGCGGGATCACCCTCGATCATGTGCTGGTCGGCTCCGGCCTGGACGGGTCCGGCAGCGGCACGCTGACCGGCACCAACACCGCCACCAACGGCAGTCCGGACCTCGGTGGTCTGTTCAACGGCACCCAGCCGGGAACCAGCGGCCGGATCCCGGTCACCGTGGTCATGCCGCCACCCGCCCGGCCTGCCGTCTGCCACGACCAGCGCCGGCCGGTCGTCGCGGTGCTCGACACCGGCATCGCGACCGACCCGGAACACCCCTGGCTGGCACCGCTGTCGACGCAGATCACGGACGGGGACGCGGTCGTCCTCGTCGACCCCACGTTCCAGGACACGATCACGCGCGTGGTGGGATTCCGCGACTGGCCGGAGACCGAGGAACCGTTACGCGGGCTCCTCTCCACCCACGCCGGGCACGGCACCGCCATCGCCGGCGTCATCCGCCAGTTGGCCCCGGTCGCGCAGATCTACGTCATGCGGGTGATGCAGCCCTACGGGTTCGCCCACGAATCCGACGTCTGCCGGGCCCTGGAACGCATCGCCGAGCAGACCAGCCTGGCCCTCGACGACCCCGACACGGGGAAGATGGTCGACGTCGTCTCGCTGTCACTGGGCTACTTCCACGAGACCCCACAAGAGGTGGAGGTGACCGGCAGAATCACCGAGGCCCTACGAAAGCTGACCAGCCTGGGCGTCACCGTCGTGGCCGCAGCCGGCAACTTCTCCACCAGCCGCGAGTTCTATCCGGCCGCGCTGAGCCCCACCTTCCGCGTCGCCGGCCAGGCGCCCCTGATCTCCGTCGGAGCCCTCAACCCCGACGGATCGACGGCGATGTTCAGCAACGGTGGGGCCTGGGTGGACTGCTACGCCTCCGGCACCGCGGTCGTCACCACGTTCCCCAGATTCTCCGGATCGCTGACCGCCGGCCTGATCAACGGCCGCCGGCACGGCTACGACCCGGATTCCTTCCTCGGCATGTTCGGGCTCTGGAGCGGCTGCTCGTTCTCCACCCCCGGAATCGCCGGATGCCTGGCCGGCAAGCTCGGCGCGCGGCCCGTCGCCCGCGGCCAGTCGCGGGAGACTCGCCTGGCCGCCCGGATCACGGCGGCACGCGACGCGTGGACGGCGGTCAAGGACGACAGGCGGTTCAAGCCGCCGTGGGACGGAGACCGATGATGACCTCCGAGCAGCTCGCCGCGGTGTTCCGGGATGCCGTCGAGGGGCGGCGGGAGGCACTCGACCACCTCGTACGCCAATTGACGCCGTTGCTCTGGCGGGTCGCCCGGTCGACCGGCCTGGACACGGCCGCCTGTGAGGACGTGGTCCAGCAGACGTGGCTGCGGCTGATCGGCCACCTGGACCGGATCCACACCCCGCAAGCACTCACCGGGTGGCTGGTCACCGTCACCCGGCGGGAGGCCGTCCGCGTCCAGATCGCCCAGCAGCGCACCGGCCACGCCGCCGACCACACGCTCGAACAACTGCCCGACGGGCGGGCACCGGTGGAGGACACGGTCGCCGACACCGAGCGCGGCCGGGTGCTCTGGCGGGTCATCGCCCGACTGCCGAAACGGTGCGTCCAACTGCTGCAGGTGATCGCGTTCAGTGAACGGCCGGACTACGCCGGGATCGCCGCGGCGCTGGGCATGCCGACCGGCAGCATCGGCCCCACCCGGGGACGCTGCCTGGGCAAACTGCGCCAGCTGCTGGCCGCCGATCCGGAATGGAGCTGGTGATGTCCGGACCGGACGACCCGCACGGGCTCATCGACGAGACCGACCTGGCGATCCTGGCCGAGATGGCCGCCCTCTACACCGCCGCCGACCCGGTGCCGGACGGGCTGGTCGAACGGATCCAGTTCGTGCTGGCACTCGACGACCTGGACGCCGAGGTGCTGCGGCTGACCGGGCAGACCACGGTGGCCGCCGGGGCGCGGGGGGAGGGGGGCCGGATTCACACGTACGAAATCGGGGGTCTCGGTCTGACCGTGCGCATCGCCGGCCTGGGCCCGGGCGCGGTCCGCATCGACGGATGGCTCGCCCCGCCGGCCGCCTACCGGGTCGTCCTCAAGTCGGGGGACCAGCTGCTGCACCGTGTCGCCGACCCGGACGGCCGGTTCGTCTTCGAACGGGCGCCGACCGGCCCGGCCCGGATCTTCATCCGCTTCCTGGCCGGTGAAACGGCCTTGGCCACCCCCGAACTGGTGCTATAGAAACGAAGGCATGCGCGCCGAGGACGCCGCCCGCCGCCGGCACCGCCGTGGGGTCGAGGCGACGTCCGACGGCCGCCCCGGCGACGGCGCGCGCCACCTGCGGGAAGGGTTGGCGCTGCTCGGCTGGCACGAGACCATGGCGCCATCCGAGCCGCGCACCACCCGGGAGGCGCTCGCGGCCCGGCTGCTGATCAGCCTCGCCTACGCCGAGACCGAGCTGGGCCGCACCGACCACGGGTTCGGCCTGCTCGGCCTGGCGGAACGCCTCGTCGACCCGGACGACTGCGGTGTGCTGCTGCAACAGCGGGGGCTGATGCTGTGCCGGATCGGCCGGTACACCGAGGCCATCGGCTTCTTCGACGCCGCGATCCCGCTGCTCGGCGCGCCCCGGCACGCCACCGTGCTGTGCTCCACACTGCTCAACCGGGCGTCGGTGCACCTCGACGGCGGCCGGGTGCACACCGCCCGCGACGACCTGCGCGACTGTGAACGCCTGGCCCGCGATCATGACCTGGGCATGCTCGCGGCCAAGGCGGCACACAACCGCGGCTACTGCGACCTGCTCTCCGGCGATCTGCCGGGCGCGCTCGCCGCGTTCGACGGCGCCGAGGAGTTGTACGCGCGGCACGCCCCCGGATTCCGGCCGGTGCTGTCCGCCGCCCGCGCCCGGGTGCTGCTCACCGCCGGACTGTTCACCGAAGCCGGCCGCACCCTCGACGAGGTGATCGCCGTCTCCCGGCGGCAGCGGATCACCCAGGAACTCGCCGAAGCCGAACTGTTGCGCTCCCAGGCCGCCCTGCACGCCGGCGACCACACCACCGCCGCGACCTGGGCACGGCGGGCCGAACGGCGATTCCGGCGGCGCTCCAACACGGCATGGGCCCTGCTGGCGGCGTTGACAAGACTCCGAGCCGATTTGCCGTACGCCACCCGGCCCCTGTCGGTGGCCACGCGCGCGTTCACCGTGGCCGCCGGACTGCGCGCCGCCCGGCTCCGGCCCGACGCCGAACTCGCCGACCTGGTCGGAGTGCGCGCCCTGGTCAGCGGCGGACGGCTCGACCAGGCAGCGGACCGGTGCGCGGCGATTCCCCGTACCCCCGCACCCGTTCCGGTCGAATTGCGCCTGATGCGGCGGCTGGCCCGGGCCGAACTCGCGTACGCCCGCGGCGACCGGGCCCGGGTGGCGGCCGAAGCCGGTGCCGGGCTGTCCGCGCTGAACCTGCACCGCAGCCGGCTCGGCAGCGTCGACATGCAGTCCGGGATGACCGTTCTCGGACAGGACCTGGCGGCGCTCGGGCTGGGCGCGGCCTTCGAACGCGGGTCGGCGCGGGCGGTTTTCGCTTGGTCGGAGCGGTCGCGGGCACAGGCGTTCCAAATTCCGCCGGTCCATCCGCCCGACGATGAGGAGGTGGCGGCGGCGCTGGCCGAACTGCGTCAGCTGCGATACCGGATGCGTACCACCGGGCAGGCGTCGGCGGCCCGGTGCGCGACCCTGGAACGGTTCGTCAAAGCGCGGTCGTGGCGGGTCGACGGGCCCGGGTCGCATCACCGGATCGCCGCACTCGGTGACGTACAGCGGGAACTCGCGGGTCGGATCCTGGTCAGTTTTCTGGTCCGGGACGGGCGGCTGCGGGCGCTGGCGTTGCGGGACGGGGAAGTGCGGCTGATCGATCTCGGGGCGCACGGTGTGGTGGGGGAGGCGGTCGCCCGGCTGTCGGCTGATCTGGACGTCCTTGCCGGTGGAGGGCTTCCCGCCGCGATCGAGGCGGTCATCCGGTCGTCGTTTCTCGCTGCCCTGCGCATCGTGGACGAGCAGTTGATGGTGCCGATGGCGGGGTGGGTGGGGGACCGGGAGCTGGTTCTGGTGCCCACTCGGCAGCTGTCCGGGATTCCGTGGGGGCTGCTGCCGTCGTTGCGGGGGCGGCCGGTGACGGTCGCGGCGTCCGCGTCGGCGTGGATCTCCGCACGGCGGGTTGCGGTTCCGCTGTCCGGTGCGGGGCCGTTGCTGGTCGCCGGACCCGATCTGCGGTACGCGTCGAGTGAGGTCGCGCAGGTCGCCTCGGTGTACCCCGGTAGCCGGGTGCTGACCGGTTCGGCGGCGACGGTGGGGGAGACGCTGCGGGGGTTGAACGGGGTGGCGGTGGCGCATTTCGCGGCGCACGGGCATCACGAGAGGGAGAACGTTCTGTTCTCCTGTCTGGACCTGGTGGACGGGCCGTTGATGGCGTACGACATCCAGCAGTTGACCGTCGCCCCCCGGCATGTGGTGCTGTCGGCGTGCGATGTGGGCCGCTCGGTTGTCCGTCCCGGGGACGAGATGCTGGGCTTCACGGCCGCCCTGTTGTACGCGGGCACCGCGAACGTGGTGTCGAGTGTGGCCCGGGTGAGCGACCCGGTCTCGGCCGAGGTGATGACCGCCTACCACCGCGCGTTGGCGTCCGGAGTTCCGCCGGCGAGGGCGCTGGCCGAGGCCATCCCACCAGACGTGGTGGCTCCGTTCGTATGCTTCGGAGCAGGCTGAAGCCCCGCCGGAAGTCGCTCATGATCGGCTTGCTAGATTATCGGCGCAGGGCAGGTCCGGGTGGCGGAATGGCAGACGCGCTAGCTTGAGGTGCTAGTGCCCTTAACGGGCGTGGGGGTTCAAGTCCCCCCTCGGACACACGTTAAGCACACGGCCGAAGTCGTCAGAGACGATTTCGGCCTTCAGTGTTTCTAGTGCCCTGAGTCGTTGATTCGGCCGCAGTAGCGGGCGATGGAGTCGAGGATCTGGTCGGCGGTCTTGGTCCAGACGTAGGGCTTGGGGTCGTCGTTCCAGGTCTCGATCCATTGCCGGATGTCGGTGTTGAGCTCGCGGACGCTGCGGTGGGTGCCGCGTTGCAGCTTCTTGGTGGTCAGCTCGGCGAGCCGGCGTTCGACGAGGTTGAGCCAGGAACTGCTGGTCGGGGTGAAGTGCAGGACGAAACGCGGGTGGGCGGCCAGCCACCGCTTGATAGCCGGGGTCTTGTGGGTAGAGGCGTTGTCCAGCACGACGTGGACGTCCAAGGCTGCGGGGACCTGCTGGTCGAGGGTGAGGAGGAACTTCTTGAACTCGATCGCCCTGGTCCGGGCATGCAGGGAGCCGATCACCTTGCCGGTGGCCAGGTTGAGGGCGGCATAGAGGCTGGAGGTGCCGGCCCGGACGTAGTCGTGGGTGGCCCGCTCGGGGGTGCCGGGCATCATCGGCAGGATTGGTGCGGTCGGGTCGAGGGCCTGGATCTCGGACTTCTCGTCCACGCGGAGCACGACGGCGCGTTCGGGCGGGTTCAGGTAGAGGCCGACGACGTCGCGGACCTTGGCGATGAACTGTGGGTCCTTCGACAGTTTCCAGGTGTCCTGGCGGTGTGGTTGCAGGCCGAACGCCCGCCAGATCCGCGAGATCGCGGTCTGTGACATGCCGGTGTGGGCGGCCATCGACCGGGTCGACCAGTGGGTGGCGTCCTTCGGCGTGGTCTTCAGGGTCGTGGTGATCACCCGTTCCACGTCGGCGTCAGCGATCGTGCAGGGCCGACTGGGGCGGGGTTCGTCGACGAGTCCGTCGAGACGGTGGGAGGCGAACCGGTTACGCCACTTGTGGATCACGATCCGCGATCGGGCGGCGAGGGCTTGGGCTGACGACGGCCGACGCGATCAGGCGAGCGACTGCTCACGCTCGTCGTCGGTGAGCACGATCGGAACGGCCATCGGAGAAGGCATCCACCACACGTACCCACCGACATCGATTTAACGACTCAGAACACCAGGCAAGAAGATGATCGATCAAGAGCTGTCTCCATGATCAGCCAGGGTCGATGCCACCCAGCCACACGTAAAAACTCAAGCTACCGAAACCATCCCGGCCCGGACACCGTGTCGGTGCCGCGACCGCGGTACGCCGGTTCCGTGAAGGGCAGGACGAACTGCTGACCTTGCAGGTGCACGGTCACCGGCTGGGCGACGGCGTGCCATTCGCAGGCCCACACCTGGCCGAGGACCTGCACCGGTGGGCGGGTGCCGGCCGCCAGCGCCACTTCTGGCGCCTGCTCGCCGGGGAGCTCTCCGTAGACCATCCACCATGCTGCGACGCGGTTCCACTCACCGCCGCGTGCGTGTGGCTGAGCTAAACCGGTCCACGCGGCCCAGTCGTCCTCGCCGGGGATGAACACCCCAGCGGCTTCATCTCGGTACTGTGCGTCGTTAAGCTCGCGCCAGAAACCGTCGCTTCGCCACTGCAGCAGATATCCGATGCCAGGTAGCCGCAGCGTGCTGACCTGCGGCTCTCCCACTGAACTAGTCACGTTTCTCCTTCCATCTGCCCGGCAGGAGCAGCATCGCTCGGCGGCAAGCGTCGGACGCCGTCTGTGCCTTCCATTCGGCGTCGCCTACGGCCGCCGGGTCGTACCGGTTGCCGTGACGGCGATCGTAGAACCGCAGTTCCGGTGCGCGCCAGGATTTGGCGGTGGGACAACACCGTCAGACACGCGCCGCGAATATTCGGCCCGCTGCCCGCCCGGTCGTTCTTGATATGGTCGCAGCTCGTCGTCGCCAGACCTTGCCTGTTGATTTACCGGCCGCCGGTCCGACGTAAGGCGCAGCTCTCAAAAGGCCGTTGGTCCTGTTTTCATGGTGGGGAAAATAGCGTTCACTGTGAGTTTTCTGAAAGGATGACCCGGGCCCGCTTTCTCGGTATCCCGCTAGGTCTACTCAGCGGATCCTGCGACGTGCTTACCCGGCGATGGCCGTCAACATGTTCGAGCACCTTCTACGCCTTCCGACGCTGCCGATCGGGTTTGCCGACATGATCGCCCAGGCGCTGAACGTCGTACACGCCCGTCGAGAATCTGCAACCACGATTACGCCTCCGCCGCTGATTCCCGGCGGTGCCTGGCTGCACGTCACCGACCGCCCGCACCCGGACTGTCTCGCCTGGCTCATCCGCACCCGCGCGAGTAGCCCGTCGACTGCACCCGTCTACCGCCGGCTGGCACACCGTTCGACAGTTCGTCCATACAGGTGGAGTCCTGAGCCTCAATGGCCAGCACTGACAGAGCAAACCGCCTCAATTGACTACTAAGTGCGATTGCCCTATTCCAAGAGGTCAGGTACCGAGCCTCTTCATGGGGAACAGCGAACTCCGAATCCGCTTCGGTGGCCTTAGCCGCCAACGCGTCTACCAGATCACTAGGAAAACCATTTTCCTAAACCCGTCGCCCACCTAAACCCGTCGCCCACCTGAGCCCTGAGCTGGCCCAAAACGATGCCGCGCAAAGTGTTCGACCTGACGACCCTTGGACCCCTCGGCTGAATCGACTCGAGTGTGCGACATTCACCGACTGGATCCAGCCGAACGAGGAGCAGTTCAAATCTAGCGGGCCTACGTTCACGACCGTTCCGGAAAAGCTACGTAGTCGCGTGCCCTAAGGCGTGTTTCATAAGCCGGTCAGAGCCACTCGCAGATGATGACGATGGTCAGGACGGCTTGGAACCTGACGGCGAGTTTGTCGT
>NZ_JBNZCE010000090.1:0-2059 GCF_050589265.1 Actinoplanes sp. G11-F43
CCCCGATCACCTACGAGCGGATCCAAGAAAGATCAGCTACCATCCCACAAGCCGCATAAACCCCGTGTCCAAGTTCCGGGGGTAAGGCCCCTCGGCCGCTACCGCGCAGACCTCGCCCGCACCGCAGCTCAAGCCCCTAACGCTACCGCCGATTAGTTAGCACCCCAGCTACAGTCCGACCACGCACCAACGTCCCAGCGACAGATTGCCTCTTCCGGCGGCACCCGCCGGCTCAATGTGTCTATACGAGTATCAAGAACGGCCCGCCCGAAGCCGGGCCGCGCGCACGCGCTACAGGCCTACGGCCACCGCGCGCACGCCCACGAACACCGAAGCCGAGTACGAGCTGAAGCCATCCACCAAGCAGTTCTGAGACGATGCTTCCCCAACGCTCGCGGTCGTCCACCCTCCAGAAGGAGTCATGATGGCGACCGACCGTCCATCGACCCGGCGACGGCCGGAAGCCCAACTCCAGCCAGGCGGCCAACGAGATCGAGCTATGCACATAGCTGCTCGCGACTGACATCAACCAAGACAGCAACCAGGGTGCACGCTACCGACCATCAGCCTCGGCTATTCAGGCTGAATGCGTTGCATCGAAAGGGCGATAAAGGAAAGGTGCGCCTGACCTGCAAGGATGTGGGTGTCTACGCCATGTCCACAGCAGAGTCGGGTGCACCTTTCTGGTGAGTAAGAGTAGCGGGTGGGATCAGCGGCTGACCGTCGGCTCGGGTGGGAAGGGTCTGGTCGGTCACGCGGGTGCGGTGCTGCTGCGTAAATGCGCGGACCTGACTGGTCTGACCAGCGGGTTGAGCAGGGTTCTACCCCGGGGGAAGGGGCCGGGCTGGTGGGACCGGGGAACGGTCCTGGTGTCCCTGGCCGTCGCGGTCGTGCTCGGCGCGACCAGCATGTCCGACATCGGCATGCTCGCCCATCAGGGCCTGCTGTTCGGTGATCCACCATCGGAAGCGACCGTCCGGCGGGCCCTGGCCGGCCTCGATACGGCGGCGATGAAGCGGATCGGCAAGGCCCGGGCGAAGGTCCGCGCCCGGGTCTGGGAGTTGCTCTCCCGCCGCCCGCAGGGCTTCCCCTGGCTGAACGTGGCCGGGAAACTGCTGACCGGATGGGTGATCATCGACCTGGACGCCACCCTGATCACCGCCCACTCGCCCAAACAGGGCGCCGCCGCCACCTTCAAACGCGGGTTCGGATTCCATCCTCTCGGCGCGTGGTGCGCGAACACCGGTGAGTCCCTGGCCATGCTGCTTCGCCCGGGTAACGCCGGCTCGAACACCGTCGCTGATCACATCCGGGTCCTCGCCGACGCGATCGACCAGGTGCCGCTCGCCTACCGTCGTAAGATCCTGGTTCGCGTCGACGGGGCCGGCGCCACCCACGACCTGCTCCGGCACCTTGATCAGATGAACCGGCTCTGGCGCAGCGTGAGGTTCACCGTCGGCTGGAAGATCACCGAAGCCGACGAGACCGCGATCGCGACTCTGCCCGAAACGGCATGGACCGACAGTCTGAACCAGGACGGCACCCCGGCCGGGTCTGCACAGGTCGCCGAACTGACCGGCCTGAACACCCGCCTGCACGACTGGCCGCACGGGCTACGACTGATCGTGCGGCGCAGCCGGCCCTCGGCCCGGCACACCAGACAACTCACCACTCTGGAACGGGCCACCGGCTGGCGCTATCAGATCGTCGCGACCAGCATCACCCGTATCCGCGGCGTTCCCGGCTCGCACCAGCCGCAATGGCTACCGGCTGCTGCATCTACCCGCGAAACTCGCCACCCATGCCCGCCGCCGGGTCCTGTCCATCCCCGACACCTGGCCCTGGGCCACCGCCTTCACCCTCTGCTGGCAACGCCTGAGCACACTGCCCGCAACCTGACCTGCAAACCCCTGCCCCTACCAGCAGAAAGACCGTCGCCCGGGCACGGAGGCCCGGCGCTTCCGCAGCGCCACGCGGCTCGATCACGCCCACCCGTAAGGGACAAAACGGTCAAGCCGAAACGGACTGGAAAGGATCAAAACCCTCTGACGAATCGAGG
>NZ_JBNZCE010000091.1:0-3777 GCF_050589265.1 Actinoplanes sp. G11-F43
GCTTCACCCGCTTCTACCACCTCCACAAAGGCCGGTCATCTCACGAAATCCCTGTTCAGCGGATCACAGACCGAGAACGCAACATCCCTGAGCCTCGCCGCGTGAGATTTCCATTCTAATTGAAACTGCAAATTGCTCCGGATTTAGCCGTAAAGGAGAAGGTCTTAAGGTCCAAAAAGGATGGCGTTACTATCTCCTTCCTTACCTTCACGAAGCGTCTCCTGTGTCATGCTGGATGTGTGTTGTGGTTGCGGTCGAGGAGTCCGCGAACGCGACCAGCGCTGAGAGGGTCGAGCTACAGTGCTCGCGCCTCGACGTAGCAACTAAGGAATTTCAACGTTTGCCTAATGCCACCTCGTTTGATCGCGATCAGTTACTTCATTGGGTCGTTTGGGAAGCGGCAAAAGCGTCGGGGGCAAGAGGGGTGCCTGACAATCGTACGAGTCGGAACGACGGTGACTAGTACGGCAGCCGCCATTTGCTAGTTGGCCAGGGAATACTCTCGACTGAGGCGTGCGCGTTGGTGGAACCAGCGTGCTCGGGCTTGGTGGCGGCGGCGCCAGTTGCGCCAGTGGGTGTCGTGGTCGGCGGGCACGGCCGTTTCAACATCATCCAGTGAGGCCGAGGATGGTGAATGGCCTGGTCATGTCGCGGTTGGCCCAGCGGGTGGCTTCGGTGATGTCGGTGCGGCCGGCCAGGCGTAGGGCGTTGATGGCGAGGTTTCTGAGCGAGGCCAGGACGCGGGGTCCGGAGCGGGTGCGCACGTGGGAGTGGTCTTCGCGGTAGCAGGTGTCGCGGATGAAGTGCAGGGTTTCGATGGCCCACTGGCCGCGGTTGAACGCGGCGATCTCGGTTGGTCCGGCGGTCTCGGCAGGGTGGCTGGTGACGCCCAGTTGTGCTGCGGCGGACTCTTTTCCGTCGCCGGTGGTGACGTAGCGTTCGATCAGCCACACCTGGTTGACGTGCGGAAACGGCAGGCCGGAGGGTGCGGGCAGGACCCGGATGGTGCGGCGGGTGGTACGGCCGTGGCCGGTCTCGGTGCTCTCGTGACCGATCGGGGTGTCGGCCCAGGGCAGGGCGTCGAGGACGTCGAACAGTGCGGCCCGGTTCTCCTTGACCGGCAGCACGAAGTGGCCGCCCTGCTGGTGGATGAGCTCCGCGGTGGCCTTGACGGTGTGCAGCGCGTCGGCTGTCACGGTCACCTCCCGCAGATTGAGGGTCTCCAGGACGGCGCGGGCGGTTTCGGGTTCGCGGGTCTTGGCGCCGTCTGTCGGTGCCTGGGCGATGATGACGGCTGCCGGGTCCGGGCCGGGTTTACCGGCCAGGGCGGACAGCAGGTGCAGTTGCCCGCCGTCGGCGTCGGTGGCACCGCGGACGGTCTTGCCGTTCAGGCGTACTTGTGCCGGTGTATCGCTGCTGGTGGGAGCCTGTTCGCCGGTGCTGTTGCGCTGGGTGGTGGTCCACTCGGAGATCACCGTGTCCAGGATGTCGCCGTCGGTGTCGGTGCAGACCCGCCAGAGCGTGGAGCGTGACGGCCGTCCGGCCGGTTTGGCCTCGGCTCGCAGGTACAGGCCGTCCATGATGTCGGTGGGGACGTCGGCGACCCAGCCGCTGATCGCGGTGTAGCCCTTCAGCCCGGCTACCGTGGCCGCCGCGACCAGCGCGAGCACGACCGCCACTGGATGATCACGACCTTGGTCGGAGCGGCCGTCGCCGACGGCGAGCAGCAAGTCGAGCAGACCGTGACACGAAGGCGTGAACGAGACGTCCTCAGGCAACGGCAGGGGCGACGGATCGGTGATGAGGGTGGCAGACTGCGGCACGACGAAGCTCCGTTTGAACCAGATCTGTGGAAAGACCTGGTCTCAACGGAGCTTCGTCCATATCCGACACGCCAGCGCGGGCACCGTCACTCCCCGCCACTATCGATCATGAAACGGCCGTGTGGTCGGCGGGTTTGGGCCAGGGCTATTGCGTAGTGCCCTTTCCGCTGGTCACGATCGGGTTTTCTGTGGTCACGGCGGTGATGAGGTCGTGGGGACGCTGGCTGGCTTCCCGGGTGGCTTCGGCGATGTTGGTGGCGCCGTTGACATGGTGGTATCCGATCGAGGCGTTACGGAGGGTGGCGAACACAGCGGGGCCGTTGCCGGTCCGGGCTTGATGCGCGTCTTCACGTAACGTTACATCCCGCACAAAGTGCACACGGTTTTCGATGTGCCATTCCGCCCTCGCCCAGGCACCCAGATCTGCTGGGCGGGCGTGGCCGGCGGGCAGTGAGATCGTCAGGTAGGCCGTCTCGCGGCTGGTCCTGCCCTTGACCGTGCGGGTTCGGGTGATCCGGACGGCCTGTTCGGCCTTGGAGAAGCCGATCCCGCCCGGCGTCGCGACGGTGAGTGCTTTGACGGTCCGGGTCTCCTTGCGGCCGTGACCGGTGTCCCGGGTCTGCGCCCCGACCGGGACCTGCGCCCAGGGAAGGGCCTTGAGCTGGGCGAACAGCGTCGGCTGGTTGGCCTTGGTCGTGACCATCAGATACGCGCCGTGTTCGGCGAGCAGGTCGGCGTGCCCGACCTGGGCGTGCAGGGCGCGTCCGCAACGATCAGCACACCCTCCAGGGAGCCCAGCACCGTTTTGACCAGCAGCATCAGCGGGGTGAACGCGGGGATTTCATTCGACTTCGCCGCGATCTGGACCTGGGCGAGCACGATCCCGGTGCTGGTGTCGTACGCGCTGAGCAGATGGATCTGGCGGCCGGCGGGCAGCCGGGCTCCGCGGGCAACCTTGCCATCGACGGCGATGACCCGGCGCCACCAGTGACCACCGGCCGGGAGCGGTGCCGTCCGTGACCGCAGCCAGCGGGCCAGGACCTGCGACAACGCTTCGGCGTCGAGACGGATCAGCAGCCGCCACACCGTCGTCGCGGCCGGCACCCGGCCGTTGAATCCGAGCCGGGCCCACACCGCCCGGTCCTGGAACCGCACCCAGTCACTGACCGCGGCGAACGTGCACGCCCCGGCGATCACCGCGCACACCGCCGCCGCCAGGACGGCCACGAGGGGGTACCGGCGGCCCCGCGGATCCCGCGGATCCGCCACCGCCGCCAACGCGACGAACAGGCTCCGCCGGTCACCATCGGTGACCACCATCGGGCACGGCATACCCGGGGGTCGCTGCGGCAGCACGATCTCGGTAAGTGATGATGTCATCAGCGGGTGCGTCCAGTTCTCGATCACGGTTGTCTTCGCAAACACCATGATTACGAACGGGTCGCACCCGTCCTACATGGACCCGGGTCCTCTCGCAGAGCTACCAAAACCCCAGCTCACAGTCCCCTCAAACGACTACGCAACCGCCCTGCCTCGGCCCGGCACACCAGACAACTCACCACTCTGGAACGGGCCACCGGCTGGCGCTATCAGATCGTCGCGACCAGCATCACCCGTATCCGCGGCGTTTCCGGCTCGCACCAGCCGCAATGGCTCGACGCCCTGCATCGCTCGCATGCCGGCGTCGAAGACCAGGTCCGGCACGGCAAGGCCATGGGGCTGCGCATCCTGCCCTCACATGCCTGGACCATCAACCAGGGCTGGGTCCTGACCTGCAACATCGCTGCCGACCTGGCCGCCTGGCTCCGGCTGCTCGGCCTGCACGGACAGGCTGGACTCGCTGACGCCGAACCCGAAACCCTGCGCTACCGGCTGCTGCATCTACCCGCGAAACTCGCCACCCATGCCCGCCGCCGGGTCCTGTCCATCCCCGACACCTGGCCCTGGGCCACCG
>NZ_JBNZCE010000092.1:0-1607 GCF_050589265.1 Actinoplanes sp. G11-F43
AACCAGATACCGGAGACCTCTTCAGTTATCGATCACCGCCACGCGTGACATCGATCAACCTCACCGAGTTCTAAAACACGCCTTAGTCGAGCACGGTCAGATCGTCCGTCGGCAGGCGCGACAATATCGGCTCCGGCATTCATGTGCCCGGGCCGACGCTCTACATCTGGTGTGGGAATGTTGAGGGCCCTCAGGAGCCGATACCGCTCCACTGGCGGATGAGGCGTGTCTGGAGCGCGGCGTGTCTCGGCGAGAGCGGTCCAAGAGCAGCTGGGTTTCGCCAGAGAGGGTTTTAACGCCAGCATCGATTCGCTGCCTCTTGCCGAGGGGATCCCGGTGCTGTTGGTCCCGGTTTCAGCCCACGCTCATGAACTGCCGGCTCCACGCCTGTCCTGTCGAACCAAAGCCGACGGAACGATGCCGTTTCACGTGAAACACCGTCCTGCCCTGTCCGGCTTGCGTCGCCTGCCAGCGATCGGTACTTGGGCTCCGCTCAAAGCGCGAAGGGATCTGGAAGCCTTCCCGTTTCACGTGAAACAACTACCGCCGATCATCGGAGGCCAGGCGCTCGCCCTGAGCTCGCTCCGCGAGCAGCGTTAAACCTTGAGGTCTGGTCGTCCTGTGTGCGGGATAGAGCGGCGGCCGGCAGTTGATCTATACCCATCCCGATCGTCGGTGAATCGCGGGCAGGGTGAAGGAAGCTGGCATAGTTCGTTCGCCCTCGGCCACAATCGCCCGGTGCCCGGTGCCCGGTCGAAGGTTTCGCAAAGTGCTCCATCGCGTTGCCTGCTTCGGTCTTGTACCGCTGTTGCCGGGAGCCCAGAATCGGCTGGACCGGCGAAGGTACCTCGATACGAATTTCGGTAGCCGTCTGACGGGACCCTCGGCTGTCGAAGACCGCGTTCGGTCCTGGGTTAAACCATCCTGTTGGTTGGCCGAGAAGGGCCGCGCCGATGGTTGCTTCGATGAAGAGGTCCAACCGCCTGTCCCCAGTTCCTCGCACGGGAGGTAGGTGGACCGAATTGGCTCTGGGCTGCAATCGGGGCTTGGTCTTGATCCGTCTTGGCCCGGGTCACCGATGTAGGTGCAGTCAATTGAGCCAACCTCGCACGCCACTTGCCGCCAGCCCTGTCTGACTGCGCTAAGGGCACGATCTGGCGTCCATGGCTGTACTACCCGGCTCCGACTGGGTGTTCGTGGTCTGCGCGATGTTGCACTTCAGTAGCTGCGCCTGGCCGGATTCTTCCTCAGCGATGCTGCCATCGAGGGACTGCTCCAACAACTCGACAGGCATAACGGCAACCGGACTTAGCTATAGGAGTGCTAAGCGAGAAGTTGGTGCGTCTGCAAGATTCGAGTTGCGTTTCACGTGAAACCGGGCGCCTCACGACTAGAACCGTTTCACGTGAAACGGCCCGGGCCGTAGCCCCAGGTTCCACGAATAGCCCGATCTTGGGGCTGGAAGTCTGACCGGTGATACAGCCGTGAGCCGACGGCTCTCTTGAGAACGAGGCGATCCGATAATCGGTGCGGGGTGCGGGGTGCGGGGTGCGGGGTGCGGGGTGCGGGGTGCGGGGTGCGGGGTGCGGGGTGCGGGGTGCGGGGTG
>NZ_JBNZCE010000093.1:0-1567 GCF_050589265.1 Actinoplanes sp. G11-F43
CCACGCGGCTCGATCACGCCCACCCGTAAGGGACAAAACGGTCAAGCCGAAACGGACTGGAAAGGATCAAAACCCTCTGACGAATCGAGGTCAACGCAACAGAGCCGGCGAAACACCTGCCCTTGTTCACAACGCTAACTGCGGCGAGATTGTCAGTCACTTCGGTGGCTATAACGCTGCTCGTTCCGCTGCGCGTGATAGTGCTAGCTTGGGCGACGACGCGGTGCCATTTGTGTAGGAACTGGGTCCTTGGAAGGGGCGAGTCACAGGAATGCAGAGTCCGGATGGCATGCGGGGCTGGCGAGTCGATTTCGATCCCAAGAATCCAGATAAGGGTTTCCATGTCAACTGGTGGGTCAAGAATGGCCCCAAGCGAAATGATGGTTGGCGAACCGGAGCGAATGTCATTCGTGGAGGCACCGACCAAGACTACTGGGAGATCATGCAGCACCTTCCGCATACGTAAATCATTGGCGAGGAATCATGATCAACATTGAACGACCACATGTGGCGGAATGGCTGAATCGGCACCCGCATCAGGTACTTGAGCTGGGATTCTCCTCCGAGTTTGAGGCCTATCTGAACACGCTGCCTTGGGCTGGTAGCCACATCGACTGGAGGCTGCTTGATCACAAATCTCTGGAGCTTCCTGAGGACATAGATGCGGACTTCATCGAGAGTTGCCGTCGAACACCGTGGGGTCGGCACGATTATCTGATGATCATGTATTCGGGTATGGAGCCAGCGTTGCTCTGCGGCACGGTCGACGCGATTTCCGATATTGATTTGCTCTACAGCGGAGCACCTGGCACGCGTTTTTCGTGTGGCGCGGACGTGAATGACGGCAGGGTGATCCTGAACTGCCTAGAATTCGTCGAATACGACGGCTATGCGGAATTTACTTATCCCATTAGAAGGTAGCGAGTGGGCGGTTTGACGTCCGCCTGCGCGCCAACCTGGAGCGCGATCGTGTCGCGAGCGCGATCGTGTCGCGAAGTTGTGCGCCGACGGGCCTAGCGGTACGCGTCGGTTGCTGTCACGGCTGATGGCAACGGAATAAGCAATTTTACAATCGTCGATTTTTGTGATGCAGGTGATGGCCGGTTTTGGCGGGAGTGCGCGCGGGGCCGTAGGTCTTTGAACGCGTGCGCGCGGCCCGGCTTCGGCCGGGCCACTTCTTGATCCTGTATGCCTCTTGATCGACATGCGATCTACCCAGAAACGAACTGGATTTGCTATTGACACCCAAGATCAGCGTTTTTGCAGCCTATGGGGGCTCTTCGAAGTTAAGCGGGGTTGAGGTGTCCGCGGTGCGGCGGGGTGGTGGCGGTGCGGGTGCGTAGTCGTTGGTTTTCGGGGTTGCGGAATCCGTAGGCGTCGCGGGCGACGGTTTTGATGACGCGGTTGGTGCCTTCGGAGCTGGCGTTGGCCTCGATTCGTCAGAGGGTTTTGATCCTTTCCAGTCCGTTTCGGCTTGACCGTTTTGTCCCTTACGGGTGGGCGTGATCGAGCCGCGTGGCGCTGCGGAAGCGCCGGGCCTCCGTGCCCGGGCGACGGTCTTTCTGCT
>NZ_JBNZCE010000094.1:0-1475 GCF_050589265.1 Actinoplanes sp. G11-F43
CACCGCAGCCACGCCACGCACCGCTGCACCCATGCCGCTCACCGCAGCTACGCCGCCCACCGCAGCCACGCCACGCACCGCTGCACCCATGCCGCTCGCCGTATCTGCGCCGCTCACCGCCACACTCGCGCCGCTCGCCACATGCACGCCACTCACCGCAGCCATGCCGCTCGCCGCACCGCCATTCGGTGCCGCCCGATAGGGCACAGCCGCCATCGCCCCGCCGCTCTCGAATCGACCGGGCCGGGACACCGCCGGCGTGATCTTCAACCGCGTCCCTTAAGCCGATCGGCGGCCAGCCAACTCCCAAACGGCCGGAAATATCCGCTTTTACGGGTAGATGAATGGGTACATGGAAGCATCAAGAGAATTACCGTGAACCAGGAGAGACCGGCATGCGAATGCTTCCCGTACTCGTCAGCGCCGCCATCGCCGGAAGCCTTGCCGGCATCACCCCGGCCTCGGCGACGGTGGTCTTCGACTTCGCCACCGGCACCGGGTTCGTCGACGCCGAAGATCTGCGCCAGGGCTTCGACTGGGACGAGGCCCGGCTGGCGCACAAAGCGTCCCGGATCGAGTTCGAAAACTCCAAGCTGGTCGAGGAGACCTGGTCGGTGACGTGCGACGCGGGCGCGAAGCCGTTCCCCGCGATCCGCACCCAACAGGGCGCGAAGGACTTCCTGCTGTCCACACCCACCTATGCCGCCGACCGCACCACCCTGACCGGTTTCCGCATCACCGGCACCAGGGCCGCGATCTCCAGCACGACGGCCCCGTTCGACCCCGGCACCCCCTGCCCCGAACCCTCCCGAGGCACAACGGTCCACACCGCACGTCTCGTGTCCACCACCACGACCAGAACCCTGCTGGCCGTGGCAGGCGACAACGAAACCGCACTACTCCAGACCCGCTCCGGCCCACCCACCTCATAGAAGCCCTGAATCCACGCGCTGATATCAGAGCCCAAAAGGCTATTATCAATCTTAGCCGATAAGGCGTTTAGCCCACACTTCCCCATACCCTGCATGGAGTTATCCACTCGCATTGACTCGTTCCCCGCACCGGATTATCGCTCGCATCGGGCCACCCCGTGCCCCGGGTTATCCGCTTTTGCATCGGGCCACCCCGCGCCCCCCTCGCGCTGAGCCATCCCACGCCAGAGCACCCACAGCAGAGGCAATTCGGCCCGTCACAGCGGCTATCCAACCCGTCACCCCCTCGAGAAAGAACGTTCGTTCTCCCAAAGGGGCGCTAGATCACCCCGAACCCTTCACTCAGGCCTCACCGCCAGCAGCTTCTTGACGGCAAGCGCGAAAGCAAACCGCCCGCCCAGCCAAACGCCACATGCCATTCGATGCGCCTCCAAGATGGCATTTCCAGAGCAATCCGGGAGAGCCATCCAAAACCTGGTCGACACTCATGGATGTAACGTTGAGTGAGATTTGGGTTGTTGGCCGGGCGTTGGCTGTCCGGAA
>NZ_JBNZCE010000095.1:0-1461 GCF_050589265.1 Actinoplanes sp. G11-F43
GCTTCACCCGCTTCTACCACCTCCACAAAGGCCGGTCATCTCACGAAATCCCTGTTCAGCGGATCACAGACCGAGAACGCAACATCCCTGTCGTAGCGGCCGGGACCCACACTGCTACGGCCCGCTGGCGGCGATGGCACCCGATCCGGGACGAAAAGGCCGATGGAGCCCTTTCGCCCGGTGCGTCTCGATGGTGGAAGAACCTTATCGGTAGCTCATGCAGTCTGATGTTTGAATGTGATTGGCATGATCAACTCCTTACACTTCGCGGCTGGGGTTCGGGAGAATTCATGTATGGCTCAGATGTCGTTGTTCAGTCGGGCCCAAACTGCTGCGATGCGGGATTGGACCAAGGCGCGTAATTACGATCCCGATCGTGCGGAGTTTCGTCGTCAGCACAAGATTCGCCGTGACTGGGGTCTGCAGCGACGCCACGCCGAGAAGCTTCGGCGCCTCCGTGAGAGCGGCATCCCACCGCGGACTCCTGCCGACATCACCGGCACCCGGGCCCATTCCACACCGCGCCCCGCATCGCCGTCGGCAGCAGCTTCGACACCGGCCACTCCCGTCCCGCCGCATCCGCCCGCGCCCGCGACACGTTCCGCGCCCGCAGAGCGATCAGTGCCCGTGTCGATTCCGGCGCTTGCGGCTTCATCTGGCATCGCGGGTCACTCAGCGGCCCGGCGGCAACCAGCGGTAGCAGGCACGGCAGCTCCAACGACTCGACCCGCAAAAGCCACAGCATCGGCGGTGTCCCAGGAGGCCCCACGAGCACCGCAACCCGCCGGTCCGAGCCGGCGGCCGCAGGCGAACCGGCAGCCTCCGGCCACAGCACCTGATTCTTCGGCTCCGGCTCCGGCTCCGGCTCCGGCTCGGGCTCCGGCCTCGGCTCGGGCTCCGGCCTCGGCTCGGGCTCCGGCCTCGGCTCGGGCTCCGGCCTCGGCTCGGGCTCCGGCCCCGGCTCGGGCCCAGGCCTCGGCTCCGGCCTTGACCTTGGCTCCGGCCTCGACCTCGGCCTCGGCCCCGGGGCCGGTTGGACCGGCGCGGAGTTGCCTCTTCGTGAATAAGTGTGGCCGACGTAGAACGGTGGCCACGGTGACACTCGATGAGGGCCGGGACAGCCAGTTTATTGAGGGTCACCGTGCGGTTGCCGGGGAGAATGCCGTCCGAATCCCTATGGGAGTCTCCCGATATTCGACAGATTTTTATCGCCGATTCCGGATTCCGCGAAATGCCGAACGGGATCGTGGGTCACCAGCAAATCGTGCCAGTCTTCCACCTTTTTCTTTCGTGGATCTCCCGGCAGGACTGAGGCGCACCCATCGGCAGAAGAAGGATTTATCGTGTGATCAAGTGAGGCGCTGAGCCGGGCAGGGCCTTTGCAAGGTAGAGGTTTGACCGTTTCAAGCGATTCCGAGGAGTTGTAGGGATCGGTGCGGCTTTCTGCTGTTGTGGCGGAGA
>NZ_JBNZCE010000096.1:0-1433 GCF_050589265.1 Actinoplanes sp. G11-F43
CCTGGACTCAACGGAGCTTCGTCCATATCCGACACGCCAACGCAGGCACCGTCACTCACCGCCACTATCGATCATGAAACGGCCGTGGGCCGCCTCGTGGGACCAGATGTGGTGTCCAGGATGGATATAGATCAAGTTACCGGATATTTCGATCTTGTACATGGCGGGCTGACCTTGTCGACGGATAAGCTATCCCAATACGGCTTCAGTCACGGGGACAACTTCACCGTCTCAAACTTTGGAAAGAGCAGCAAGCTATGTCCGCATTGCTAGGTTCATTGCTTCAGTCTGAGCTGACGCAGCGACTATCAACAGAGGGCTGGAAGCTGGATCCCGTTGCCCGCGAGCCGCGATATTCGCACGGCGTGGGTGACGTATTCTGGCAATTTGGTTTGAACGCATCAGGAGACGGGCCGGTTTCGTTTTCACCGGCTCTAGGTGCTCGTCATCCAGAGACGAGCCGGCTTTATGTGAAGTTTCGGGGTCTGCCGCCGGAGCCTGAAGTATCCTTTGGCGTATGTTCGGTCGGCCAGGCACTTGCCGACCTCGTTCGCTGGGAAGGGCGGGGAGTCGCTATTCCGCACCGCTGGAGACTTCACGAAGAATCCGACGTTGCACGCGTCGCAGAGGTCATGGTCTCGGACCTGCTCGGTGCCGGGTTGCGCTTCCTGTCGACCTTGAGCAGCGCCGCCGACATTTTTTTGCGTTTAGAGAACGATCAGTCCAGGTACCAGGCTCTTAATGGACATTTAGCCATCATCGCAGCCCTTCTCGGCCACCAAGAGTCGGCCCTTTCGGCCTTGCGTTCTTATGCTGCGGAGGCTAATCGCCAGCAAGATCCTGCTCGATCGTCCACTTGGAACTTCATCTCTTCGTATGTAGACCACTTTGGAATTGGTGACGATCTGATTTCCAGATGACCATCTTCCGGGAGAGTCATTCCAAATCTCATCGACATTCACGGATGTGATGTTGAGTGAGACTTAGGGTGTTGTAGGCCGGGCGTCGGCTGTCCGGAATGGATACAGCGGCCGGGATCCCATAGATCATCTTGCGTGACGAAGTTGATCGAGGTATGGCCGCTGCGCTGCGCCAGTATGACAGGGCTGTCCGCCGACCGGTTCAGCAACCTGATCGGCCGGGTCCGGGAGATCGTCGGTGTCGAGTGGGAGAAGCCGGCGGTCGGACGGCCGCACGTGTTGCCGCTGCCCACAGCGGTGATCGCGGCGCTCTTCGGGTTACGGCACAACCTGTCCGACGAGGTTCTCGGCGAGATCTTCGGCTGTTCGCAGGCCACGATCACCCGCTACACCAGACCCTGCAGCCGATCCTGCGCTGGGTCACAGGGCCTTTGCAAGGTAGAGGTTTGACCGTTTCAAGCGATTCCGAGGAGTTGTAGGGATCGGTGCGGCTTTCTGCTGTTGTGGCGGAGA
>NZ_JBNZCE010000097.1:0-1366 GCF_050589265.1 Actinoplanes sp. G11-F43
CAGGGATGTTGCGTTCTCGGTCTGTGATCCGCTGAACAGGGATTTCGTGAGATGACCGGCCTTTGTGGAGGTGGTAGAAGCGGGTGAAGCCCTCAAGGTGATCATGGAGTTCTTCACGCTGCACGATCACCGAGGAACTCCACCCGCCGATGGCATCATCTCTGATCTCCGCACTGACCGTGACAACCCCTGGCTCCGACACGCCACCGTCGCCCGTCACCGATAGTGAACACGCTGGGCTCGCCGAGGCCCTGGGCCGGATTCCGGACCCACGAAATCCCCACGGGACCCGCTATCCGCTCGTGGCGTTGCTGACCGTCGCGGTCTGCGCGGTCCTGGCCGGTGCCACCTCGTTCGCCGCGATCGCCGACTGGTTGTACGACCTCGACGAGCCCGACCAGGTCCGGCTCGGGTTCACCCGGGGTGTGCCGGCCGCCACGACGATGTGGCGGCTGATGACCTGCCTCGACGCGGCCCTGCTCAGTGCTGCTCTGGCAGGCTGGCTCCAGTCGCGGACGCCGCCGGCACCCGCCCGGCCACGCCGCTACCGGACCGTGATCGCCGTCGACGGCAAGACATTGCGGGGCTCCCGTCTGCCCGAGGGCCGCCAGACGCATCTGCTGTCCGCGCTGGACACCAGCACCGGCATCGTCCTGGCCCAGGTCACCGTCGACACCAAGTCGAACGAAATCCCAGCGTTCACCCCGCTTCTCGCCGAGGTCGAAAACGTGCTGGGCAGCCTGACCGGGGTCCTGTTCGTCGCCGACGCGATGCACACCCAGACCGATCACGCCGAACAGATCACCAGCCGCGGAGCACACCTGCTGCTCCAGGCGAAGGGAAACCAGCCCACCCTTCACACCCAGCTCAAGACCCTGCCGTGGGCGCAGATCCCAGTCGGTGACCGCACCCGCAACCGCGGGCACGGCCGCAAGGAGACCCGCACGGTCAAGGCCGTCACCCTGCACACCCCGGGCGGGATCGCCTTCCCCCGCGCCCAGCAGGCCGCCCGGATCACCCGGACCCGCACCGTGGACGGCAAGACCAGCCGGGAGACCGCCTACCTGATCACCTCTCTGACCGCCGCCGAAGCGCAACCCGCTGACCTGCAGAAATGGGCCAGGGCAGAGTGGTTGATCGAGAACCAGATCCATTTCATCCGGGATGTCACGTTCCGTGAAGATCTGCATCAAGCCCGGACCGGCACCGGACCCGCCGTCATGGCCACCCTGCGTAACACCGCGATCGGCTGGCACCGCATCAACGGCGACACCAACATCGCCCGTGCCAACCGACGCGCCGACCGCCGATCACACGACCTCATCACCGCTGTGACCAGCAGTTACCCCAGAACGCAATGACCCTG
>NZ_JBNZCE010000098.1:0-1770 GCF_050589265.1 Actinoplanes sp. G11-F43
CAGGGCCTCTGCAAGATAGAGGTATGACCGGATGATCGGTTTTGGTGTAGTCACGCCGGTATCGGGCGGTACGTAGAAGAGCGCGGCCTTCGGTTGATCATTCAGGTGTCTAGGCCAAATGATCGAACACCGAGGGACCGCGCTCGTGGAGTCATCATCGTTGATCAGGAGTCTGTCCGCACGCCTGCCGGGCGTGTCGGACGATCCGTATCAAGATCCCGCCGGGTTGCTCCAGGCCCTGGCTCGGATCCCGGATCCCCGCGATCGGCGCGGGCGGGTCCATTCCTTGTCCAGCCTGCTCGCGGTCACGGTCGGTGCCGTCGCTGCCGGGCAGCGGTCGGTGTCGGCGATCGGTGAATGGGCTGCTGACCTGCCGGTCGACATCCTGGCCGGGCTCGAGGTGAGCCGGGACCGATTCACCGGCGGTTTCCTGGTGCCGGACGCGTCCACGATCGGCCGGCTTCTGGCCCGCCTGGATGCCGAAGCGGTGGAAGCAGCCCTCACCGAATGGCTGCTGACCAGGACGAACCTGCGATCAGCCGCGGGCCGCAGAGCCGTCGCGGTCGACGGCAAGACCTTACGGGGCAGCGGCCGTCCCGGCGACCAGGTGCACCTGCTGGCAGCACTGGATCACCACAACGGTGCCGTGCTCGGTCAGACCGCTGTCGACGGGAAGACGAATGAAATCACCCGGTTCCAGCCGTTACTGTCCGGTCTGGACCTGACCGATGCGGTCGTCACCGCCGACGCCATGCACGCCCAGCGCGAACACGCCCGCTGGCTGACGGAGGAGAAGAGGGCCGGCTACCTGTTCACCGTGAAACGTAATCAGCCGCGATTGTTCCGGCAGCTCAAGGCCCTGCCCTGGGCGAAGGTCCCGGTTCTCGATGTGACCCGTGACCGTGGTCACGGGCGCCGGGAGATCCGCCGGCTGCAGGCGGTCACCTGCCACGGCGTTCTCGCCCTGGATTTCCCGCACGCCGTCCAGGCAGTCCGGATCCGGCGTCGCCGTTACCATCCGCGAACCGGCCGGGCCTCGACCGTCACCGTCTACGCGATCACCAATCTCACCGCAGGCCAGGCAAAGCCCTCCGACCTGGCCGGATGGCTTCGCGGACACTGGCTGATCGAATCCCTGCACTACATCAGAGACGTGACCTTCGGCGAAGACGCCAGCCAGGTCCGTACCGGCAGCGCACCTCAAGCCCTCGCCGCGGTCCGCAACCTCGTCATCAGCCTCCTGCGCCTGGCCGGCGCCACGAACGTCGCCAAAGCTCTCCGCCACAACAGCAGAAAGCCGCACCGATCCCTACAACTCCTCGGAATCGCTTGAAACGGTCAAACCTCTACCTTGCAAAGGCCCTGGTCAGTCGCCCAGGTCGTCATCACTCTCCGGGCCTCGAAGCCGGAGGGAATCGATCCGCTGCACGATCTCGTCGTCTGACAGGCTGCCGCCGATCACCACCCAGCGCGCGATCCTCTTGGCATCCCGCAAAGGCATGTCGAATATCTGATGCATGATGACGACCACACCGAATGCCATCGCTCCAGGATCCTCATTCGGACCCAGCCTCGCAACACTCCGATTATCGATTCATGAGCAATCCAGCGGGCTCGCTGGTCCCCCATTATCGCGGCAGCCCTAGGGTCATACTCTCGCGATTCCATGCCCCCCCCGGCCACGGTCGTTTCAACATCATCCGGTGAGGCCGAGGATGGTGAATGGCCTTGTCATTTCGCGGTTGGCCCAGCGGGTTGCTTCGGTGATGT